>JAFAUQ010000042.1 GCA_019243195.1 Hyphomicrobiales bacterium
CCGAGCCGTTCGATGCGGCGCGAGCCTTTGATCAAGCAGGCCGATGGATGGCACATCATCGCGGATAATACCTATATCGACGACGTGATGACGTTCTACGAGGACAAGTTCGCCGTCATCTTTTCGCCCACCGCCCAGTTCGGCTCGGGCGGCGTCTCGCACTTTGGGGCGAACCCGCTTGGCGACAAAGTCAAACATTCGCGCAACGGCCGCGGCCTGCACTACACCGACGGCGCCATGGTCGACATGTGGCAATGGAAGGCTTCGCGCGGCGGCCTGCTGGGCGAGGTCGACGACATGTTCATCGGCCCGCCGACCGAACCGACGCCCGACCAGGCCTCGCAGCTGCAGCGTTATCAGGGCGGCTACTGGGGCGATCCGGGCGATACGCCGTATACCTATAACTTCAAGCTTTATCGGCCCTCCGAATACAAGGAGGGAGACCCCGTCGAAATCCTGCGCCTGCCCAAGGACTATCAGGCCATCAACAAGGCGATGGGCAAATGGAATCCGGAGCCCGGCGGCAGCGTCGAGGAAGGCTCGAGGTGGTGGATGTTCCTCGACGAGACGGCCCCCTACTCGAAGGAAGAAGACGCGAAGATTCCCGTCGGCACGATCATCCCGGCGGTCCTGATCACCGGCAAGCACGAAGGCGACCGCTACGACGTCAAATGCGCGGCGCACTGGGCCGACGGCCATTGGACCATGGTGGCGAGCCGTGCGCTCGACACCGGCAGCAAATACGACCAGCCGTTCCTGCCCGGGCGCGACCTCTACATCTGGGTCGCGGTGTTCGACCACACGCAGACGCGCCACACGCGGCACCCGCGCCCGGTGCGGCTGAGCGTCGAGGAATAGCCCCGCATCGTCCCCGCCCGAGTCCGCGTTCATGTCCGACACGTGCCAACTCGTCATCAACGGCCAACCGATCAGCGCGCGGATCGGCGAGACCCTGATCGATGCGGGTCTCGGCGGCTACGTGATCGTTCCGCACGACTGCCGCACCGGACAGTGCGAGACTTGCCGCGTCACCGTCGAGTCGGGCTCCGTCGACGATCAGGGAACCGCGGACGGACGCACCGTGCTCGCCTGCCAAGCGACTGTCGACGGCGATGCGGTGATCACGTTCGAAGAAGTGCCGGCAGCCGTCAAGGTCGCCGGCATCGTCACTGAAATCAGCAAATTGTCGCCCGAGGTGATCGAAGTCGCCGTGACGCTGCAGTCGCCGCTGCAATATCGCCCCGGCCAATACGTGCGCGCCAAGTTCGCGGGCTTCCCGGCGCGCGAGTACAGCCCGACCTGCCGCCTCAACGGCACGTTCGATCCGAACGAACTGATCTTTCACGTCCGGCGCCTGCCGGGCGGCCTGATTTCGTCTCAGCTCGGCGCCACCATCCGGCCGGATCACCGCGTTCAGGTGCATGGACCGTTTGGACATGCCTTCCTGCGCGACGGCGAGGGTCCGCTCGTGCTGGTTGCCGGCGGCACCGGTTGGGCGCCGATCTGGTCGCTGGCACGCGCGGCGCGCCACGAGCAACGCCATCGCGACGTCGTGGTCATCGCCGGCAGCCGCGATCCCGACAATCTTTATATGCGGCCGGCGCTCAACTGGCTGATCGATGACGGCGTACGCGACGTGATTGCGACGACCGAAATCGATGCGGCGCGGCCGATTCTGCCGGGCCGGCCGACCCACTATCTGCCCTCGCTCGGGCTCGAGGACACGGTGCACGTGGCGGGGCCGAGCGGTCTCGTCGACGCGGTCAAGCGCAAGGCGCGGACGGCCGCGGCGCGCTGCTATGCGGATGCTTTTCTGCCGAGCGTGCAGGCGCCGTCGTTCGTCGACCGCGTGATGCAAATGCTGCGCACGCCCGCGGGCGAGGCCGCCGATGAGGACGTGCTGTCGCCGCGGCCGCGCGGACGGCTGGGCTGGGTGTTCCGGCCGTTCGCCGGCGCGGCTATCCGGCAAGAGGGCGCGTCGGGACAGATTCTCCGTCCCGCCCAGTCGACCGGATCGAGTGCGCGGCCCGCAAGGAGGCCCGGCGAGCGCACGTGAGAAAACGAGGCCTGTAGTTTTATTTGTCTTTCAAGTCGTAGATGCGCCGCGCCCTTTCGGCGCACAGCTTACCACGTCGGTACGAGGCTGAAAAATCCCGCAACCAGCGCGAACAGGATCATGTCGCCGAAGGCGACCATGCCGGGCGAGCCCTGCGCCACGTCGGCCGGCATGAGCAGCTCGTTGACCGCGGCAGCGGCAAGGCCGGCCACGACCGAGAGAACGTAGCCAACGGCTATCGAAGCCAACTTCTTAAGCGTGCTCATTTGCCTATAGCGCCGATGTCCCGTCGGCGGTGTGGACATCCGCCGAACGGTCGCACCGTTACGACTTATCAGTATCCGGCCTTAGGCCGTGACTTCCCGCAGGAAGGTCTTGACGGTCAGGTCGAGGCGGTGCGCCTCGTCGGCCATATCGGTCGCCTTGGCGACGACCTTCATGGATGCCCCGCGCGCCTCCTCGATCGTCGTCTTGAGGCGATCGACGCTGGACGAAACATCGGCGGTACCGGTGGCCGCGGCGGACATGTTTTCCGCGATCTCGCGGGTGACGGCGTCCTGACGCTCGACCGCGAGCGCGATCGTCTTGGCCTGATGGAGGACGAGGTCAAGCTTATGGGCCACGGCCCGCACCGAGCCGGCCGTCTCGTCGGTGGCGCCGCGCACGGCGGACATGCGCCGCCCGATCTCTTCGTTGGAGCGGGCAACCCGTTCGGCGAGTTCCTTGATATCGGCGACGACACTGCCGACGGCCTCGCCGCCGCGCGCCGCCTGCACGGTCGCGTTCATCGCCAGCACATTGACTTGCGCGGCGATCTCGTCGACCGAACGCACCACCGCCTCGATATCGGACGAACTTTTCGCCAGGTGCTCGGCTTTGAGAAAGGCCGATTCCGCGATCGAGCTGCTGGTGCCGATCGTCTCGGTCGCCTGCCGGATGCGCTCCACTGTTTCGGAGATCGATGCACTCAGCCGCTCCGTCGCGGCGCGCAGGATCGCCACGTTGGACACCGTATGTTCGGAGACGAACGCCGTCTCCGCCGCCTCCCCTTCCGCTACTGCCGACGTGCGTGCCAGGTCGCGCGCCGTCTCGTCCATGGTCTCGACGGTATCGCTCACGCTGAGCAGGACAGCGCGCATGGTGCGGTCGAACCGGCGGATCGCGTCCTCGAGCGCTTCGCGGCGCTTCTTGACGCTTTCCGCCTGCGCCACATCGGAACGCAGGCGGTCGCGCTCCTGCAGCGAGCGCTGCAGCACGATGACCGCGCGCGCGATGCCGCCGATCTCGTCTTTGCGGTCGGCGCCGGGCACCTCCGACTTCCAGTCGCCGCGCGCGACCGCGCGCACCGCCTCGGTGATCCGGGCGAGCGGGCGGCTGATCCGGCGCGACGCCCACAGGGTGATCACCGCGAAGGACACCAGCGACAGCGCCGCGACGATGATCAGCCACGTGGTGAGCGAGCGCCCTTCCATTTCGCCGACGCGCACCAGCTCGTCGCGCAATACATGCAGCTCGTTGAGCGGCGTAAGCGCGCACATTTGCCAGGTCTCGAACACCGCCGTGCAGCGCGACCAGTAGGCGGCGTCGCTCGTGCGCAGCAGGGATGAACCTTCGACCGACCCCATGGTAACGGCCGGATTGACAATGCCGGCGGAAGAGATCGGGCGGTTGCTGTCGAGCACCATGAGGCCGGCGCCCTCGAGACGGGAGAATTCCGACAGGATGGCCTCGGTCGGCCGCAGCGCCCGGTACGCGATCAACGCGGCAAACACATCGCCGAAATCGTCGAACATGGGCTCTAGGATGACGAGCACGAGCGGCGCGGTCTCCTTGGCGCCGAGGGCCTTGGCGAGATCGGCGGTGAGCGGGAGCATGCGACGGATCACGCGCGGATGCTTGCGGTCGTTATCCGCCAGCAGCGGCAACATCTCCTGGGCGAGCGGGTGCGCGCGCAGCGCCTGATAGGCGGCGGCGATGTCGACGCTGTCCTTGTCGGCCCCCAACACGCGCAACTTGGCGTCGACCACCAGGATGCCGTCGACGTCGGCCGCACGCCCGGTGCGCCCGAGCAGATCCCAGATCGGCACGACATTGGCGGCTGCGACGACCTTCACTACGTCGGCGCGCTGGGCGATGCCTTCGATGCGTCGTCCGATCGTCTCGAACAGCGTCTCGAGCTGCGCGCCGGCGAGGCGCGCCTCGCCGTCAAGCCGTTGCCCGAGCCGCTCTTCCGAGAGCCGGCCCAGCTCCGCCGCCTGACGCTCCAGCCCCTGGCCGAGGCGGATGAACGTGAAGCCATACGAGACGGCAAACGCGATGGCGGCCGTCGCAAGGACGGCCACGACCAGACGCGTGCTGAGCGAAGAGAATCGCGAGAGCCGGTGCAAAGACTCACTCCAGGGCCGGTACGCCGCCCATGCTCGAGAGCAGCGTCTTCGCTTTTGTCGTCTTCACGTAGGCGATGAATTTCGCTGCGTCGGGCGTAACCGTTCCCTGTTTGTGGACAAGGGACACGGTGACGGCGCTCGGATAATCGGGGTCAGTGGGATATTTGCCGTCGATCCGCAGCACTACGAGTTCCATCTCGAGCGCCTTGGTGAAGGGACCAAAACCGATGGTCCCTTCCACGTCCTTGACCGTGTTGATGCAGTCCTGCGTCGTGACGGCGGTCTTGGACTTCTCCGTGATCGCCAGATCCTTCCAGCCGGGCATGGACTGGCGCAGTACGGTGAGGGTGCTGTCGGCTTCTTCCCGCCGCACCACCTTGATGCGCATGTCGGCGCCGCCGACCTCGGCCCAGTTGACGATCCGGCCGGCGTAAATCTCGGCGAGTTGATGCGCGCTCACGTCGGCGACGTCGGCGCCGCGATGGACGAAGAAGGCCGACGGCAGCCGAAACATCGGCGTTGCGACGAGCCCGAGAGCCCGTTCCGAGTCGGACAAGGGGCGGGCGACGCGCGCGAGCACTTCCTTGTCGCCGCCGACCGCCGCGAGGCCGCCGCCCGAACCGATGCTCGGGGGGACCAGGATTTTCATATCCGGATTGTCGGCCGAGTAGGCCGCGCCAAGCGCGCGCAACAGCTCGATCCCATCGCCCGTACCGACGACCGCCAGTTCATTCGCCCCGGCGAGCGCCTTGAGGCTGACCAGAGCCATCGCCACGGCCAAAGCCGATCCCGCGACCTTACGCATCGACGACATCCCTTCGGTTTGTTGAAGCTGTTGCGCGCAATATTACGGTTGCGGCGTATAGGAAGTGTGAATCAGGCTGCTAGAGAGGCGGTTTGCGTGACGCACACTGGCAGATCGGCAGCGGTCACGCCGGGCCGGCGGGCCAAGATGTGCCGCCTGCCGTAACGGAACGGGCGGGAATTCAGACGATCTTAAGCGTAACTGGGCTTTTCTGGCCTGGGCGAGGCAGCCATTACGATTTGCTGGCGGCGTTAGGCCATAGTCCCCGCGCGGAACGGATTTACCGAGAGTTTCCAGTGAATTCGGCCACAGGCATCTTCGCACCGGCACCCCTGCTCGCGCTCGTCCTCGCGGCCATGCTCGTCGTTGCGCTTGTGGCGGGCGCGGTGGTCGCCGCGGTCCTGCTGCACCGGCGGGCCGGCAAAGCCGTCGAAGAAGCGCAACGCCTCACCTCGCTGTTCGACGTCATCGCCGAGGGCGTCCTGGTTTGCAGTGGCCTGCAGATCATCGCCGCCAACACCAGCATTTGCCGGCAGGCGGCGATCCGCGCGGAAGAGGTCGGCGACCTGATGCTCAGCAGCTTTATCCGCGACGCCGACGCCATCGAAGCGCTTCTGTCGGAGCGGGACGTGCAGGTCGAGACGCAGATCCACGCGCGCGACGACCGGGTCGTCGAGGTGGAAATCGGCGCGCGCACCATCCACTACGCCGGCGCGTCGCGGCGTCTGCTCGAAATCCGCGACATCGGCGAGCGCAAGCAGACGCAGGAGCGGGTCTCGTTCCTCGCGCATCACGACGTTCTTACCGGACTTCCCAACCGCGACGTCCTCCAGGCGCGTCTCGCCCAATGCGTCGAGGAAGGTCGGCCGTGCGCGATCATCTGGGTCGATCTCGACCGTTTCAAACAGATGAACGACGTGCACGGCCATGCCATGGGCGACCGCATTCTGCGCACCGTCGCCGAGAAGCTGAAATTCGAGCTGCCGCATGGGACCGTGGTGGCGCGCTTCGGCGGCGACGAATTCGTCGTGCTCTACGAAAATCTCCAGGACTCGCTGGAAGCGCGCCTCGTCGGCCAGCAGCTGCGCCGGTTGCTCAACCGCGCGATCGACCTCGGCGAACGCTCGACCACGGTCGGCGCCTCGGTCGGCGTCGCGGTCTACCCGCACGACGCCGCGACCGCCGACGACCTCCTGAAGAACGCCGACCTCGCCCTGCACTACGCAAAGGCCGGCGGCCGCGGGAAATGTCGTCAGTACAACGAGGCACTCGGCCAGGAGCGGCAGCGCCGCATGGCGCTGAGCGGGCAGTTGC
>JAFAUQ010000224.1 GCA_019243195.1 Hyphomicrobiales bacterium
AGCGGGGCTGCTCGCGCTTCACACAGCCTGGCTTGACGCGAGATACTCCCGATGAGGAAACCACCGACTGGAGAGCCGCATGCGGGAAAACCGCCCGTGCGGTTCGGAGGGCGGGGAGAGCTAAACTCTTCCCGACCCCTATCGAGACCGAGGATTGGAGAACGACAAATGAAAGTCGCTGCGATCGAGACGCTGCATTGCGACGCGGGCTGGCGCAACTACAGCTTCGTCAAGCTGACGACCGACGACGGCATCGTCGGCTGGAGCGAGTACGATGAAGGCTTCGGCTCGCCCGGCGTCACCTCGGCGATCGAGCAGCTCGCCGACCGCGTGGTCGGTCAGGACGTTGGCGCGCACGAGCGCATCTACGCCGAGCTTTATTGCGTGACGCGGCCGGCGGCAGGCGGGGTGGTGGCTGAAGCCATGGGGGCGATCGAGAACGCGCTGCTCGACGCCAAGGCGAAGCGGCTCGGCGTGCCGTGCTACGACCTGCTCGGCGGCAAAATCCGCGACCGCATCCGGCTCTACTGGTCGCATTGCGCGACGTGGCGCATCAACCATCCCAACTTCTACCAGCCGGCGATCACCGATCTCGACGGGGTGAAATCGATCGGCCGCGAGGTGCGCGAGAAAGGCTTCGGCGCACTGAAAACAAATATCTTCATCTACGAGGACGGCAAGCCGCAGGGGTGGCGCCCGGGCTTCGGCCGGCCGTTCTATCCCGAGCTGAACGTCGACAAGAAGGTCCTGCGGAACCTGCGCATGCACCTCGAGGCGCTCGACGACGGCGCCGGGCCGGATGTCGATTTGTTGCTGGATCTCAATTTCAACGCCAAGACCGAAGGCTATGTGAAAATCCTGCGCGCGATTGCGCATTTCGACATGTTCTGGATCGAGATCGATACGTACAGCGCGGAGGCGCTAGGGTATATCCGGCGCAAGTCGCCGCACCCGATCTCATCGTGCGAGACGCTGTTCGGCATCCGCGAGTTCCTGCCGTATTTCCGCGAGCAGGCGATGGACGTGGCGATCATCGACACGGTGTGGAACGGCGTGTGGCAGTCGATGAAGATCGCGGCGCTCGCCGAGGCGCACGAGGTCAACGTCGCGCCGCATAATTTCTACGGCCACCTGTGCACAATGATGAACGCGCATTTCGCCGCCGCGGTGCCCAACCTGCGCATCATGGAGATCGACATCGACCGCCTGGCCTGGGATGCGGAGCTGTTCACGCACGTGCCGGAAATCAAGGACGGCCACCTCATCGTGCCGGCTCGTCCCGGCTGGGGCACCGAGCCGAACGAGGAGTCCTTACGCAAGCACCCGCCCAAGCAACACGCGGGCCTGGATTTTAGGAAGCGATGAACCGTCATTCCGGATCGCGGGCAAAGCCCGCGAGTCCGGAACCCATGAACACGGATCGTGCCGGATTTGCTCGGCCTGTGTTCATGGGTTCCGGGCTCCGGCCTTCGGCCGGCCCCGGAATGACACCGCGAGGATTACGTCGGCTTCGCGGGAACCATAAAATCGAAGTCGCAGCCTTCGTCGGCCTGGAGCACGGATTGCTGGAACAGGCGGGCGTAGCCGCGGTCGGAGCCTTCGTGCACCGGCGGCGGCGGCGCGGCCTTGGCGCGGCGGGCAAGTTCGGCGTCGTCGACCAGCAGCTCGAGCCGGCGCGCCGGCACGTCCAACCGAATCCGGTCGCCGGTCTGCACCAGGCCAAGCGGGCCGCCGGCCGCCGACTCCGGCGTCACGTGCAGCACGATGGTGCCGAACGCGGTGCCGCTCATGCGCGCGTCGGAAATGCGCACCATGTCCTTGACGCCGGCCTGCGCGAGCTTCTTCGGGATCGGCAAATAGCCGGCCTCGGGCATGCCGGGCGCGCCCTTGGGGCCGGCGTTGCGCAGCACCAGCATGTCGTCGGCCGCAACGTCGAGCGAAGGGTCGTCCATGCGCGCCGTCATGTCCTCGACCGAATCGAACACCACGGCGCGGCCGGTGTGCTGCATCAGCTTCGGGGTCGCGGCCGATTGTTTGATCACCGCGCCGCGCGGCGCGAGGTTGCCGCGCAGCACGCACATGGCGCCTTCATCTTTTAGCGGCGCGTTGCGCGGGCGGATCACGGTCTGGCCCGGCACCTGTTCGGCCGCCGCGATCGCATCGGCGAGTGTGCCGGCGACGGTCGGCGCTTCCAGGTCGAGCAAATCTTTGATCTCGGCCATCAGGCGCGGTACGCCGCCGGCGTGATGGAAATGCTCCATGTAGTGATCGCCCGACGGCTTGAGGTCGATCAGCACCGGCACCTTGCGCGACAGCTCGTCGAACGCGTCCAGCTCGATCGGATGCCCGGCGCGGCCGGCGATCGCCGCCAAATGCACGATGCCGTTGGTCGAGCCGCCGATGGCCTGGAGCACCACCATGGCGTTCTTCAGCGCCGCCGGCGTGATCACCTCGCTCGGGCGCGGGCCTTGTGTGGTGAGTTTCACCGCGCGCTCGCCGGTCGCCTCGGCCATGCGGATGCGCTCGGCATGGGTCGCCGGGATCGCGGCGCTGCCCGGCAGCGACAAGCCGAGCGCCTCGATCACGCACGCCATGGTGCTCGCCGTGCCCATCACCATGCAGGTGCCGACCGATGGCGCCAGCCGCCCGCTGATCACGTCGATCTCGTCGGCGTCGAGCGCGCCGGCGCGATAGCTGCCCCACAGGCGGCGGCAGTCGGTGCAGGCGCCGAGCACCTCGCCCTTGTAATGGCCGACCACCATGGGGCCGGTCGGCAGCACGATCGCCGGCAGGTCGACGCTCGCCGCCGCCATCACCTGCGCCGGCAGGGTCTTGTCGCAGCCGCCGATCAGCACCACCGCGTCCATCGGCTGGGCGCGGATCATCTCCTCGGTGTCCATCGCCATGAGGTTGCGCAGGAACATGCTGGTCGGATGCGAGAACGACTCGTGGATCGAGATGGTGGGAAATTCCATCGGCAGGCCGCCGGCCAGCATGACGCCGCGTTTGACCGCTTCGATGAGCTGCGGGACGTTGCCGTGGCACGGGTTGAAGTCGCTGTAGGTGTCGGTGATGCCGACGATCGGCCGGTCGAGCGCGTCGTCGGAATA
>JAFAUQ010000264.1 GCA_019243195.1 Hyphomicrobiales bacterium
CGCGCGAATGAAGCTTTCCTCGATATCGCGCTCGTCGATGGCGATCGTGCCGGTGATGCGGATCATCCCGGCAATCTATACCGGCGCGGCGCCAGGTGCGCGCCGCGCTGAGATCGTACAGGGGAAAACTCTTAGAAACTTAGCCGCCCGAGCCGCTCGCCGAGAGGTCCTTCGAGGTCACGCCCTGGGGCCGCCCCACCACGGTGACGAGCATCTGGCCGTCGAACAGACGCTTGGCCATGCGCTGGGCGTCGGCGCGCGTGACCGCGTCGATCATGCCGTTGCGCCGATCGATGTAGTCGATGCCGAGGTTGTCGAGCTGAATCTGCACGAGCTGCGCGGCGATCTTCGTCGAGGTGTCGAAATACAGGCCGTAGGAGCCCTTGAGGAAAGATTTGGTCTTTTCGAGCTCCTGCTCGGTCGGCCCGTTCTCGGCGAGCTTTTTCATCTCCTGATCGATGATGTCGAGCGTATCGGCGGTGCGATCGGCGCGTGTCGCCGTGCTGCCGCTGATGAGCTGCGCATGCGCCAGCGGCACCAGGCCGGTCGAGACGCCGTACGCCAAGCCGCGCTTCTCGCGCACCTCGGTATAGAGGCGCGACGACATCGCACCGCCGCCGAGGATGTGATTGACGAGATAGGCGGCGAAGAAATCCGGATCGTTGCGGGCGATGCCCGGTCCGCCGAACATGATCACCGACTGCGGCACGTCGAGATCGACGACGATGCGGCGGCCTAGCCCCTGCGGATCCGCGGCCGGAACGGGAGCAAGCTCGGCCTGCGCGGGCAGCGCGCCGAACGCCTTGTCGATGAGACGCCCGGCGGTCGCCGCGTCGATATCGCCGACGATCGCGATCTTGAGGGTGGAGCGCGCGAATACGCGGTGCGCATAGTCACGTAAATCGCCGATGGTGATGCGCGCCATGGAATCGAGCGTGCCGTTCACCGGCCTGCCGTACGGATGGTTCGGGAACGCCGCGTGCCACCACGCGTCGCTGGCGAGGTCGCCGGGCGAGGTGGTTGCGCGCCGCAGGTCGGTGAGAATCTGCGTGCGGATGCGCTCGACCGCGTCGGTGTCGAAGCGCGGCGCGGTAAGCGAGAGCCGCAAGGTATCAAAGGCGAGGTCGCGGTTGGCGGTGAGCGTGCGCAGCGAGCCGCGGAAGTGATCGCGGTTGGCCGTGAACGACAGTTCGATCGCGTTGTCCTCGAGCCGCTTGTGATAGGCCGCCGCGTCAAGGTCGCCGGCGCCTTCGTCGATGGTCGACGCGACCAAGTGGGCGACGCCGGCCTTGTCGGCCGGATCCTCGTTGGCCCCGCCAACCATCGCAAAGTCCATGGCAACGAGCGGCACCGACGGCTGACGCACCAGCCATGCTTCGATGCCGCCGGGGCTGATCACGCGCTCGATCGCGGTCGCACCGGCGGGACCGGCGGCGAGCGCGAGCAGGACAAGAGCAAACAGCGCGCGGCGCATGACGCCGTATCCCCCGTAAAGCGTCATGAACGTTTTTCCTCGCTCTGCTTGAGATCGTGGACCAGATAACCGGTCACCGACCGGCGCGAATCGAGCCAGTGGCGGGCCGCCGCGTTCACTGCCTCGGCGGTCACCGCGCGCAGCCGCTCCGGGCGGCTCTGCACTTCCTCGACGCTCGAACCGGTGGTGAGCGCGGCGCCATAAAGCCGCGCCAGCGATGACTGATTGTCCTGCGCGTAGACGTAAGCGGCGATCATGCGGTTCTTGGCGCGTTCGATCTCCTCGGGGGTCAGACCCTTCTCGATCACTTCGGCGATGACGCCGTCGATCGCGTCTTCGAGCTGGTGCAAGGTCACGCCGGGCCGCGGCGTGCCGTAAACGCCGAGGCGCGACATGTCGAGCGAGGCGTCCTGGTACCAGGCGCCGGCATCGGCCGCGAGACCCTTTTCGGCGATCAGCTCGCGATAGAGGCGGCTGGTCGAGCCGCTGCCGAGCGCGTGAACGAGAACCTCGATCGCCTCGGCCTCGCCCGGCTGGGCGGTCGCGATCGAGGGAACGAGATAGCTGCGCTGCAGGCTCGCCTGGGCGACGCGCTGATCGGCGAGGACGAGGTGGCGCACCGCGCTCGGTTCGGGCTGGGGTTCGCCCGGGCGCACGCGCGGCCCGATTGCGGCACGCTGGGCGACCTTGCCGTAGGTCGCCTCGGCCATCTGTTTTGCTTCCTCCGCCGACACGTCGCCGGCGACGACGACCACCGCGTTGTTCGGCGTGTAGAAACGGCGATAGAACGCGAGCGCATCCTCCCGGGTGAGCTTCACGATCTCGTTCCGCCAGCCGATAACCGGACGATGATAAGGATGGTTGAGATAGAGCGCGGCCGTGACCTGTTCGCCGAGACGCGCACCGGGATCGTTGCCGACCCGCATGTTCCATTCTTCGAGCACGACCTGCAGCTCCGGAAGCACGTTTTCGTCGGTGAGCACGAGACCGGTCATGCGGTCGGCTTCGAACTCCATGAGGCTCGCGAGGTGCTCACGCGAGGTGCGCTGAAAGAAGGCGGTGAAGTCGTTCGAGGTGAACGCGTTCTCCTGCCCGCCGATGGTGGCGAGCGTTTGAGAGAAGCGGCCGGCCGGGTTCTTGGCGGTGCCCTTGAACATCAGATGTTCGAGGAAATGCGCGAGCCCGGATTGTCCCGGCGTCTCGTCGGCGGAGCCCACCTTGTACCAAATCATGTGGGTGACGACCGGCGCGCGATGATCCGGGATCACCACCAGCTCGAGCCCATTGGTCAAGGTGTAGTGGGCGACGCTTGCGGCCTGCGCGGTCTGCGCCGGCCCGGGCAAGGCGTGCGCCGCAACGGCCAGGGCGAACGCACTCGCGATGAGCAAGATCGAACGGATCGGCGCTCGGCCGATGAAATGAGCTACCTTCATGCAACCTCGTTGGGCGCGTACGTGAGCACGCGCCGAGCTGTCCGCATTTCGTGATGACGCGATATCAGGCGCCGATCAGCACCGGGCGTTCGCGGCGCCACTAGTGCCCCGATTCCGAAGTTCGCATCATTTTGCGCACCTAGCGGCTTACTGCCCCCCACCGACGGCCCTGTCCTTGATCTGGGGCATTTCCTGGACCGAATTGTTCTTTGGCATGCCCACGCCATAGGGGTAATTGGGCGACGGTGTCTGGTAGCCGGTCGGCGGCTGAATGAGATTCGTGCGCGCCGGCTCGCCGGCGAACGGCTGCTGCTCGGCCTTGTAGCCGAACAGATTGCCGAAGCCGGGAAAACCGAGTTCGGTCGGGCTGAAGTTGCGGCCGGGATCCTTATTGGCGTTGGGATCAGGGGCGGTTACGCGCTCCGACTGCCCGCCCGGAATGGCTCCGTTGCGCAATGCATCGGGCGAAATCGGCGCCACGCGTTCGGGCGACTCCATGTTGCGCGTGGCGACCGACCCGTTCACAAAAGGCTTCGCCTGTTTGACCGGCTTGCGCTTGTCGGGATCGTTCGGCCAGGCCGGGTTGTTGATTGTGGTCGCGTCCTGGGGCGGCGGAAGGTCGCGGCTCGGTGGGATCACGAGCGGCGAGCGCTCGCGGAAGTCGATGCGATCCTTATCGACGTCGGCGCCCATGCCTTTCAGGATGTTCTTGATGATCTTCTGCTCGATCGTGTCCTCGTCTTCGTCGTCGCCGGCGAAGGCCGCAACGCCCGCGCCAAGAATGAGGGTGAGGCCGAGAAGGCCGCCGAGCACGGCCCGGCTGACAGGCTTCATCCTGTTCCGCATGAGCACTATCCCGTCCCCGTTGCGCGCAAGGCGCGCCGATATGGCCGCGCGGGTTCGCGCCAGCCGCCCCTGCCGTGGGCAATAGGTTGCGATCAGGGCACTTTTGCGGCGCGATCCGGACGCACCGATTCATACAGAAGACCGAGGACTCCCGCAACGATTGCAGCATCCGCAAGATTAAAGACATACCAATCGCGGTCGATGCCGCCGATCACCGCATGCAGCCGGATAAAATCGATCACGGCACCACCCTGGGCGAGGCGATCGATGGCGTTGCCGACTGCCCCGCCGATGATGAGGCCGAGCGCAAGGCCGGACAGCCGGGAGCCCGCACGGGCGAGCCACGCGATGAGGAAAACCACGGCCACCGCGGTCAAACCGAGCAGCGCCCAGCGCGCGGAGCCGCCCAGCCACTGGAACCAGCCGTACGAGATGCCGTAGTTGCGAACCAGCACGAGTTCCACCACGGGCGCGAGCGCTACCCGGCCGCGATCGGCGAGATCGAAGCCGTAGAGCAGCCACAGCTTGAGCGCCTGATCGAGCACGCAGACGATCGCGGCTGTCGCAAGGCCGAGCGCGGTGAACGGGCCGCGCAGTTGGGACAACAAGTCGCGGCTGGCCACGGCGTTACTGGGCGGCATGGCGCAGCGCGTCCCATTCGCGCAGCGCCAGGGCGTCGCGCGGGGATACATCAGGGTAGTCCGGGTCGGAACCGACAGTCGGGAGAATCTTCCATGAACGGGCGCACTTGCGTCCCTCGGCGCGCCGCGGCTCGACTGCGACGCCCGCGACTTCCTCGAGCCGGAATGCTCCGGGTGGCCCCTCCCCTTCGACAACGCTCACGGCCGAGGTGATTGCGACCTCCGCCATGTCGACATCCTCAAGGGCGGCGAGAAGCTCGCGGTCGGAAACGTAGATCACCGGCGCGGCTTCGAGCGATGAGCCGATGCGTTTTGCTGCGCGCTCGATTTCAAGCGCGCCGGTAACGACCCGCCGCACCAGCCGCACCTTGCGCCATTTCTGCGCGAGCTCGTCGTCGCGCCAGTTCGCCGGCACCTCGGGAAAAAGTTCGAGGTGGACGGAGTCCGCGGAAGGATAACGCGCGAGCCACGCCTCCTCGGTCGTGAAGCACAGCATCGGGGCAAGCCAGAGCACCGTGCAGCGGAACAGATGATCGAGCACGGTGAGGCAGGCCTTGCGCGTGACCGAGGAGACCGGGTCGCAGTAGAGCGCGTCCTTGCGCACGTCGAAATAAAACGCCGAAAGATCCGACGTCATGAACGCGTTGAGCGCGGCGAAGATGCGCTTGTAATCGAACGCGACGTAGGCTTCGCGCACCAGCGCATCGAGTTCGGCCAGCCGATGCAGCATCAGCCGCTCGAGCTGCGGCATCGCCGCCGGTGCGACCCGATCCTGCTCGCGGAAATGCGCGAGGTTGCCGAGCATCCAGCGGATGGTGTTGCGCAGCTTGCGGTAGGTCTCGACGTTGGTCTTGAGGATTTCCGGGCCGATGCGCAGGTCGTCGGCATAGTCCGACGCGCACGCCCACATGCGCAGGATATCGGCGCCCGAGCGTTCCATCACGTCCTGCGGCGCGACCGTATTGCCGAGCGACTTCGACATTTTGCGCCCGTGCTCGTCGAGCACGAAGCCGTGGGTGAGCACGACGTCGAACGGCGCGACGCCGCGCGTGCCGCAACTTTCGAGCAGCGACGATTGGAACCAGCCGCGATGCTGGTCCGAGCCTTCGAGATACATCACCGTGTCCGGCCCACCGTCGCGTTTGCGCCTGGCTTTGAGGTCCGCGCGCACTTCAAGCGTGAATGCGTGGGTCGAACCCGACTCGAACCAGACGTCGAGAATGTCGTCGACCTTGCTCCACTCGGCCGGGTCGTAGTCGGGCTTGAGGAAACGTTCGGCGGCGCCCGGCGTGAACCACGCATCGGAGCCTTCGCGCCTGAACGCGTCGGCGATGCGCGCGTTGACGGCCTCGTCCTTGAGAATCTCCACACTGCCGTCGACGCGCTCGCGCACGAACACCGTGATCGGCACGCCCCAGGCGCGCTGGCGCGAGATCACCCAGTCGGGCCGGCTCTCGATCATGCCGGTGATGCGGTTCTCGCCTTGCGGCGGCACCCAGCGCGTTTGTTTGATCGCGGCAAGCGCGCGATGGCGCAGCGTGTCGCCGAGCCCCGCGATGCCCTGGTCCATGGCGATGAACCACTGCGGCGTGTTGCGGAAGATCACCGCCTTCTTCGAGCGCCACGAGTGCGGATATTGATGCTTGAGCCGCCCGCGTGCGACCAACATGCCATTATCAGTGAGCACCTTGAGCACGGCGGCGTTGGCGTCGCCCTTCTCACCCTGATCGGTGATGATGCGACGCCCCATGAAACCGGGGGCGCCGGCGGTGAAATAACCATCGCCATCGACTGTGTACGGGATCGTCGTGTTGATGCCGCGAGCAGCGAGCTTCGCTGCATTCGCGGTCCAGATTTCGAAGTCCTCGCGGCCGTGGCCGGGCGCGGTATGCACGAAGCCGGTCCCCGCGTCGTCCGACACATGATCGCCGTCGAGGAACGGGACCGGAAAGCGGTAGCCCTCGTCGAAGCCGGCGAGCGGATGAACGGCGACTTTGCCGGCGAAAAACTCCGGCCCGATCGTCTCGCGTCGCTCATATCCCGTGACGCGCGCCTGTTTCATCACGTCGGCCGCGAGCGCATCGGCGAGGATCAAGCGATCGCCCGGCTTTGCCCAATTGTCGACAGGCGCCTCGACGACCTCATAAACGCCGTAGCCGATCTTCGACGAGAAACTGATCGCGCGGTTTCCGGGGATCGTCCACGGTGTGGTGGTCCAGATGACGACAGCGGCCTCGCGCGGGCTCGGTGAATCGGCCAAACGTCCGGCGTAGTTGTCGAGCGGCTCGCGCACGGGAAACTTCACCCAGGCGGTGTCGGAGACGTAATCCTCGTATTCGACCTCCGCCTCGGCGAGCGCGGTCTGCTCGACCACTGACCACATGACTGGCTTCGAGCCGCGGTAGAGCGTGCCGTTCGCCGCGAACTTCATTAGTTCGCGCGCGATCTGCGCCTCCGACGGATAATCCATGGTGGCATAGCGGCCGGCCCAGTCGCCCTCGACGCCGAGCCGCATGAACTCGCTGCGCTGGACGTCGATCCAGTGATCGGCAAAGGCGCGGCACTCGCGCCGGAACTCGATGATCGAGACCGCCTCTTGGTTATGCGCGCGCCCGCTCTCGTCCTTGGACCAGCCTTTGGTCCGGCCCTTGGCGCGATATTCCTCCTCGACCTTCCATTCGATCGGCAGGCCGTGGCAGTCCCAGCCCGGCACGTAGTTGGAATCGAAGCCGAGCATCTGCTGCGAGCGCGTCACCACGTCCTTGAGGATTTTGTTGAGCGCGGTGCCGATGTGAATGTTGCCGTTGGCGTAGGGCGGCCCGTCGTGAAGGATGAAGCGCGCGCGGCCGGCCGCCGCCCGGCGCAGGCGGCGGTACATGTCGAGACGGCGCCAGCGCTCGAGCAGTTCGGGCTCCTTCTGCGGGAGCCCGGCGCGCATGGGAAAATCCGTCTGCGGCAGAAAAAGCGTCGCGCTGTAGTCGCGGGCGTCGGTCATGGCGGATCGTCGAAGGCTTGAGGTTGCGGTCAGGGCGCGGCCATCCCGGTCTTGCGCCCTCAAATCAGGCGCAAGCCGGGCCGATAATGATTCGCCGGACCGATATCGATGCGCGCACAACCATGCGGCGGTTCCTATCAGGCAAGAAGCGAATAGTGAATAGCGAATAGCGAATGGTGAACGGTGGCCTACTATTCGCTATTCGCCATTCGCTATTCGCCGATTAACGGCCCGATCGGCGGAAATGCGTCGGGCGCCCGCGCGAGCACCGCACGCGCCAGGCGGCTGTCGTCGTCCATGTGGCGGATCAGGTCTTCGATGCCGTCGAAGCGCAGTTCCGCGCGAATCCAACCGATGAAGGCGACGTCGAGCGTGCGGCCGTAAAGCTCGCCGGAAAAATCGAACACGTGCACTTCCAGCAGTGGTGCGCCGTCGCCGAACGTGGGCCGGCGCCCGAAGTTGGCGACGCCGTCGAACACGCGACCGTCGAGCCCGACGCGTACCGCATAAATGCCGTGCTTGAGGGCGCAGGCCGGGTCGAGCTGCATGTTGGCGGTGGGGTAGCCGAGATCACGGCCGCGCTTGTCGCCGTGGATCACCGTCGCGGTGACGAACCATGGATAACCGAGCAATTCCGCCGCCTCGACGACGCGGCCGGCGGTAAGCGCGGCGCGGATGACGCTCGACGACACCGGACGCCCCTCGTCCTCGAGCGGCGGCATGATGTCGACCGGAAAGCCGAGGCGCCGGCCCATTTCAGCGAGGAAGGCCGGGGAGCCGCCGCGGTTCTTGCCGAAATGAAAGTCGAACCCGATGGTGGCGCCGGCGATCGCAAGCCGTTCCACCAATACCTTGGTGATGAAGGTTTCGGCGGAGAGCGCCGCCAGCGCCTTGTCGAAGCTCATCACCAGGACGCCGTCGAGCCCGGTCGCAGCGAGGAGCCGCAGCTTCGCCTGCGCATCGGTGAGCCGGAACAGCGGCTCGTCCGGACGCAGCACCAGCCGCGGGTGCGGCTCGAAGGTAACGCCCGCCGCCGGGCGCTTGAGGCCGCGCGCGCGTTCGAGTGCCGCCGCCACCACCGCCTGATGCCCGCGGTGGACGCCGTCGAAATTGCCGATCGCGACGACCGCGCCGAGCAGCCGGTCGAGGCCGGGCGCATCGAAGCCGGGCGCGCCGTCGCGCACCACGATGAACGGCCGCGCCGGTTTGGTGAACACGGTCATGCGAACCGGTGGTCAGACGCGCGCGGCGCCAAGTCAAGGGATGAGACGGATTGAAAGGCAGCCCTCCGGCGCCGAACCGCGTTGTTTTGTACGGAAAAGTCCCGCGAGTCGGGTGATTAACCCTATGTTCAACCGCGCTTGCTAGGGTCCGATGGTGGGGGAGGGCCGGATCCGGCCGTCCAGGGACTATACAGCCGAGCTCGTCAGAACGACGGGAGCGCGCGACACGGTGCGGCAGGCACCGGGCGCTGGGGCGCGCAACGGAGCGGGAGCCATGGCAGTCGATCTGTCGATGCCGATCCTCGTGGTCGACGACTACAACACGATGATCCGCATCATCCGCAACCTTCTCAAGCAGCTCGGGTTCGAGGACATCGACGACGCCAACGACGGTTCTGCCGCGCTCAACAAGATGCGCGGCAAGCGCTACGGCCTGGTGATTTCCGATTGGAACATGGAGCCGATGACCGGCTACGAGCTGCTCAAGGAAGTCCGCGGCGATCCCGGGCTTTCCAAGACGCCGTTCATCATGGTCACCGCGGAGTCGAAAACCGAGAACGTGATCGCGGCCAAGAAGGCGGGCGTCAACAACTACATCGTCAAGCCGTTCAACGCCCAGACGCTCAGGACCAAGATCGAGGCCGTGTTCGCCGAGTAAGCCGTCCCGCCGGCTAGTGTCCCGATTCCGAAGTTCGCCTATGTTTGCAGCACGCTCGGAAGCGAACTTCGGAATCGAAGGACACTAGCAACTCTGTAGTTTCTAGTGCCGCTTTGAACCCGAAGTTCGCAATCGGATTCGCGGCAAATGTGGTGCGAAGTTCGGGTTCGCGGCACTAGCCGGGGATCAACCCTGGCGCTTTGACGGGTCGACAGGGAGCCCGGCGATGGCCGTCGCCATCCAGCAACATCACGACCGGATCGCCGCGTATCTCAAAAAGAAGCTCGGCGCCGACGTCTCGCTCGCCGATGTCATCGCGCTCGCCGAGATCACGGCGCAATCGCTCCAGAGCGTATTCGAGACGATGGACAGCGCGGTCCATCGCGAGCTGCGCGAGATCGCTGCCTACATCGCGGCAATGAAAGCCGAGATCGCCGGGCTGCATTTCAACGAGCTCAAGCACACGCGCATCCCGGCGGCCGGGCAGGAACTCGACGCCATCGTCAAAGCGACCGAGGCGGCGTCCAACACGATCATGGAATGCGCCGAAGCGGTGCTCGCGGCGGATGCGAGCGACCCGGCGTTCAAGTCCATGGTCGATGAGCAAATGCTGATCGTGTTCGAAGCCTGCTCGTTCCAGGACATCACCGGCCAGCGCGTCGCCAAGGTGATCGAGACGCTCAAGCACGTCGAGGCGCGGGTCGCGCGGTTTTCCGATGCGCTGCGCACGCGCGACACCGGCGGTTTCGTCAGCGAAGCGGAGCGCGCCAGCGCCGAGCGCAAGGAGCGGCTGCTGCTCAGCGGGCCGGCGCTCGACGGTAACGACCGCCAGAGCGAAGTCGACCGGCTGCTGGGGAAGTGAATCCCTCCCCCGCGGGGGGAGGGATTACCACACCAGCCGGTGCATCACCGCCGCAGGTGCCACGGCGGCGTCGGCGAAAATCACCGCCAGGGCGCCGGGATCGGGCGCGTGACGGCCGCCCAATTCCTCGGCGTGAATCCCGGCGGTGACGAACAAACAATCGATCCCCGCGCGCGTGGCGCCGGTGAGATCGGTGCGCACGGAATCGCCAATCGCGAGCACCCGCGCGCGCGGCACTTCTTTGCCGCGGCCCGCGGCGATC
>JAFAUQ010000117.1 GCA_019243195.1 Hyphomicrobiales bacterium
CAAGCCGGCGGCAAGGGTCCGCCGGTTCAAGAACAGCGGTTGCGTTGATACCATATCATCTTTCTCCCTTCGTTCCGGCATTGGCGGGATGTCCTAGCGCATTCGTCCCGGCATAGGCTACCGCCTCTGATATGCTTGTGCAGTCGCAGCGATCCGTCCGGGAGCAGCCATGCCGTCCAGCGTTTTCGATTCCGCCCTGCTTCGGCACCTGTGGGGTACCGATGAGCTGCGCGCGATCTTCAGCGAGGAGAACCGCGTGCAGAAATGGTACGACTACGAGGCCGCGCTGGCACGCGCGCAGGCCGACCTCGGCATTATCCCGAAAGCGGCGGCCGCCGAGATCACGGCGAAGGCGCGCGTCGCCGACGTCGACCTCGAAGCGATCGGCGCCGAAGTGCGGCGCACCAAGCACCCGCTGGTGCCGTCGCTGCGCGCGCTACAGGCGCTGTGCGCGGACGGGCACGGCGAATATCTCCACTTCGGCCCGACCACCCAGGACGTGCTCGACACCGGGCTGATGCTGCAGGTGAAAGACGCGCACGCGATCTTCCTGCGCGACCTGCGCGCGGTCGGCCGGGAGCTTTACCGCCTCGCCGAGAGCTACAAATCGACGCCCATGGCGGGCCGCACGCATGGGGTGCAGGCGCTGCCGATCACCTTCGGGCACAAATGCGCGGTCTGGCTGGCCGAGGTCGGCCGGCATTTCGAGCGGTTGAAGCAGCTCGAAGAACGCGTGTTCGTCGGCGGCCTGGTCGGCGCGGTCGGTACCAAGGCGTCGTTCGGCGAGAAGGCGTTCGAGATCGACGAAAAGGTGATGGCGCAGCTCGGGCTCGGGGTCGCGGAAATTTCCTGGCAGCCGGCGCGCGACCGTTTCGCCGAATACGTCGGCGTGCTCGGACTGATCGGCGGCAGCCTCGCCAATATCGCCAACGAGATCATCCTGCTCGGCCACACCGAAATCGATGAAGTCGCCGAGCCGTTCAACGAGGGCAAGGTCGGCTCTTCCACCATGCCGCACAAGCGCAACCCGGCCGTCGCGGAAAGTATCTGCGCCGCCGGTCGCGTGCTGCGCTACACGGTCGCGCTTGAACATGACGCGATGCTGCACGAGCACGAGCGTGACGCTTCCGCCTGGCGCATCGAATGGAAGGCGGTGCCCGAGGCCTGCATGATGACGGGCGTGATGCTCGCGAGCAGCAAATACATGCTCGCCGGGCTCGAAGTGTATCCCGAGAAGATGCGGCGCAACCTCGATGCGCTCGGCGGATTTTTGATGTCCGAGCGGGTGATGTTCGCGCTCGCCGACAAAATCGGCAAGCAGACCGCGCACGACGTGGTCTATCACGCCGCCATGGACGGCTTTGCCCGCGGCGTCACCTTCGAAGAGGCGCTCGCCGCAAGCCCGCAGGCGAGGGACGCGATCGCGGCCGACGAATTGCGCGCCTTGTTCGATCCAACGACCTACGTCGGCCTCGCGCCGGCGATCGTCGACCGCGTGCTCGCGCGCACCCGCGCCTCCGGCTGGCTCGAATAGAACGCGGCACCATGTTTGCTGATCGCATCGAAGGCAAATGGATCGACGCCTTCTGCGAGGTGTTCGAGCGCTGCGCGGTCAAGCGCGGCGATGCGGCCGCGATCCTCTCGGAAACGCAGTCGCGCGCGCTCAATGTGCAGCTCGCGGAGTTAGCGCTGCTGCGGCTGGGCGCGCGGCCGTTCCATGTGATCGTGCCGACCCCGCGCAACCCGCATCCGGTGCCGGTGCGCTCGACCGGCGCTAGCGAGGCGATCGCCGGGCTCGCGCCGGTGGTGGCGGCGCTCGGCCAAGCCGGCTTCGTCGTCGACTGCACGCTCGAAGGGTTGATGCATGCGAAGGAGACGCCGGCGATCCTCAAGGCCGGCGCGCGCATTCTTGTTGTCTCGAACGAGCATCCGGAGGCGCTGGAGCGGCTTGCGCCGGATCCCGCGCTCGAAACGCGCGTGCGCGCCGCGGTGAAACTGTTGCGCGGCGCGCGCCGTATGCGCGTCACCTCCGCCGCCGGCAGCGACCTTGCGGTCGACATGGCCGGCGCCATGACCGTGGGTGTGTGGGGCTGGACCGACCGGCCCGGCACGCTCGCGCACTGGCCGGGCGGCGTCGTCGTGAGCTTTCCCAAGAGCGGCACCGTCAACGGCACCTTGGTGCTCGACCGCGGCGACGTGAACCTCACCTTCAAGCGTTATCTGGAAACCCCGGTGCGGCTCACGCTCACGGACGACTACGTGACGACGATCGAAGGGGAGGGGACCGACGCCGAGATGATGCGCGGCTATCTCGCCGCCTGGGGCGAGCGCGAAGCCTACGCCGTCTCGCACGTCGGCTTCGGCATGAACCCCAAGGCGCGCTACGAGGCGCTCGCCATGTACGACCGGCGCGACACCAACGGCACCGAGCTGCGCTGCGTCGCCGGAAATTTTCTGTTCCCCACCGGCGCCAACGAGTTCGCCGGCCGCTACACCGCCGGCCATTTCGACCTGCCGGTGATGCGCACGACGATCGAGATCGACGGCACCGTGGTGGCGCGCGACGGCGTGCTGCAGAATGTGTTCACGTAACTCGTCATTCCGGGGCGCGCCGAAGGCGCGAGCCCGGAATCCATGAACACAGGCCGCGCAATATTGGCCTGCTCGGTGTTCATGGGTTCCGGGCTCCCTCGCTTCGCTCGGGCCCCGGAATGACGGCTCTGTTTTCCCTCAAACGAAAATGCTGCACCTTGCCGAGCGCGTTCTTCGGCAGACTGTCGACAAAGATAATGTCGCGCGGCACCTTGAAGCGCGCGAGGTGCTCGCCGACGTGGCGCTTGAGCGCTTCGCCGTCGGCGGCAATGCCGGCGCGCGGCACGACGTAGGCGACCGGCACCTCCTGCCATTTCGGATCGGGCCGGCCGATCACCGCCACCTCGGCGACCGCGGGATGATGGGCGAGCACCCGCTCGATCTCGGCCGGGTAGATGTTCTCGGCGCCCGAGATGATTACGTTGTTCTTGCGGTCGTGAATGTAAAAATAGCCGTCGGCGTCGCGCGTGCCGATGTCGCCGGTATGGAACCAGCCTTCGCGCAGCGCTTCGGCGGTGGCGGCGGCGTTGCCCCAGTATTCGAACAGCACGTTGGGCCCGCGCACCACGACCTCGCCGCGCTGCCCGGGCGGCACTTCGCGCCCGGCGTCGTCGACGATGCGCGCCTCGCACGCGAGGCCGGGAAGACCGGTCGAGCCCGGCCGCCCGAGATCGCCACCGACCCGGGTGTAGACCGCGATCGGGCTCGTCTCGGTCGAACCGTAGACCTGGAGCACGGGGACGCCGCGCGCGGTGACCGCATCGATGAGCGGCTGCGGCACCTGAGTCGAGCCGGTGGTGACCGCGCGCAGCGACCTTACGTCGGTATCCAACCAACAGGGATGTTCGATCAGCGCCTGGATCGTGGTCGGCACCAGCACGACGAGGCTCGGCCGGTCGGCCGCGATCGCATCGAGCGTCGGCCCGGGCGCAAAGCGCGCATGCAAAGTCACGGTGGCGCCAAGCTGCAGCGCCGGCGTGGTCTGGATGTTGAGCCCGCCGACGTGGAACAGCGGCAGCACCGTGAGCACGTGGTCCTGCGCGGTGAGGTCATGCATGTGCTGGCTCATCACCGCGTTCCACAGCAGCGCCTCCTGGCGCAGCACCGCGCCCTTGGGGCGGCCGGTGGTGCCGGACGTGTAGACGACCAGCAGCGGTGAGGAAAAATCCGTGTGCGGGTTGCGCCCGTCGCCGCCGGCCTCAGTGAGGAGGACGTCGAGAGAGGGAATATTATCCCGGGAAAAATCGAGGCCGACGACTTGCGCTTCCGGCAAGGCGGCGGCGAGCGGCGCGACGACGTCCGCGAATACCTGCTCGACGATCAGCGTCTTCACCGAGGCATCGGTGAGAATGAATATTTGCTCGGCGACGGCGAGGCGCCAGTTGAGCGGCACCAGCATGGCGCCGAGCCGCGCGCAGGCATAGAGCAAGACCAGATAATCGGGATGATTGGCGGCGAGAATCGCGACCCGGTCGCCGCGCGCGACGCCGAGTTGCGATTTCAGCGCCCGCGCCGCAGCAACGATGCGCGCGGCGAACTGCGCATAGGTGAGGCTCCGGCCCTCGAACCGCAGCGCGATCTTCTCCGGCGTGAAGTCGGCGTTGCGCGAAATGAGATCGGAGAGGTCCATGGCGAAGATCCGTAGGGTGGGCCAAGGCCGAGCAAAAGGAGGCCGTGCCCACCACAGTATATCAACAAACAATCATCGTTGGTGGGCACGCCGTCGCTGCGATCCGGCTTAGCCCACCCTACATTTCCTTCCCCACCCGCCAGCCCATCTCCCAGAAATCGGCTTCGAGCCGCGTCGCTTCCTTGAATATTGCGAGAAGCTCGGTTTCACGCGCCGGCGTGGCGTAGCGTTCGGCGAGGCGGTCGAGATCGGCGCGCGCCTTGCGGGCGACCTCCTGATAGGCGGCGCCAGCATATTCGTCGATCCATACCCGGTAGGGATTTTCCGCGCCGACACCCGCCGTCGCGGCGAGCCGGTTGCCGATTTCCGCGTAGCCGATCACGCACGGCGCGAGTGCCACCTTGAGGCCGAGGAGATCGCCGCGCATGCCGGTGTCGAGCACGTAGCGCGTGTAGGCGAGCATCTCGGGCGCAGGCGGCGCGCGTTCGAGATCGTCGGGCGAAAGCCCCCAGCCGGCGCACAGCTTGACGTGCAGGTTCATCTCGACGTCGAGAATGGCCGAGAGCGCGGCGGCGGCTTCGCGCATGTCGGAAAGCTGCGGCGCCTTATAGGCCGCGAGGGCATAGGCGCGCGCGAACTCGATGAGAAACAAATAATCCTGGACGAGGTAACGCCGGAACGCCGGTTGCGGCAGGCTGCCGTCCGCCATCGCGGTGGTGAAGGGGTGCTCGACATAGGCGCGCCACTCGGCGTCCGCCTCGCCTTTCAGCCATTCGTAGAAGCCCACGCGTTTGCCCGGCTCCCGCTATTTCTTGTTGGCCGAATCCGTTTTCTTGGCCGAGTCCGTGGGCCTGACCGAGCCCCACGGGTCGTACGGTTTCGCGGCCGCGCCCTTGCCGCCCGTGTGCTTCATCATTTCGTTGTATGCCTTATCGACGTCCTTCGTTTCCCGCTTGTGCTGCTCGTCTTGTTGCTTTTGCAGCATATTTTCACTGTCGCCCTTGGAAGGAGCATAGGCGGGCCCGGTCACCGCCGTGGTCACTGCGGCAACGATCGCGGCTGCTGCCAGAAGTTTCTTCATGCGGACCTCCATCCCCTCTTGGCGCTGTACCAAACTGCCGCCGCAACCGCGGCAAAATAACGACAGTCTCGGACCACGCCGTCAATCGGTCTCACCGGGCTCATATAACGCCTCGCGGCCGATCCGGTCGAGGCAGATTTCCGCGGTCCACGGCAGCATCAGCGAACCGCAGCGGCTGTCGCGGAAGATGCGCTCGAGCGCGAGGCTCTTGAGCATGGCCTGGCCGCCGCAGGTGCGAATTGCCTTGGCGGCGAGCGCGTTGGCGTTCTCCATCACGGTGAACTGTGCCGCATAGGCGCGCAGCACCTGCTCCTTGCTCGGATTGGGGCGCGCCTCCGATATCGCCTGGAACCACAGGGCCTTGGTCTGCTCCAGCGTGACGTGCATCTCGGCGACCGCGATCTGCTTGGTTGGGAACATGCGCCGCTTGAGCGGCGGCGTGCCGGGCATCTCGCCGCGCAGATAGCGGATCGTGAAGTCGTAGGCCGCCTGCGCCAGGCCCATGTAGGTCGGCGAGAGCGTGAGAAACATGTGCGGCCAGCGCGTCGCCGCCTGGAAATAGACGCCGCGCGGCATCAGCATCGCGTCCTCGGGAACGAACACGTCCTTGAACAGCAAGGTGCGCGAGACCGTCGCGCGCATGCCGAGCGGGTCCCAGTCGCCGACCACCGCGGCGCCAGGCGCGTTCGCCGGAACGGCGAGGTAGAGCGTGTTGCGCCGGCTCGGTGCTTCGCCTTCGCCGCGCTCGGTGCACAGCACGCCGTAATAATCCGCGGCGCCCGAAAGCGAGGCGAAAATCTTTTTGCCGTTGACGAGGAAACCGCCGGCGGTCGGCCTCGCTTCGGTGCCGAAGGCGACGCCGCCTGCGGCCGCCGCGCCGCCTTCGGAAAAGGGCTGCGAGTAGATGGCGCCATCATCGAGAATGCGCCGGTAGTGCAGGCGGCGGCGCGCGACATGGGCCGCGCGGTCGGCTGCGCTCATGTCGAGGTCGTCGGAAAGCGCGCCGGACCACAGCGTCGAGCAAACATGCATGTTGAAGGAGAGGGCGGTCGAGCCGCAGAAACGGCCGAGTTCCGCCGCTGCGAGGCAATAAGTGCGATAGCCCGCGCCGAGGCCCCCGTCCTCCTTGGGGATGCAGATGCCGAGCAGGCCTTCGCCGTGCATGTCGCGGAAGTTCTCGAGCGGAAACGTCGCGTCGCGGTCGTGTTGCGCGGCGCGCGGCGCGAGCACCCGCGCCCCGAACCGCCGGGCCTGTGCGATCAGCTCCGCCTCGGCGTCGGCGATGCCGAACGCCTCCGGTGCAAAGATCGGGGCGCTGGCATCGTGAGTCTCGAGGTCGCCGTGCATGGTTTCTCAGGCCGCAACGGGCGCCAGGGCCGTGCGGAGAAAATCGAGCACCGCGGCGTCGAAGGCGGGCGGGGCTTCGATGTTAGGCAGGTGGCCGACGCCCTGGAGGCAAACGTAGCGCGCGGCGGGAATGCGCGCGGCCATCCTTTCCATGACGGCGGGGGGCGCCAAGCGGTCGTGCTCGCCCGCGAGGCAGAGCACCGGGACGCCGATATGCGGCAGGTTCGCCCGTTCGTCGAAGCCGACGAGGCAGTGCACCGCGGCCCGATAGGAGCGTTCCGAGGTCGTCGCGATCGTCTCGATCGCGAGCTTGCGCCCGGCAGGGTCCGGCGCGGAGCCGCTGACGGAAGCGACCATCGCCGGCGCCAGCTGCGCCATGGTGTGGCCGGCGTCGAGCGGGGCGATGCGGTCGGCCACGAATTTTTTCTGGAACTTGCCGGTCGGATCGCCGAAGGCCGGGCTGGTGCAGGAGAGCACGGCCGCGCGCCAGGCCTGTGGGCCGCGGCGCAGCAGCGTCTGCGCCACCATGCCGCCCATGGAGTGGCCGAGCACGATGGGCCGGTCGAGGCCGAGCCGCGCGACCTGGGCTTCCACGTCGGCCGCCAGCATGTCGAAGTCCATGCGGTCGACCGGCTCGCGCGTGCCGTAGCCGGGAAGATCAACGGCGAGCGGCCGGAACCCGGCCGCCGCGAAGCTCGCCAGTTGCGGCCCCCAGATGCGCGCGTTGCCGCCGATGCCGTGAATGAACACCACGGCAGGCGAGGCGGGATCGGCGGGCGATGCGTTGCTGTTCATGCCGGCACCCGGTCAGCGGCTCGGGCGCACGCGCCCTCAACCGTCACCGGATGATGCTCGGCCCGGCGCGTCGATACAACCGGCTCCGGCCGTCAGTCAGTTCCCGTGTCAGGCGGCTTCGCCCTGGAACGGCGCCTCCCGATGCGAGTCCAGGCAGCATTTCTTGAATTTCTTCCCGCTGCCGCACGGACACGGATCGTTCCGCCCGACTTCCTTGAACGGGTTTACGGCCGGACCGTCATGAAAGCCGTCCCACAATGACCGGTGCGCACCGGCAGCAATCCTCTCTCGCTCTCGTTCGCCCTCTTTGAAACTGGGCCAACTTGAAAATTCTTCGACCACATCGTCCAACGGCGGGAAACGTTCGACAAACCAAAGTGGTGCCTCGGGGTAGTCCACCGCTGCCTTCAGATCTTCTTCGAAATCCTCGAAGCTGAGCCATGTCGGCTCGACGGACCCGCGCTCGAACGCCTGTTTGACAAGCGGACGCAGCTCCGTAAGCCCCAGAGCCGCAATGGCGTCCTGCCATCCATCCCATACGTAGCAATCAAGCTCGGGTTTTATGTCAGTGAAGCAGGAGGCGAGAAAGCGCGCTGCTTCCGGCCTCGGCAATTGACCGCGCAGGGTCACGATCGCCAGCGTGTCGCACATCGCCGAGCGCACGAACTCATCCGTCCGCGTGTCGAGGATGGTCTCGTAGAGGTGTTGGGGATCGCCGTCGAAAACAGCGGCGATGACTCGCGCGCTGGTCTCGGTAATGGCGTCACCGAGGATGTTTTCGAGGTCGTCTCGCGGACAGCGCAGCAGCCTCACCATGGGCTGGTAGGCTGATTTCTCCCGCCAGGATGCGAGCAGATGGAAGATGAAGAAAATTGGCGAAGGATACGCGCGCTCCTCGCTGCTTGCAGATATGAATGTCTGGATCACCTGCAGGAAGACGGGCACCATGGCTGCACGATCCGCTTCGGCGGCGCGGATCGCCTCGACCGGCAGGCCGTCGTAGTTGCTGAACTTTTCGAGGATCTCCTGAACGTCCATGGCGGCACCTCCGCGAATCACCCCGCAGCGGAATCATAGTCTCGGGTGATAGGATTGTCGTTCCATCGACGAGGGCAAGCGAAGCAAGCTGCGCGGCTACTCACAGGTAAGCGATAAGCTCTGCCACGGTCAGTCCTGCTTGGCTCACGATTGCGCGCAAAGTTCCGCGCGGAACGTCGCCTGTATGCAGCGGAACCGTGACCTTCCGCGTCGGATCGGTCGAATGGATCATGCGACAATGGCTTCCGGAGGTTCGGGAAACTGCAAAACCTGCGCGCTCCAGCGCACGGATGACTTCTCTGGCTTTGAGGGCGGGTAGCCGCTGATTCATGCGGCCAGGGTGACGGTGATCTCGCGAATGCGCGGCGGATCACCGACCGGAATGGGCTCTCCGCGCGCCGCGCAGTCCTCTATCACGAGCCGAATGGCATCTTCGGCCATGGCCATGGCTTCATGCTCGTCTCGGCCGAACGTCACGATCTCGGGCAACAAAGGCACTCGGACGGTAAAGCCGCCTTCCTCCTCCGGTTGGAGAACGACCGCAAAAGTGCGCTTTTGGTCGGCTGCCATGGTCTTGTCCATCGGACGCGCTGCTGATGCTATGAAATAGCATCAATCGACTGTCAAATGTAGCTCTCATGCCATGCTCGTGCACAAAGCTCACCGTCTGACCGACCCCGCCGCGCTGCGGCAGAAGCTGCTCTCGCCACGCTCGATCGCGCTGATCGGCGCGTCCGACGATCCGACGAAAAACGCGGCGCGCCCGCTCACCTTTCTGCGCCGCGGCGGTTACGCCGGGACGATCTATCCGATCAACCCGCGCCGGAACACCGTGCTCGGCGAGCGTGCGTGGCCGTCGGTCGAAGCGCTGCCGGAAGTGCCGGACCATGCCTACGTGCTGGTCCCGACCGAGGCGGTGGTCGAGGCGGTCGCGCAGTGCGGGCGGTTCGGCGTTCCGCTCGTGACCGTGCTTGCCGACGGCTTCGCCACGGCCGGCGGCGTTGGTGCCGCGCGTTCGGCGCAACTCAAACAAGTGACCGAAGAAACCGGCGTGCGCGTCATCGGGCCGTCGAGCCTGGGCGTGATCGATTTTCGCGCGCGGCTCATGCTCACCGCCAATGCTTCGTTTGGCGAGCCGGATTGGCCGGTCGGGCGCGTTTTGGCGGCGTCTCACAGCGGCAGCATCATCGGCGCGCTCGCGGCGCGCGGCAAGGCGCGCGGCATCGGCTTTGCCGCGCTCGTCTCCGCCGGCCTCGAGGTCGATCTCGGTATCGGCGAGATTTGCGCGGCGACGCTCGATGATTCCGGCATCGACGGTTATTTGCTGTTTCTTGAGACCATCCGCCAAGCCGATGCATTGCGCAGCTTCGCGCAAGGGGCGGCGGCGCGCGGGAGGCCGGTTGTCGCCTACAAGCTCGGCCGTTCCGCCGAGGCGCGCGAACTCGCGGTCACCCACAGCGGCGCGCTTGCCGGCGAGGATGACGTGGCTGACGCGTTTTTCGCCGCCTGCGGGATCGCCCGCGTCGACACCTTCGAGGGGCTGATCGAAGCCACGCCGCTGCTGCGCCGCGTTCCGCCGCGCGCAAGAGAACGCGCGCCGCGGGTCGGCGTGGTGACGACCACGGGCGGCGCCGCCGCCATGGTGGTCGATTGTCTCGCGGTGAGAGGGATCCACGTCGAGGCCCCGTCGCAACAAACATTGGCGAAACTGGCTGCGGCCAAGGTGACGGTCGAGCCTGGGCTCATCGTCGATCTCACCCTTGCCGGCGCCCGCTACGAGATCATGAAGGCCGCGCTGGACACCCTGCTCGCCGCGCCCGAGTTCGATCTCGTCGTTGCCGTGGTGGGCTCCTCGGCGCGCCTCAATCCGAATCTTGCGGTGCGCCCCATTGCCGATTGCGCGTACGGCGAACGTCCGCTCGCGGCGTTCGTGGCGCCCGACGCGCCGGAGGCGTTCGCGCTGCTCACGGCGGCGGGGGTCGCGAACTTCCGCACGCCGGAGTCGTGCGCTGACGCCGTGGCGGCGGCGCTGACGCGGCGCGCGCCGGTGCCGTGGTCGCCGGCGCCGGCCCCCGCGCCCGGCAAGCCGCGCGCGCTCGACGAGCTTGCCGCCTATGCGTTGCTCGACCGCCTCGGCGTGCCGCGCGCGCCGGCGCTCGCGCTCGATGCGAGCACTACCGCGCCACCCGTATTGCCGTTCGCCTACCCGGTCGCCGCCAAAGCGCTCGCGGCCGACATCGCCCATAAGACCGACGTGGGTGGCGTCGCGCTCAACATTCCGGACGGACCGGCCCTGGTGCGCGCGGTCGCTACGTTGCGCGAGAACGTGCGCCGGCACCGCGGCACGAGGGTCGAGCGCGTGCTGGTGCAGCCGATGGTCGCCGGCGTCGGCGAAGTGCTCATCGCCTATCGGGTCGAGCCGGAAGTCGGGCCTTTGGTGATGCTCGCCATGGGCGGTGTGTTCACGGAGATTTATCGCGACCGCGTGCTCCGCCTCGCGCCGATCGATCGTGCGGCCGCGCGCGAGATGATCGGCGAATTGAAAGGCATCCGCGCGCTGTCCGGTTTCCGTGGCCAGCCGCCGGGCGATCTCGACGCGCTCGCGCATGCTCTCGCCGCGCTGTCGCAACTCGCCGCCGATCCGACCGTCGTCGAGGCGGAAGTCAATCCGCTGATCGTGCGCGCGCAGGGGCAGGGGGTGACGGCGGTCGATGCCTTGGTGCTGCGCACCGCCAGCGCTGAGCAAACAAACGGGTGATTTGTCATGAAACCAATCGACACCCTCGGCTTCATCGGGCTCGGCGTCATGGGCGAGCCCATGTGCGGCAATCTGCTCGGAAAATCCGGCCGCGCGGTTTACGGCACCGACATCAAGCGCGCCCCGGTCGAGCGGCTCGCCGCGCGCGGGCTCAAGGCGTGCGCGAATATTGCCGAGGTGGCCGCGGGCGCGGACGTGATCTTTCTCTCGTTGCCGAGCGGGCGCGAGGTCGAAGAAGTGTGCCTCGGCGCCGGCGGCATCGCGGCATCGGGCGGGCGCGTTCACACCGTGGTCGACATGAGCACGAGCCCGCCCAAGCTGATGCGGGAATTGGGCGAGAAGCTCGTGGCGCGCGGCCTCACGTTTCTCGATGCGCCGGTGGCGCGCACCCGGCAGGCGGCGCACGACGGCACGTTGAGCATCATGGTCGGCGGCCCGGCCGACGCGTGCCAGGCGCTGCGGCCTTATCTCTCCTGCATGGGCAACGAGGTCACCCATTGCGGCGGCCACGGCGCCGGTCAGGTGGTGAAAATCCTCAACAACATGGTGCTGTTCATGACCGGGCAGGCGCTCGCCGAGGCGCTCACCATCGCGCGCCGCGCCGGCGTCGACGGCAAGCTGTTATTCGAGGTCATGTCGAAGGGGTCCTCCGACAGCTTCGCGCTGCGCAACCACGGCCTCAAGGCGATGGTGCCGGGCGTGTTTCCCGCCGACGCCTTTCCGGTCGACTACGCGATCAAGGACATCAGTTTGGCGCTCGACCTCGCGGCGCAGGCCGGCGTTGAGGCCAAGGGCGCGCACACGGCGCATGCGCTGCTCGAGGCGACAAGCCGCGCCGGTTTCAAGTCTGAATACTGGCCGGTCGTGGTGAAGATGGTTGAGGGGAATAACGCCTCGTAAACTCGGACTCGTCGTGCCCCGCGAAAGCGGGGCATCCAGTAAACACCGGCCATTATTTTGTTTGAAAGGACTGTGATTACTGGATCGCCCGCTTTCGCGGGCGAGGACGACCGATCGTATTATTACCGTTTTGCCAGCGGCACCGGCTGCTCGCCGAGCATCGCCTCGGCGACGACCGCGCGGGCGGTGGCGGCGTCGATGCCGTGCTGCCCCATGAGGTCGGCGCAATCGGCGACGATCGCATCGGCGTCCTGCATCATCTTGAGCCGCTTGAAATCATCGGCCTCGCTGATCCCCATGCTGGCGCCGACGATTTCCAGCACGTTCAGAATCTGGAACGGCCAGTCGCGTTCGTGCGCGCACAGCTCGCGGTGATCCGAGTGATAGACGGCGACGATCGCGTCGACGCCGGCCGCGCGCGCGGCTTCCAGCTCCTTGAGCTGCAGCTCACGCCAGAGCGCGGGCATCGCGCGCAGGTTATTGGCCTGCAGGCCAACGGCGGGCTGATTCAGCTCGACGATTTCAATCCCGGGCACGGCGCGCAGCACCTGCTCGGCCGCCTCCATGGCGCCGTGGATGCCGGGGTGGCGGTGCAGCGCGATGCGCATGTCGACGCGCTCGCGTAAAAGCGGCTTGAGGTCGTCGATGCGGCTCGCGAGGAACCGCATGAACGGCGTCATCTCGAACGGCTTCGACCCGCGCGTCGCCTCGATCGCCGGAATGGTGATTTCGGTGTACTGCACGTGACAGCTCGGGCACCAGGACAGCACGTTTTTCGCCTGCGCGAGCTTGTCGAGCGTGTTGGTTCCGACGCGTCCGAATGTCTCGGTGTCGCCCGCGCGCAGCTGGTGCACGCCGCAGCAATGGCTCGGGCCGCCCATTACCTTGTAGGTGACGCCGAGCGCATCCATGACGTCGAGCGCGAGCAGCGCGATGTGCGGCGTCTTGAGCACGTTGCAGCCGGTGTAGAACACGAAATCCGGCGGCATCTCGTCGGGACGCTCGGTGAGCTTGCGCCCGGTCTGCCCCAGCCGGTCGAGCGCCTGCTCGTCGAGTTGCATGCGCGCGAGCACATTGACGCCCTGGGTCTGGTGGCGGAACGCCTCGACCCCGCGCCGGCGCATGGTGGGCGCGTCATTGGTGGCGCGTGTCATTTTGCTGCGCGCCATGGCGAGCAGGAAACGCGGGTTGACCCCGTAGTCGCACGCCTTGATGCACTCGCCGCTGAGCACGCAGGTGCTCGCCCATTGCCGCGCCGCCTGCGGCCCGTCGCCGGTGCGCAAAATGTCGAGCACGCCGGTAATGACCGCGACCGGCTCCGCGGCGGCCATGCCGGCCGCATCGGTGACCGGACAGACCTCGACGCACTTGCCGCAGCGCACGCAGGCATCGACCATGGCATCGACCCGGTCGGCGACGGCGGTTTCAAAGGGCGTTTGCGTCATTGATCACCTCGAATCCAAGGGCATTGTTGCGGGGCGCGGCACCCGGCGCAAGGGCGGCTATTGCACCTTACGCACGTAATCGCCGGCCATCTGCTTGAGCGCAGCGCGGTCGATTTTGTTGGTCGAGGCGAGGGGCAGCTTATCGACCACCCAGACGAAGCGCGGATGCGCATAGGCGGGGGCGTTGGCGAGCGCGAAGCGCTTGACCTCCGCCTCGTCGAGCGAGCGGCCGGGCGCCGGCACCACGAAGGCGACCGGCTTCTGGCCCTTGATTTCGTCGTCGATCGGCACGATCGCGGCTTCGGCGATGTCGGGGTGGCGCTCGAGCATGCGCTCGACGTCGGTGGGATAAATATTCTCGCCGCCGGAGACGAACATGTCGTCGGTGCGGCCGATGAAATAATGAAAGCCGTTCTGGTCGCGGCGGAACACGTCGCCGGTGACGTAGAAGCCGTCGGCCGTGATCGGCGAGGGCACGTCCGGCCGGTTGTGATAACCGAGCATCACGGCCGGGCACTTCATCTCCAGCACGCCCTGGTCGGGGCTCTCGCCGTCAACGAGGCGCAGCTCAACGGCGGGATGCGGATAGCCGACGGAAAGCTCCGGCTGCGGCAGGCCATCGGGATGCGGGCCGAACACCACCGGGCCGGCCTCGGTGGTGCCGTAGGCGTTGGTCACCGCGGCGCCGGGCAGGGCGGCGTGGAGCGCCTGCATGAGACCCTGCGTCACCGGCGCCGAGCCCATGCGGACGAACTCGACGGTGGACAGATCGGTGCGCGCCATCAGCTCACGCTCGCGCAGCATCATGGCGATCATCGGCGGCACCGCGGTGAGCCAAGTGATCCGATAACGGCCGATCGCCTCGACGTAGGCGGTGGCGGAAAACTGCGGCTGCAGCACAATCGTCGCATGCGCGGCGCAGGCGAGTTGCGCGAGCGCCAGCGCGTTCATGTGGTAGAGCGGCGCGGCGATGAGATAACGGTGGCGCGAAAGGTCCTGGCCGGAGAGGCGCGTCTCGACCACCCAGATGTGGCTCTGGTGCGAAAGCACGACGCCCTTGGGCGTGCCGGTCGAACCGGAGGTGTAGAGGAACATCGCCGGCTCGTCGGGCGCGGGTCTCACCGAGTCGAACGGGCCCGGATCGAGGAAGCTGTCGAAACCTTCCGCGCCGTCAGCGCCGAAGGTGATGACCGGCGTCCCGGCCGGGACATCCTTGCGGCGCGCCGAGTCACAGAACACGAGCTTGGCGCCGGCATCGCGCAGGATGAACGCGATCGTTGCGGCCGGAAATCTGAAATTGACCGGCACGGCCACAAGCCCCGCGCGCAGGATGCCGTTATAGGCGGCGAGGAACTCGGCACGATTGGCGGAAAGGATGCCGACGCGCTCGCCCCGCTCAAGCCCGCGCTTGACGAGAGCGCACGCCACGCCGTGCGCCATTGCATCGAGCTGCCGGTAGGAAAATTCGCGCGGCGCCTCTTCGCCGCCGAGATCGATCAGCGCGACTTTGTCGAGGTCGCGCTCGCGCCGGATGAGATCGCCAAGGTTGGTGAAGCAGGGCATCGGAGCAACTAACTCCGACGTCATCCTGAGGAGGGCGCGCGCACTTGCGCGCGACCGTCTCGAAGGATGGCAGCAAGTACCGAGCGTGCCTCCATCCTTCGAGACGGCCGCTCGCCGAGGCGAGCGGCCTCCTCAGGATGACGTCGTGTTTGTTTGCTCATGCCTTCGGCGGGGCGGTCAAGTACGTCCCGCGGCCGCTGGCGAGTAACTTGCCGGCCTCGTCGAACACCTGCGCCTCGGCGACCGAGAACGTGTTGCCCCATTTGACGATGCGGCCGCGCGCGATGAGATCGCCCGGCATGGCGGCGGCGTGATAATCGACGCGCATGTCGATCGTCGGCACGCCGCGCCGGGTGCGCGTCACCATCGCCCAGTCGGCCGCTATGTCGACGAGCGTGGCGAGGATGCCGCCGTGAGTATAGCGCCGGTCCGGGTTGACGACCCATTCCTCGCGCCACGACGCTTTCAACTCGACGCCGTCGTCCTGCACCGCGAGCACCTTGATGCCGAGCCATTGGTGAAACGGGCCGCGCCGCACAAGCTGCTCGACTTCTTCCGGCGTCATTTGTTCGGACATGCGCGGCCCCAAACGAAGTCGTCATGCCCGCGAAAGCGGGCATCCAGTAATCGGTGGCGGTGAGGTGAGGCGAGACGGTGCCTATGCCAAACTGCGGTGTTTACTGGATCGCCCGCTTTCGCGGGCGATGACGAGGAAGGATAAAGTATCACGGCGCCACTACCACTTTGCCGATCACCTCGCGGTCGCGGATCAGGCGCAGTCCTTCGGCCGCCTGTTCGAGCGGCAGCACCTTCTCGATCAACGGGCGCATCCTGCCTTGCGCGATCATGTCCATCAAGGCGGTGAGATTCTCGTCATAGAAGCTGTTCGAGCCGATGATTTTCAGCTCGAAGCTCCACACGTAGCGCAAATCCTCCTTGGGATCGTAGCCGGCGGTGGCGCCGCATACCAACAGCTTGCCGCCGCGCTTAAGGCAGCGCAGCGACGGGTGCCAGGTGTCGCCGCCGGTGAAGTTGATCACCACGTCGACGCCGCCGTCGCAGCTGCGCCGCTGCGGCTTGCCGTAGCGCTCGACCGCCCATTTGGAGAAATCGACTTCTTTGTAGTTCACGACCTCGTCGGCGCCCAATTCCTTAAGCCGCGCGAGTTTCTCTTCGCTGCTCGCGCAGGCGATCACTTCGGCGCCCAGCATTTTCGCGAGGATGACGCAACCGGTGCCGACCCCGCCGCTCGCGCCGAGCACGAGCACCTTTTCGCCCGCCTTCACCGTGTCATGCGTGATCAGCATGCGATGCGCGGTGCCGTAGGCGACCGGCAGCGCCGCCGCGTCCTCGAAGCTCACATTCGCCGGCATGGCGAGGAGCTGGTCGGCGGCGACGCGGCAATATTGCGCCATGCCGCCGTCGAGCATTTCGCCCATCAGGCCTTTCTTCTTGTTGAGCGGATTGACCAGCACCCGATCGCCCGGCTTCCAGCCGACTACGCCGGGACCGACCTCGGCGACCTCGCCCGCCATGTCGAGGCCGATGACGACCGGCAGCGGCACCTTGATGCCCGGCATCCCGCGCACGGTGAACACGTCGTGGTAGTTGAACGACGAGGCGCGCACTCGGATGACCACGTGCCCCTCGTCGGCCCCCGGGACAGGGTGGTCCTCGACCACCTGCAGTTGGTCCAGATCTCCGTGCTGGCGCAGCACCAGCGCCTTCATGGTGTTCCCACTCGCCATCTCGTCATCCCAGATCGCTGGAGCCTCGGCGCCGGACACTTATTAGAGCATTTTTCGTTTTGAGCCGACATGTACCTCGGTCGTCATTCCGGGGCGCCGCGAAGCGGCGAGCCCGGAACCCATGAACACCGGACCGTGCAAGACGTGCCCAGTCTATGTTCATGGACTCCGGGCTCCCTCGTTTCGCATAGCCGGCGCTTCGCGCCGGCGTTCTTCCATACTAAGAACGGCGGCCAAAGGCCGCCTATGCCCCGGGGTGCCGAAAAGAGCGTTGCATGTGGTAATGGAGAGCAACAGGGGAGCCATGCATGCAGGAAAATTTCCGCCAGTTTCTCGACCGGCTGCGCCAGGAGGGCGAGCTCACCGACCTGCATCAGCCCGTCGATATCCGCCATATCGCGACGCTCACAGACCAGGCGAAGACTGCGCTCTGTTTCCACGACGTGATCGGCTACGACATCCCGGTCGTCTCCGGCATCATCCGCACGCGCGAGCGCGCCACCTTATCGATGGGCTGCGCGAGCTACGGCGAGATCGAGGGCAAGCTCAAGCACGCGATCGATCATCCGATCCCGCCCAAGCACGTGCAGGGCGCGCCGGTGCGCGAGGTCGTCACCGTCGGCGACGACGTCGATCTCTACAAGCTGCCGATCCCCATGTGCTCGATCTACGACGGCGGGCCGGTGATCACCGCCGGCGTCGTGATCGCGCGCGATCCCGAGCTCGGCGTCAACAGCGGCATCTACCGCTTCATCGTGAAGGAAAAGAACCTCACCGGCATCGACATCGTCACCCCCAACAACATGCGGCTGTTCGCGCAGCGCGCCTACGAAGCCGGCCGGCCGTGTCCGATTTCGATTTCCATCGGCACGCATCCGATCGAGATCATGGGCTCCGGTTTCCGCGCCCCGCTCGGGGTCGACGAGATGGCGATCGCCGGCGGGATGCGCGGCGAGCCGGTCGCGCTCGCGCCGTGCGAGACGATCGACCTGCCCTACATCGCCGATGCGGAAATTGTGCTCGAAGCGGAAATCCTGCCGACCGGCTGGACGTGGCCCGAGGGCCGCTTCGGCGAGTTCACGCGGCTGATGGGCGGGCTGCATTGGAATCCGCTGGTGCGCATCAAGGCGATCGCGCGCCGGCGCGACGCGCTCTACTACGCGCTGCACATGCCGTGGGAGAACACCTGGCTGGCGGCGCCGACCCGCTACACGGCGATCCGCCAGGCGCTGCGCACGGCCGGCGTCACGGTCAAGGACATCAACGTGACCTTAGGCGGCTGCGCCTTCTGGCACGCGGTGATTTCCATCAAAAAACAGCCGGGCGAAGCCAAGAACGCGCTGCTCGCCGCGCTCTCGGTGATGGACCTCAAGCACGTGGTGGTGGTCGACGACGACATCGACGTGTTCGATCCGACCGACGTGGAATGGGCGATCGCCACGCGCGTGCAGGGCGACCGCGACGTGCTGATCGTGACGAACGCGCGCGGCAAGCCGCTCGACCCGAGCCTGGCGCCGACCCCGCCCGGCGTGGTGCCCACCACGGCCAAGATTGGCATCGATGCGACCATTCCGGAAGGCGTGCCGCGCGAGCGCTATGAGCGTATCGCCTATGCGTACGCCGGCCGGGCGCGCATCGATGACTATCTCGGCGGTAAATCCGACCAGGCGGGAAAGAGCGCCGGGGACGATGCGGTCGCGGCGCTGGCGCAACGCATCCTCGAGGCGATCGACGCCAAGCCGCTTTATTACACCGATATCGCCGAGCGGTTTTCGACCTACGATTTTCAGACCGTGGCGCGCGCGCTCGGTCATCTGCATGCGAGCGAGAAGCTGTGGCAGGACTCGCGCGGCCGCATGTGCGTGCGCGGCTCGGCCTTCGCGGCGAAGCCGCCGGGTTGGTGAGTGGTGAATAGTGAGTAGCGAATAGCGAATAGTTAAGAGATAAACTCTTTTCTATTCGCTATTCGCTATTCGCCATTCGCCATTCGCTTTTGAAATCGGGAAAGACACGTCAGTGGCACATGAGACAATCCAGCTCGCCGAATACGCGGCGGCGCTCAAATACGAGGATATCCCGCCCGCGGTGGTGCAGCGCGCCAAGGACTGCATCGCCGACACGGTCGCGGTCGTTTTGTTCGGCTACGACCTGCCGTGGAGCCGCATCGTCGTCGATTACGCCAAGCGCAACGGCGCGGGCGGGCGCAGCCGCATCCTCGGCGCCGGCGATGTGCCGGTGCACGCGCCGACGGCGGCGCTCGCCAACGGCGCGATGGCGCATGCGTTCGAGATGGACAACCTCACCCAGCCCAATTCCGGCTGCCATCCCGGCGCCACCGCCTTCACGGCGGCGCTGGCGCTCGCGCAGGAGCGCGGATTGAGCGGGCGCGAGACCATCGCCGCCACGGTCGCCGGCTTTGAGACCATGATCCGCATCGGCCGCGCCACCAAACATTCGAACGAGCGGCGCGGCTTTCATGCGCCCGGCACCACCGGCCCGCTCGGCGCCGCGGTGGCGTGCGGTCGGCTGATGCAGTTCGACGCCGAGCGCATGACGAATGCGATCGGGATCGCGGCTTCGACCGCAGGCGGATTGTTGGAGTTCGCCCGTTCCGGCACAGGGGCGATGGTCAAGCGCCTGCATCTCGGCCGCGCCGCCGAGGGCGGCCTGCTCGCCGCGAGCCTCGCCGCAGACGGCTTCACCGGGCCGAAGAGCGCGATCGAAGGGCAGGCGGGGTTTCTGAAAGTCCTGTGCAACGAATACGACGAGGGCGAGCTGACGCGCGACCTCGGGCGCGATTATGTGACCATGTCGATCCTGCTCAAGCGCTTTCCCGCGCACATCACCGCGCACACGCCGGTGCAGGCGATCGAGGAGTTGAAGGAGGCGCACGGTTTTACCGGCACCGACGTGGCGTCGATCAGCATCGCCGGCGAGGAGAGGGTCGCCAGGGTCAACAACATCCCGGCGCCGGCCGACCTGATGATGGCGCAATACAGCGTGCCGTTCTGCGTGGCCCTCGCGCTCTACCGCGATGCGCTCGATCCGCAAGCGTTCACCGACGCGGCGGTACGCGATCCCGACATCCGTTCGCTCGCCTCGCGCGTCGCCATCACGGTCGACCCGAACCCCAGCGGCGCGCTCGCCAGCACGGTGACCGTGACTCTGAAAGACGGCCGCACGTTGTCGCGCCGGGTCGAGCACTTCAAGGGAACGCCGGGAAATCCGCTCTCGCCCGACGAATTGCGCGACAAATTCCTGCGCACGACGCGCAAGTACCGCGAGGCCGAGATGACGCGCCTCTACGCGCGCCTGCAGAATTTGGAGAACGAGCCGGACCTCGCCTTCGTCAGCGCGGAATTTAGTTAACACTGCTTCGTCATGCCCCGCGAAAGCGGGGCATCCAGTAAACACCGGCCGTCGTTTATTTGAAAGGTCGGCGATTACTGGATCGCCCGCTTTCGCGGGCGATGACGAACGAGGGATTACAAATTTATCCCCGCTTGGGCCAAAATCGCGCGCGCCCGGGCGCGGTCCGCCTCCTCGATCACCAGCCGTTCGGCGAAGTCGCGGCCGAGCGGGCGGGTGGCGTCGATGCCCATCTTGGTGAGCGTGAAGTTCTCCGGATCCGAGATGGGGTCGAGCACCGCGCCCTTGGCGCCCGGAATCAGCACGATGTCCTTTTCGGCGCGCACGCGTGTCGCCACCGCCCACAGCACGTCGTTCATGTCGAATATGTCGACGTCGTCGTCCACCACGATCACCTGCTTGGTGTAAAGCTCGGTGCCGAAGGTCGCCATCATCGCCATCTGCGGCTCGCCGTCGGCGGTCTTCTTCATCGAGATGATCGCCAGGAAGGCGCCGCAGGTGGTGTGCGGCACGTGCACCGCGCGCACGTTCGGCAGGTTGCGCCGGAGTGCGTTGAGAATTTCGCCTTCGCGGGTGATGCACGACACCTGGATGTGGTCGCGCGACATGCCCGAGACGACGCTGTGATACATCGCGTCCGCGCGCATGCGGATGCGATGTGCGACGAACACGTTCTGGGTCGAGCGGTAGGAGGCGTAGCCGGTGAACTCGCCGAACGGGCCTTCCGGTTCGCGCACGCCGGCGAGGATTTCACCCTCGATCACGATCTCGGCGCCGGCCGGCACTTCGAGCTCGGCGGTGGCGGTGCGCGCGAGCCGATAGGGCTCGCCGAACAGGCCGCCGATGATCTCGAACTTCCGCACGTTGGGCGGATAGGCGTAGACCATCGAGCCCATGTAGTGCAGCGGATGGATGCCGATGGTGATGACGGCGGGGAGCGCCTCGCCCTTCTCCTCGGCGCGGCGGTAGTACTCATACATGCGGCGGCCCGAGTGCAGCGACACGCCGAGGCGGTTCTTGCCCCTGAGCATGAAGCGATGGAAGCCGGTGGTGTCGACGCCGCTCACCGGGTCGCGGGCGGAGAGCTGGCCGCCGGTGATGTAGGGCGCCGCGTCGACCTTGAACTGGAGCGGGACCGGCAGTTTGGTCAGATCGACGTCATCGCCTTCGATCACGACCTCGTTCCACGCCGCCTCCTTGACCAATTCGCACGGGATGTAGCGCTGGCAGCGCTCGCGAAACGCGGTCGGCAAATCCTCCGGCGTCACGCCGAGGCAGGCGGCGAGCAGACCGCGGTTGGCGGCGACATTGGTCACCAGCGGCATCTTTCCGCCGTCGACGTTCTCGAACAGCACCACCGGCCGCTTGCCGGCGCGCTCCAACTCGAACACCAGCGCGGTCGTCTCATGGCCGAGCCCGACCGGCGCGCGAATGCGCACGATCTCGTCGGGGAAATCCTGCTCCACCATGCGCAGGAAACCGCGCAGGCTCTGCTGGTCGACGTTGGCGGCTGGCATGGGGTTCACCTCAACCTCTCACTCGTCATGCCCCGCGAAAGCGGGGCATCCAGTAAACACCGGCCGTCGTTTTATTTGCAAGGTCAGTGGTTACTGGATCGCCCGCTTTCGCGGGCGATGACGAGGATGAGAATGCTTCACAAAATCTGGCTCAGGAACTGGCGCGTGCGCGGGTCGCGGCTGTGGGCGAAGAATTCCGCCGGCGGGCCGTGCTCGACCACGACGCCGCGGTCGGTGAAGTAGATTTCGTCGGCGATCTCGCGCGCGAAACCCATTTCGTGGGTGACGATCATGCAGGTCATGCCTTCCTCGGCGAGCTCGCGGATGGTGACGAGCACCTCCTTGACGGTCTCCGGATCGAGCGCGGCGGTGACCTCGTCGAACAGCATCACGTCCGGCTGCATGGCGAGGCTGCGGGCGATCGCGACGCGCTGCTGCTGGCCGCCGGAAAGCTCGCCGGGATAGGAACCTTCCTTTCCTTCGAGGCGCACCTTGCGCATGAGCGCGCGCGCCTCCTGCTCGACTTCGCCGCGCGGGCGCTTGAGCACGTGGATCGGCGCCATCATGACGTTGTCGAGGGCGGTGCGATGGGGAAACAGATTGTATTGCTGGAACACCATGCCGACCTTGCGGCGCAACGCGAGCTTGTCGAGCTTCGCGTCGTGCACCTCCTGGCCTTCCACCAGGATCGAGCCGCGGTCGATCGGCACCAGCGCGTTGACGCAGCGCAGCAAGGTCGATTTGCCGGCGCCGGACGGGCCGATGATGCAGATGACATCGCCTTTCATCACGTCGAGCGAAATGCCGTTGAGCACCTGCACGGCGCCGAACGACAGATGCACGTCGCGGATGCGAATGAGCGGCTGGTCGGGCGTCCATGCGGGCATCAGCGCACCTGGAAGCGGCGTTCGAGCGACACGGTGAAACGCGCGATCGGATAGCAATAGATGAAGAACCACAGCAGCAGATAAAGATACATCGGAACCAGCAGCTCGCTGCGGTTTTCCGCCGCCAGGATGTCGCCGGTGAGCGTCATCGCCTCGCTCACGCCCACCACCGAGGCGAGCGGCGTGCCGACCGTGAGGATGGCGTAGAGATTCATCCACGGCGGCGTCATGCGCTTGATGCACTGGGGAAGGATCACCATCCGCAAGGTCTGCATGCGGGAGAAGGCGAGCGCCTCGGCGGCTTCCCATTGGCCGAACGGGATCGAGTTGACCGCGCCGCGCACCAGCTCGGCGACATTCGCCATCACGGCGAGCGACAGGCCGAGGGTCGACTTCATCCAGCCGGGGAGGGGGATGATCGTGTCGCCGATGCGCAGCTCGAACGGCAGCAGCAGCATGCAGTAGAACAGCAGGACCAGCCACGGCGCGTTGCGGAAGAACTCGGTGAGGAACCAGGCAACGCCGCGCACTGGGCGATGCAGCGAAATGAGCGCGAGGCCGAGGGCGAACCCGAGCGCGGTGCCGATCGTCATGGCGATGAAGCTCATGGCGATGTTGAGCGCAAAGCCTTGCGCCAGCAGCGGCGTCCATTTGATCAGCGTGGCGATGATCGAGGGCGCGGCGGGCGCGGCCGCCGCCTGGCCGATGCCGACGGCGAGGAGGAGCGCCGATGTGAGGAAGAGGAAATAGGCGGGGCCGATCCGCAGCGCTCCGTGTCCCTCTGCCCGTAGGGGAGAGGGTCGGGGTGAGGGGATTACAAACTTATGAGAGCGCGGGAACCCCCTCACCCGGAACGCTTCGCGTTCCGACCTCTCCCCTCCGGGGAGAGGTGAAGCAAGCCGGAACGGCTTGAGCACCGGCAGGTCGGTTGCGTTCGGGATCATGCCGGCGTGTAGCCGGGCACGCGCAGGGCGCGCTCCCAGCGTCCCATGACGAAGACCAGCAGGGCGACCAGCGACACGTAGATGACGAGCAGCACGTTCATCATCTCCGGCACGTTGAGCTCGTCCGACCAGATCTGGTTCGCGACATAGAGCATCTCCGGCACCGCGATGGCGTAGGCGATGGTCGTGGTCTTCACCAGGTTGACGAGGTTGTTGTTGAGCGCCGGCAGGCTGATGCGGAAGGCGAGCGGCAGAATGATGTAGACATAGGCCTTGAGCCGGCTGTAGCCGAGCGCCTCGGCTGCCTCGATGGTCTCGCGCGGCACCGCCTCGATGCCGGCGCGAAAAATCTCGATGTTGAAGGCGCCGGCATAGAGCGAAAGCCCGATCGCCGCCCAGCTAAAATTCGAGACCGCCGGAACCGAAAGCCCGGTCGGGCTCGTGATCCGCACATACGAACCGAGCGCAAAATAGAAAAAATAAAGCTGCACCAGCGGCGGCGTGTTACGGAAGAACTGGACATAGCCCTGGGTGATCGCCCGCAGCACCAGCATGCGCGAACGCTGGACCCAGGCGCCGACCACGCCGATGACGACGCTCGCCACCAGGCAGATCGCCATCAGGCGCAGCGACGTCAAAAAACCGTTGAAAAACCGAGCGCGATCGAATGGATCATAGAAAATGGTGAGATTGATCCCGGTGGTCTCGTGCAGCGTCCTGAACCAGTCCCACAGCGGATTGAGATTGATCATGGACAGACGAGCTATGATACCGGTGCCCCTAAACGCCGCCTCGTCATGCCCGCGAAAGCGGGCATCCAGTAAACACCGGCCGGAGTTTTATTTGATAAGCCTGTGGTTACTGGATCGCCCGCTTCCGCGGGCGATGACGAGGGAGTATCATTTGCGCCCTACTGCGACGCCGATTTGAACTGCTCGTGCATCTTCTTGAGGAAGGCGGAGGGCGGAATCTTCCATTTCTTCTCGTAGTCGATGAGCTTGCCGGTGCGGTGCCAGTCGGCCACCGTCTTCGCCATGAACTGGCCCCACGGGCCGTCGCGCTCCTCGAGCTTGACGGCGAGGCCCCATGGCTCGATCAGGATCGATTCCAGCGGCATTTCGAAGCCCGCCCATTTCGTGTCGGACAAGTGATCGGCGAAGTAGGTGTCGTCATAGACGAAGCCGACGCAGCTGCCCTGGGTGAGCGCGGTCTCCGCTTCCGCCGTTCCTTTGAAGGCGACGATGTCGGCGCCGTATTTCTCCGCCACCGGTTTGTTGTACCAGGCGCCCTGAATGGCGCAGATCTTCTGGTCCTTGAGCTGCTCCCAGGATTTGATGCCCGCCTTCTTGTTGAGGAACACATTGACGCCCGAGGCGTAGTAGTCGGGCTCGATGATGCCGACGATCTT
>JAFAUQ010000122.1 GCA_019243195.1 Hyphomicrobiales bacterium
GCGCGTTTGCGCGCGACCGTCTCGAAGCATGGCCGCGCGCACCGAACGTGCTGCCATCCTTCGAGACGCTCGGCGCTTCGCGCCGAGCCCTCAGGATGACGTTGAGTTTGTTGCTCGTTCGTCAGCGTGACGGCGAAGTCTGTTTCACCTATTCCCGAGTATCGACGCGACCAGCGCGCGCGGGTCGCGCGCCGGCCACTTGCCGCGGTCGACGGTGTGCAAGAAGTCGGCGAGGTGCGCGTTGAAGGCGCCAGGATCCTCGGTGTTGATGCCGTGGCCGGCGTTGGGCATCACGAGGAGCGCCGCGGTCGGGATGGTCTGCTTCATCAGGATGCCGGGCTCGAGGCAGGGCCAGTCCTCGTCGCCGGTCATGACCAGCGCGGGCGCGGTGATCGTCTTCATCTTGTCGACGAGATCGTAGAGCGAGGGCCTTCGCGCCTGCACCCCGCGCAGGGTGCCGACCGCGCCTTCGGTCGAGTGTTCCTTGAGCTGCTGCAAGAATTCGCTCCAGCCGCGCGGGTCCTTGTTCTGGAACTGCACACGGGTCGGTCCGAGCCCGTAAGCCTCGGCCTGCTTTTCCATGCCGTTCGTTTCGAACGCCCGCGCCGAGGCCTCCGCTTCCGACGTGAACTGCTCGCGCTTATCGCGCGCCGCCCCATAGCCGCAGCCGGCGATCACCAGCGAGCGCGCGCGGTCCTGATGGGTGAAGCCGAAGTGAAGCGTCGCGAAGCCGCCCATGGAGAGACCGACGATGTGCGCCTTGTCGATCTTGAGCGCATCGAGCACCGCGCGGATGTCGTCGCGGGCGCGGTCCTGGGAATAGCGCGCGGCCTCCTTCGGCACGTCGGAAGGCGGATAGCCGCGTGCGTTGTAGGCGATGCAGCGGTAGCGCCGGCTGAAGTAGCGGACCTGCGGCTCCCACGCGCGATAATCCCCCGCGAACTCGTGCACGAACACGATCGGGATGCCGCTGCCGGTCTCCTCGTAATAGAGCTTGACGCCGTCGTCGGTCGTGAGATGCGGCATGACGATCCTCTCTGCTCAGGAGGCGCGGGCGGAAATCCCGGCATCGATGGTGACGACCGAACCGCTGGTGTAGCCGGAGCGTTCGGAGGCGAGGAATACGATCGCATTGGCGATTTCTTCCGGATGCGCGGCGCGCCCGAACGGCAGCGGCTTGACGAGGTCGCGCCACTTCTCCGGGTCGCCAGTCTTGTCCTGCGCCTTCTTGCGCATCAGCCCGACGAGGCGATCGGTCGCGACCGGGCCGGGATGGAGCGCCATCACCCGCACGCCGTCGCGCACGCTGACGCTGCCGAGCGACTCAGAGAAGGCCGCGAGCGAGGCGTTGCCGGCGACGCCGCAGATGTAGTCCGGGTCTTTGGTCCGCGCCGCCGCGCCGATCACGTTGACGATCACGCCCGACCCGCGCTTTTTCATCAGCGCGTAAAAAGCGCGGCACATGTTGATGTAGCCGAACACCTTGAGGTCCCAGGCCGCGCGCCAGCGCTTCTCGTCGATCTCGATCAGGTTGCCGCCTGGAATGGCGCCTGCGTTGTTGACCAGGATGTCGACGCCCGGAAAGGCCGCGGCGATCTTGTCGATGTTGGCGCTGTCGGAGAGGTCGGCGGCGAACACGTCGACGCGCACGTTCGACTTGCGAGCGATCTCGGCCTGCGCCGTCTTGAGGTCGGCGGCGGTGCGCGCGACCAGCACCACGTTGCAGCCTTCTTCCGCCATGGCGTTGGCGGTGGCGCGGCCGATGCCCTTGGAGGCGCCGGTGATGAGGGCCGTCTTGCCGGCGAGCTGGAGGTCCATGGATGCTCTCGATGAGGTGGACGGGAAGGGACGCGAACGTACGACCCGGCGCCGCCTGAGCGCAACCACGACCGCAGGACGTGCCCCGGGCGCGCTGCGGCACGAAGTGCTGCGGCGCAGACCCGGGGCCCACGCTTGTTGCCCCTGGACCCCGGGTCTGCAGCGCACCGCCATAGCGCGTCGAAGACGCACGTAACCGCGCTTATGGCGCTGCGCCGCGCCCGGGGAACGCCCTCTTGCCCCGGGCGGCGAAGCCGGCAAGATGGCGCGGGAATGAAGCTCGCCGGGGACCTCATCATTGCGGCGCCGCGCCAGGCGGTGTTCGACGCGTTGCGCGACGCGCGGCTGTTTGCGTCGTGTGTCGACGGCGTGCGCGACCTTCAGGAGATCGACGCCAGCCACTACCGCGCGGTGATGGAGACCAAGGTCGCCTACATCAAATTCAGGTTCGACGTCGCGGTCGAGGTCACCAAGGTCGAGCCGCCGCAAACGATCGAGGCCAAGGTCGAGGGCACGCCGCACGGCATCGTCGGCCGGCTGAGCGCGACATCTTCGACAACCTTAACCGAGCAGGATGGGGCGACCCGCGTGCAATATGCAATCGAAGCGGCCCTGACCGGCAAACTGGGCAGCCTGGGCCAGCCGGTGATCCGCTCCAAGGCCAAGGAAATGGAGCGGCACTTCGTCGAGAAGCTCGGCGCCGCCTTTGCGGCGCGCGCGGTCGAGGCGCCGCGATGATCCCGTTCGAACTGGCCGAACCGCGTTCGCTCAAAGAGGCGATTTCGCTGCTGGACGGTGCCGACGAAACCGTGCGGCCGATCGCCGGCGGCACCGCGCTCATGCTGATGATGAAGGCCGGGGTATTTCATCCGACCCGGCTGATCGCGCTGCGGTACGTCGCCGGGGCGAACGCGATCGAACTGGCCGGCGACAAGACCCTCCGTCTCGGCGCGCTGGCGACCCTCGGCGCGCTCGAGCGCACCAAAGGTTTGCGCGACGCCTTTCCGGTGATTGCTCAGACCTTGCGCACGCTCTCGAACGTGCGCGTGCGCAACGTCGCGACCATCGGCGGCAATCTCGCGCACGCCGATCCGCACATGGACCTGCCGCCGGTGCTCGCCGCGCTCGGCGCGCAGGTGACGGTCGCGGGACCGAACTGCGAGCGCACCGTCGCGGTCGAGAACCTGTTCGCCGGCTACTACGAGACCGTGCTTGCGCGGAACGAGCTGATTGCGCAGGTCAGTGTGCCGCCGCTCGGCAGCAAACGCGCGGCCTACGTGAAGGTGACCACGCGCTCGGCGGACGATTGGCCGGCACTCGGCGTGGCGGTGGTGATCGACGCGGAGGGACGCAACGTCCGCCGCGCCGACGTGTTCGTCAGCGCCGCGACCGAAAAGCCGACTCGCCTCAAGGCCGCGGAAGCGGCGTTGCGCGGCGCGGAAGCGGACGAGACGAATCTCAAGCGCGCCGGCGAAGCGGCGGCGAGCGAAGTCGAGACCATGGCGGACCCGCAGGGCTCCGCGTCCTACAAAAAAGAATTGGTGCGGGTGTTCGTCGCCCGCGCGGTGCGCAAGGCGCTCGGGTTGGGCGACGCGCAGGGGAGGGCGGGATGAGCATGGTGTCCGCCGGCGCGAGCCAGATCGGCCGCTCGCTGCCGCGCCTCGAAGGCCGTGCCAAGGTGACCGGCCGGGCCGAATATGTGCACAACCTGCGCCTGCCCGGCATGCTCTACGGCAAGATCTTCCGCAGCACGGTCGCGCACGGGCGCATCCGCCGTATCGACACCGCGGCGGCGCGGGCGCTGCCCGGCGTCTTTCGCGTGGTCACCGGCGAGGACATCTGCAAGGTCATCCCCAATCCCTATTACGGCCCGGCCTTTCACGACCAGCCGATCCTCGCGCTCGACAAGGTTTATCACGTCGGCCAGCCCGTGGCGGCGGTGCTCGCCGCCGATCCGCACGTGGCCGAACAAGCCGTCCAGTTGATCGTCGCCGAATACGACGAGCTGCCCGCGGTCTACGACGAGGTCGAGGCGGTCACCTCGAAGGCGGTCGTGCACGACGAGCTCAAGCCCGCCGGCGCCTTCGCCGACCTCAAGCATCTGCAAGGCCGCAAGAACACCAACGTGGCGCTCGATTATCACTTGCGCCGGGGCGATGCCGAGGGCGCGTTGGCGCAAGCCGATCACGTGTTCGAGCACGAGTTCCGCACCCAGCAGGTGATGCACACGCCGCTCGAGCCGTTCGTCTCGGTGGCGGAGCCGCGTGAGAACGGCATCACCATTCACTCCGCGTCGCAGGGGCCGTCGTTCGTGCGGGTTGAGATCGCGCGCCTGCTCGGCTGGCCCGAGAACAAGGTGCGCATCAAGGTGCCGTATCTCGGCGGCGGCTTCGGCGGAAAACTCTACATCAAGCTCGAGGCGCTGGTGGCGGCGCTGGCGTTGATCGCGCGCCGGCCGGTGAAGATTGCGCTCACCATGGAGGAACAGTTCTATCAGATCACCAAACACGCAGCGACCTTGCGCATCAAGAGCGGCGTTAGCAAAGACGGGCGCATCACCGCGCGCAAGTGCGAGGTGTGGTGGAACGGCGGCGCATTCGCCGACGTGGGCCCGCGCGTGACGCAGAAGTCCGGCTTCAGCGCCTGCGGGCCTTACGACGTCGACAACGTCCACATCGATTCCTACGCGCTTTACACCAACCTGCCGCCGGCCGGTGCGTTGCGCGGGTTCGGCATTCCGCAGCTATGCTGGGCGTATGAGAGCCACACCGACATGATGGCGCGCGCGCTCAAGCTCGATCCGATCGAGTTCCGCCGCCGCAATCTTTTGCGCGACGGCCGCCCGCAGGCGACCGGCACGCTGGTGCACGACACCCCACTCGAAAAAATTCTCGACCGCCTGGCGGTGCGGCTGAACTGGGGCGCGCCGTTCGACCGCGGCAACGGCACGGTGCGGCGCGGGCGCGGCGTCGCCATCGGCTTCAAGGCGGTGATCTCGCCGACGACCTCGATGGCGATCGTCAACGTCTCCGCCGACGGCAGCGCCACGGTGTACGTCGGCACCGTCGACATGGGACAGGGCTCCGACACCGCGATGGCGCAGCTCGCGGGCGAGGTGCTCAACCTGCCGGCCGAGAGCATCACCGTCGTTCATTCCGACACCGACGTGACGCCCTACGACATGGGCACGCTCGGCTCGCGCTCGCTCTATCACATGGGCCACGCGGTCAAGACCGCGGCCGAGGAGGCGCTGGCGAAGCTGCGCGCGCTCGCGCGCGAGGTCGGGCTGCCGGAGGGCACCAACGTTCCGGTCGCCGAGCTGTTCCGCCGCAAATACGGCATGCAGGCCGGCAACGTTATCGGCACCGGCAGCTTCGTGCCGAGCTACACGCCGCCCGAGCCGGGCACCGGGCTCACCACCAACGTCACACCGTTCTGGATGGCGGGCGGCGCCGGCTGCGAACTCGAAGTCGATACCGAGACCGGGCACGTGCGGCTGATCAAGCTCGTCAACGTCGCCGACGCGGGCCGGCAGATCAACCCGCGCATCGTCGAGACGCAGCTGTCCGGCGCATCGATCATGCAGCTCGGCTTCACCATGTCGGAGCGCATGGATTTCGAGGCCGGGCAAATGACCAACGCCTCGCTCGCCGATTATAAGATTCCCGGCCTGCACGATCTCCCGCGCGTGATCGAGAACGAAGCGGTCGAGTCGTACGAGCCGAGCGGCCCGTTCGGCGCCAAGGGCGTGGGTGAAACGGCGACCTTCGCGGTGTCGCCGGCGATCGCAAACGGCATCGAGGACGCGGTCGGCGTGCGCCTGATGCAGCTGCCGCTCACGCCCGAGGCGGTCTACCGCGCGTTGCGCGCCGCCCACGGCACGCCGCTCGGGGAGGAGTGATGATGAAGATGTTCGCTCCGCTCTCTCCTTCACCTCTCCCCGGAGGGGAGAGGTCGGCCGCGAAGCGGCCGGGTGAGGGGGTTCCTGTGATTCAATTCAAACAATGTAACCCCCTCACCCCGCCCCTCTCCCCTACGGGGCTAGCTTGGGCACACATCTTTGCAAATACGAGTCATTTCAAGGACTTAGCAAAGCCATGGTTTGGGACGGTTTCTGTATGGCGCGACTCGTAAGAAATCCAAGACCCATCGAGCTTTCTGGCACTTTTGATCAGTGTCCAA
>JAFAUQ010000125.1 GCA_019243195.1 Hyphomicrobiales bacterium
CGAAGCGGCGCGACTGCAGACTTGAGACCGAGACGAAGAATCCGGACACCGCCTCTTCATAGACGAGCACGTCCGCTTCCGGTGGCGTGCCGAGCCGGTGCCGGTAGACGCGCGAGGGGCGGTGGTTCTGGTCGAGCCGAACGTAAAGAAACGTCCGTCCGTCGGCGCTCCACACGACCTCGCCGGTGGCATCGGGGACCGCGTCGGGCAACTCTGCGCCGGTCGCAAGGTCGCGCACCCGGATGGTGTTGAATTCCGAGCCGGTTTCGTCGGCACCCCAGGCGAGGAGCTTGTGGTCGGGAGAATGGTCGAAGCCGCCGAGGCGGAAGTAACTCTTACCCGCACCGAGCGCATCGCCATCGAGCAGGGTCTCTGCCGCGCCGCCTTGGCGCGGCTCGCGGCAGACGATCGGATGCTGCCCACCTTCGCGGTAGCGCACGAAATAGGCATAGGCTCCGTCGGCGCTCGGCACCGTGGACTCGTCTTCCTCGATGCGCCCCTTCATCTCGGCGAACAGCGTTTCTTGCAGAGGGACGGTGTCGGCAAGCGCCGCGGTCGCGTAGGTGTTTTCGGCTTCGAGATAGGCACGGATCGCCGGGTCGAGCTTCGCCGGATCGCGCATAACCTCCTGCCAGTTCGGCGCCTTGACCCAAGCGTACTCGTCGGTGATCGTGACGCCGTGCAACGTCGACGTATGCGGCCGCGGTTCCGCGCGCGGCGGCGCAGGCAGCCGGGCTGACGCAAGCTTGGCGCGCTCGAGCATGGGCCGAGAACGGTTGCTGTGGTTACTTCTTCGGCTCGCCGGACGGGTCGAACTTGAGCGCCGTGCCGTTCATGCAGTAGCGCAGCCCGGTCGGCTGCGGCCCATCCGGAAAGACATGCCCGAGATGCGCCTCGCACGCCGCGCAACGCACCTCGGTGCGCCGCATGAACCACGAGCGGTCGTCATGCTCGCCCACCGCTTCCTTGTTCACCGGCGCATAGAAACTCGGCCAGCCGGTTCCGGAATCGAACTTGGTGTCCGAGGAGAACAGCGGCGCCCCGCAGCAAATGCAGCTGTAGCTTCCGGCGCCCTTTTCGTCCCAATGAGGACCGGTGAATGCGCGTTCGGTGCCGTGCTCGCGCGTGACGTAATACTGCTCCGGGGTGAGCTGGGAGCGCCACTCCGCCTCGCTCTTGTTCACCTTCGGCTTCGTCTGCGTATCGGCCATATTAGACCCCTCTGTCTGGAAGCTTTTCCCACACATGGGTGAACTTGCGCGCGGACACAAGTCGTACGCGGTCAAACCCAAGTGATAACGAGAGATTTCCCGGGCGCAAACGCCGAAGGCTGTGGATATACCGGCAACTGCCCCGGCTCTACCGGGCGAAGCGCCTGCTATATTTGCCGCACCGGTAATTCCGAGGAGAGCCCTAATATCGGCACAGAATTATGCTGTGTTGCGCGAAATTTTACTTGCCACACCGCAACCGTCACTAGATAAATTATTCGGGCGACCTTTGAGCGGGCGAATCGGGCGGGGCGTGATCGCACCGCAAAATCCGGATTTCCAGTGAGGGGAAGCGCAAGGATGACGAGCGAAACTACCAAGGCCGGCGATTTCATCGGCCTGACGGCCAACATCGTGTCGGCTTACGTGAGCAATAATACGGTTCCGGCCACCGACATTCCCGGCCTGATCAACCAGGTGCATGCGGCGCTGGTGCGCGTCTCGGGCGGGCACGGCGAAGCGCCGTCCGATGCCCTCAAGCCCGCCGTCCCGGTGAAGAAGTCGATCACGCCGGAGTACATCGTCTGTCTCGAGGACGGAAAGAAATTCAAGTCGCTCAAGCGCCACCTGCGTACGCAGTACAACATCACGCCGGAGCAATACCGCGAGAAGTGGGGACTGCCGCCCGATTATCCGATGGTGGCGCCGAGTTACGCGGCCGCGCGCTCGCAGCTGGCGCGGCAAATGGGACTGGGGCAGCAGCGGCGCCGGCGCGCCAAATAATGGGCCTACGCCGTAACGGCGAGCGCCGAGCGCGCGTCACGCTTGATGCGCTCGACCATGGACTTGAACCCGTTCGAGCGTTGCGGCGTGAGATGCTCGCGCAGGCCGAGCTTGTTGAATAGGGCGATCGCGTCGTGGTCGAGAATGTCCCGCGCGCCCTTGCCCGAATAGAAAGCGAACAGGATCGCGATCAGCCCGCGCACGATGTGGGCATCGCTGTCGCCTGCGAAGGTGAGGATCGGCCCCCCCGCGCCGTTCGGCTTGACGCTGGTTGAAAGCCAAACCTGGCTGGCGCAGCCCTGTACCTTGTTGGCATCTTTTCGCGCAGCCTCGGGCAGCGGCTCGAGTTCGCGGCCGAGCTCGATCACGTAGCGGTAACGGTCGTCCCAGTCGTCGAGGACGGCGAAATTGTCGATGATTTCGTCGATATCCATGGCGCGCGCCTGCGCCCTCGATATAGGCGCGCGTGCTCGTGCGGTCGAGGCCGCTGACCGATCGGTGGGCGAAGCTTACGCCGGGTGGCGCGCCTCGGCGTTGCGGCGCGGCTGCGGACCGCGCCATGGCATCGCCAGGTCGGCCGGCGTGAGCGTGTTCTGCGACGGCTTGCGGTTGCCAGCGACCTGTTCGGCGGTCCCGTGCGCCGGCTCGTGCGCGACCTTCTCGCCGAGGAAGTCGTAGAGCATCTTGGCGCCCGCGTGCGCTTTGTGCCCGAACTCGGTGAGCGCCTGGGAGCCGACCGCGCAGGCGTCGGGCTGGCGCCCGCAGAACCCACGCACGTCGGTGACCACGGCTCCGGTAGCGGAGACCGCCTCGGTGGTGCCGATCTGCGGCGTTGCGCCCTGCTGCGCGCGATCGCTCGGCAACAGCAGGACGACGATGGTGAGCCAGAACGCCAGCTTGAGGAGGAATCGCATGGACCCTGTCCCTGATCCCGGCGGGTGGGTTTTTGTTTTCCCGCCTAGATCACGCTAGCAGAGAGGCTTGAAAGCCCGGTTCGCGATTTTGCCTGTATTCGCTGCGAATAAGCGGCGAATTTTCGTAAAATTTGAAACGCTCGCGGAGCTCGATTCCGAGCCCCCAAGAAGCCGCCAAATCCACCGCCACGAGGCTCTTGGGCTACTCGCAACGGACGATTCACCATCGGCGGTTAAATGCGTTTCGCCCAGCGGGGTGGAGCGAGGGCCGGCCCGGACCGGGTGGTGGGCTTAGCGTTCGCTTAAGCGACCTCTGGGACCATCCGCCGAGGGATGGGGTGAGGCGTGGCTGATCTCGACGACACTTACCGCGCGGCAGTGGCCGAGCACGACCGTTTCGCTCACGCGGATCGCTCGCTCTGGCGCGCGGCGCTTCAGCACGCCTTTGGGCGCAACCCGCGCGATACCATCGCGCTTGCGGTGGTCGCCGTCGCGGTCGGGGCGATCCTCATCAACGCGCTGCACCTCCAGCCTGGCCCGCATCCCGCACCGATTTTCAAGATCAGGCCGCGGCCGGTGGCCTCGACGGAACCGCCGCCGAGCCTCGCTTCGCTGCATCCGCCGGCTGCACGGGCCGACGCCGCTGCACCGAGCGGGCGCCCACGCGCGGATATCGTCGCCGACATCCAGCGCGAACTCGCCAAACGCAATTTCTATGACGGCCCGGCCGACGGCATCAGCGGCCCCAAAACCGACGCCGCCATTCGTGACTTCATCCAGACAACCGGCCTGAAGATCGCCGCCGAGCCGACCGACGAAGTGCTGCGCATCCTCGCACGCTCGGCCGTCAAGGCGCCCTCCGGGCGCGGCGCCGGGCCGGGCCGCGCCGATCCCATCGCCGAACTGATCGAGCCGTCGCCGCGGCGGGTGCTCGCGGTGCAGCGTGCGCTCGCCGAGGCTGGCTACGGGCAGATCAAGCCTACCGGCGTCTATGGCCCCGAGACGCGCACCGCGATCGAGAAATTCGAACGCGAGCGAAAACTGCCGATCACCGGGCAGATTTCCGACCGGCTGGTGCGCGAGCTGGCCGCGCTCACCGGCGAGCCGCTCGAATAAGGTTCCGCACCGCCGCGGGCGGTGCTAGAGGACGCAGCCGCTTACGTTCGCCCTCACAGCGATGCGCCTTAAATCCGGCATTTGGGTTTCGGCTTATCTGCGCCGCCGTCACATCGACGGCACCTTCGCGGTGGTGCGTCGGCGGGGTGCGGAGGAGGCGGGGGCGATCTTCATCAAAATCGCTCGGCTCGACGGCACCGCCGAGCTTTATGGCCCGGCCCCGCAGACGGCGTTCGATGATTCACGGCCGGCGGATCGCGCGTTCAGCCCGTGTTTCAAGCAGCAGCCGGTGCCGGAGGCCGAAGCGGAAGCCCGTCTCGCGCGCGAGATTCGTTTCGATTCGGATATCTGGATCGTGGAGGTCGAGGACCGCGCCGGGCGTCACATGCTCGATCAGATCGTGCCTTAGAGCATGATCCCGAAAAGGGGACCGGTTTTCGGAAAAGATCATGCTCCAAGAGGACGGCGCAACGCCGTTGCCGTCTCGCGGCGGGTTTGCTGCGCCGGCGCCGCGGGCGCAAGGCCGCGGCGTGCTGCCTCGGTGCCGGCGCGGCGGCCGGCTGCGGCGGCGTCGTCCCACAGCGCGGCCTGATGCATCGCACGTGCCGGCGCGCCGCTGCGCAGGCTCGCGAGCAGCTGCAGTGCCGCCGCGCGCGGCAGATCCAGATAAAGCTGCGCAAGCGCAAATACCCGTGCGACGGATTCGCCGATCGCCGGATTGACGAACAGCAATATACGCACCAGCACTTCCGACGACATGTCGAGGCCCCTCGCGGCAATGAGCAGCGGCTCGCCGCCGCTGTCATCGACCATGCGGCGCGCGATTTCACCGCTGACGCCGAGGGCGCGTTGAAGCTCGTTTGCGAATTCCGCCGGCCGCCGCGCGAGCGCGGCGGCCTCGAGCCGTTCTACACTTTCGCTCGGAACCGCCCGCGGCGGGATCGGGTCGGCGGGATCGAGGTTGGCGAGGATCACGCGCCGTTCGTCACTCGTCGCTTTGAGAAACAATTCGCCCAGCCCGGGCTCAACGGGTGGCGCGGCAGAGACTTCCGCTTCGCCGATGATTTGCCGCCATTGTGACGAGCGCGGCAGCGGCGAAGCGCTCGCGCGCGCCACCGGCGCACGCTCGCTCGGCGCACGCGAAGTCGTGTCGGCGAAGCTGCGCCGCGCGGCAATCGCGGCCGCATGCAGCGGGCCGCAGTCGCGCGCGATGCTCGCAAGCTCCGCGGCGGGCAGGCAGGGCGAATGGCGCAGCAACGGCTCGGCTACGTCGATCACGTCGCGCGCCAGGCGGAGCACGACCGCGCGGGGCGCGGCCGGATAGGTCGCAAGCTTGTGCGCCACGACCGCGCGGGTCGCTACGTCGACCGCATCGAGCAGGCGCAGCACCAGTTCCGTGTAATGCGTTTCCTCGTCGAGCGTATGGGCAGCCTTCTGAACGTAAAGATCAGTGAGTACGCGCGCGAGAGTGGGCCGCGTGTCGACGCCGCGCAGCCGCGCCAGATCGTCCAACCCATCGAGATTAGGAGCGCCCAGCGTCGTCACCGCAGTCCCCGCCCAATCAGTTGAAATTATCCCTGGCGCGTTAGCGAACCCTTAACCAACGGGATAAAGCGCCGTAACAGAGCATTAACCATATTTGCGGCCTAATCAGGTGGGACCTTGGGCAATGACGGTGCGAGCCCGAGGTTGGGGGTCGCATGGGGACCGTGATCAAATTCCCGGACGAGCGCGTCGTTGGCGGCGAGCGCAGCATGCGTGGCGATGGCGCGACCATCGTGATCCTGCCGGTGGTGCGCATCGAGCGCGGCACCGACGGACCCTCGGGTGGACTCGAGCCCGGCGCCAGCTCGCCCGGACGCAAACGACGCCGCCGCTCGTCGCGATGATCAAATATTTGCACGCCGCGCGCGTCCTCGCGTGCGCGCTCGTCTTTTTTACCCTGACCCGGGGCTTCGCCGCCGCCGGCGATCTCGGCCGCGCCGATCCGAATTTCTGGGACGGATTGTTCCCCAAGCAACTCTATCTCGGTCCAGTAGCGCCGCTCTCGTTCCCGCCCGCGGACATGCCGCATTCGCTCTATCCGCTCACCGATGACGAGGCCTCGCTGCGCGAGCAGTCTTTTTCCATTCTCCAGCCGCCGCAGCACCGCGAGGTGTGGAAGACGCTGATGGCGAGCTGGGTCGAGGCCACCGCTTTTCCGCTCGATATTCTGCGGGCCGATCCGTACGCCTATGCCAACATGCTTGTCGGCATGCCGTTCGCGTCGGAAGCCGGCCGTTACTCGCGATTGATCGACGATGTCGGCAGCGATTATTTGCTGCTCGGTCCGTTCATGACCACCGCCTGCCGCGTGGTCGACATGGACGCCCGCCGCGCACAGAGCCTCGCCCATGTGCCGGCGTTCACGGAATATGAGATCAAGAACGCGCTCGCGCGCAACGACGAAAACAGGACCTTGATCGAAGGGGCGGAACTCACGCTGAACGACCGCGTTTGGTCCTACCGCTACGCGGTGAACCGTCTCGTCATTGCGGTGCCGTCGCGGCTAGCGGTTGCGGCGGAGCGGGCGGTCGAGCGCTATGCGGTGCAGGTCGCTGCCATCGCGCCCTATCTTGCCAAGTGCATCCCGCCGGGTGCCGTGGTCGAGCACGGCCCGCCGCCGGCTGTGATCAGCAAATAATCTGAAAACACCTGTGACTTGTCATCGCCCGCGCCGGCGGGCGATCCCGCAACCACGGGCCTTGCCACTAAAACGGCGGCCGGTGTGTACTGGATACCCGCTTGCGCGGGTATGAGTGCGTCTGTGATGTCGCTCTGTCGGCGTGGTGAGAGTCCGCGTCGTGTGGGGTCACGACATACGTAGCCGAAGGCAACTGCGTCGCCGCGAGGTGAGGTGGGGAGCAGCTGGAGGCGAAGGGATAGCCCGCAGGATGACGAACCCGATTCGGCGGGATGCTGCGGCGAGCCTGCTCATGTAGGGCGAAGCCCGGGACAGTTGAGGTCCAGCCGGACGCGCTGAGGTGACTGACAAAAGCGACATCCGGGCGCATCACGTGGTTGGGGGCGGGATGTTCCGAAGGCGGAGCGGCTAAGCAGAGAGACCTGTCGGGCTGGCGAGGCGCGGCAGGAGTCAGAGCCCGCATAGTACCGCAGCGGTGCAAGCCGCGAGAGGCACGGAGAGCAAAACCGCGCCGAGGGAAGGCCGGGCAGGAAGGTGGAAGCGAGAAGTGCGCAAGGAGGCACAGAAAGCACCGGGAGTGCCCGCGAGGGCTACACAAGGTGCAGAAGCCCGCAACTGGTCGTGGGTGGAAGCCTCGGTGTGGACGGATCGCATGGTGTCGGCGCTGGAGAACGGCGTCAAAGGAGGTCGCTGGTACAGTTTGATCGACAAGGTGTGCGCGCCCGCGACGTTGGAAGCGGCCTGGGAGAAGGTCCGGGCCAACGCCGGCGCGGCGGGTGTGGATCGGCAAAGCATCGAACGGTTTGAGGCGAACGAGGATCTGTATCTGGCCGAGCTTGCGGCGGGGCTGCGTGAAGGCAGCTACCTGGCGCAGCCGGTCAGGCGGGTCGACATTCCCAAAGACGATGGCAGGACGCGACCGCTGGGAATCCCGACGGTCAAGGACCGCATCGTCCAGACGGCGGTGAAGTTCGCGCTCGAACCGATCTTCGAGGCGACGTTCTGTCCGGCAAGCTACGGCTTCCGGCCGGGACGGGGCTGCAAGGATGCGTTGCGCGAAGTGGAGCAACTGATTGCGGGCGGCCACGCCTTCGTGGTGGACGCCGACTTTGAGAGCTACTTCGACAGCATCCCGCACGAACGGTTGATGCAACGGGTCGAGACACGCGTCAGTGACGGCCGTGTGCTCGGGCTCCTGCGCGACTGGCTCGGTCAGGACATCCTGACGGACATGGAGCGGTGGACGCCGACGGAGGGAACGCCGCAAGGCGCGGTGATCAGCCCGCTGCTGGCGAACATCTATCTGCATCCCCTGGACGAACTGATGGCGGCCCGCGGATATCGGATGGTGCGTTATGCGGACGACTTCGTGGTGCTGTGTAAGAGTCGCGAGGAGGCCGCCGCCGCCCTGGCGGATATCACCGCCTGGGTGAGGGAGAACGGTCTGCGTCTGCATCCGGACAAGACGCACGTCGGCGACTGCCGGCAAGTCGGGGAAGGCTTCGACTTCCTCGGCTACCGGTTCGAAGCCGGCCGGCGCTGGGTCCGCAAGAAGAGTCTGACCCGTCTCAAGGATCGCATCAGAGAGAGGACGCGACGAACGCGAGGGCAAAGCCTCGAGCGGATTATCGCGAGTCTCAATCCGGTGCTGCGTGGCTGGTTCGCCTACTTCAAGCACGCACATCCCTACACCTTTGTCATGATCGACCAGATGGTCCGAAGACGGCTGCGCGCGATCTTGCGTAAGCAGGAGAAACGTCCCGGCTTCGGCCGTTGTCGAGCCGATCATCAACGCTGGCCAAACATCTTCTTCGCACAAGCGGGGCTGCTCGCGCTTCACACAGCCTGGCTTGACGCGAGATACTCCCGATGAGGAAACCACCGACTGGAGAGCCGCATGCGGGAAAACCGCCCGTGCGGTTCGGAGGGCGGGGAGAGCTAAACTCTTCCCGACCCCTATCAGCTGGAGACTTGGGCGGAGCAGCATGGCTCATGTGACGCAGAACTGGCGGGTGGAAAAGCCCGCAGTTGTTTCGCGCGGCGGCATTGTCGTGGCGCAATACCGGGCGGCGGCCGAGGTCGGCGCGGCGATGCTGCGCGCGGGCGGCAACGCGGTCGACGCGGCGGTCGCAACCGCCTTCGCGCTTGCGGCGCTCGAGCCGTGGAACAGCGGGCTCGGCGGCATCGGCTACATGCTGGTACAGCGGCCGGGCGAGGCCGCACAGGTGATCGACTTCGGCGCGGTTTCCCCGCGCAAGCTCGATCCCGCGGCGTTCCCGCTCACCGGCAAGACCGGCACGGATCTATTCGCCTGGCCGCAGGTCGAGGACGACCGCAATATCCGCGGGCCGCTCTCGGTCGCGGTGCCGGGCTCGGTCGAGGGATACGGCCTCGCCCTCGAGCGCTTCGGCTCGCTGCCCTGGAAGCGGGTCATCGAACCCGCCATCGCGCTCGCCCAGGCCGGACTGCCGGCCGATTGGTACGTCAGCTTGAAAATACTCGCGGTCGCCGAGGATCTGCGCCGCTATCCGGAAAGCCGCCGCGTTTGGCTCAGGCGCGATCTGCCGCCGATCCATCTGACCGGCGCGCCGATCCCGCGGGTCAAGCTCGCCGGGCTGGCGGAGACGCTGCGCCGGCTCGCCACCGCCGGGCGCCGCGATTTCTACGAAGGGGAGATTGCGCGGGCGCTGGCGAACGACATCGGCACCGCCGGCGGCGTGCTCTCGACCGATGACCTCGCGCAGTATCGCGCCCGCGTCATCGAACCGACGCGGTTTGTTTATCGCGGCACCGCGGTTGCCGGGGGACCGCAGCTCACCGCCGGGCCGACGTTGCAGGACGTGCTCACGCGTCTGCAGCGCGAACGGTTCGGCGCGCGGCCCGATGCCACGTTCTTCGTCGCGCTCGCCCGCGCTCTCGAAGGCGCCTACGACGAGCGTCTGAAATCCCTCGGCGACGTCGAGCGGCTCGATGCCTCGACCACGCACCTCACCGCGGTCGATCGCGACGGGATGATGGTCGCGCTTACCAGCACGTTGCTCTCAAGCTTCGGCAGCCGCTTCGTCTCGCCCTCGACCGGTATTCTCATGAACAACGGCATCATGTGGTTCGACCCGCGCCCGGGCCGGCCCAATTCACTCGCCCCCGCCAAGCGCCCGCTGTGCAACATGTGCCCGGTGATCCTCGCGCGCGACGGCCAGCCGTGGCTCGCCGCCGGCGGCTCGGGCGGCCGACGCATTCTCGCCGCCGTGACACAGATGCTCAGTTTCGCCGTCGACTTCGGGCTCGACGCCGCCGCGGCGGCACATCATCCACGCATCGACGTGAGCGGCACCGGCACGATCAGCGCCGACTCGCGGCTCGCGCCGGAGGTCCTTGCGGCCTTGCGCAAGGCCGGCACCGTCGCCGAGGTCGAGCACGTCGCCTACCCGATCTACTACGCCTGCCCGAACATCATCGTGCGGCGGCCGGACGGCGCCTGCGAGGCCATCTCGGATGTGATGAGCCCGTCGTCGGGGGCGGTGGCTGCGTAGCGAATAGTGAATGGTGAATGGTGAATGGTGAATGCTGAATGGTGAATGGTGAATGCTGAATGGTGAATGCTGAATGGTGAATGGTGAATGGTGAATGGTGGGACGCCGTCGGCAGTTCACCACTCACTACTCACTACTCACTACTCACTATCTTTATTCGCTATTCGCCATTCGCTATTCGCCATTCTTACTGCGGCTGCGGCCGGCAGCGCGCGCCTGCCAGCGTGCGGCGGGCCGAGGCCATCTGGCCCGGCTCGGGTGCGAGCGCCTTGAGCACGATGATTCCGGTCGGCGTCGGCGATTCCACGATCAGCCGGTCCGCCGCGGTCACGTCTTCCTCTTCCGGCATGTCGGCATGCTGCTTCTCGGTCATCAGATCGAGTTCGATCACGCGGCGGCCGGCGGCGCGGTCGTTGATGGCGTAATAGGCGATGCCCTTGCGCGTGTAGAACGAGACCGATGTGTAGGCCTGGCTCACCGGCACGGTGAGTTTGAGCGGGGCCTCGCTCAGATCGTAGCGGCACACGGCCGCGGCGAAGGCGGGATCCATGAACGGCAGCAGCGCGGTCGCCGGCGCCGGCGCCGGCAGCGGCACCACCGTGTTCACCTGCGCGATCGGAGTCAGCCGGGAATAGGCATCGCGCGATGCGGTGGTCGGCAACGCGAGGACGGTCGCGAGATGCACCATGCCGCCGAGCACGATGCCGCCGAGAAGCCACATCAGCCAGCGGATCATGTGCACGGCCTTTCGGTGATGGAGGGCATCGGCACTTCGCGGCTCGCTCCTGTCGCGACGCCGACCGGCGTGTCGTAGAGGCGCAGCACCAGCACGTAGTGCTCGGCGCCGCCGGTCGGCAGCCAGTTGCCGGGGCGTGCGCGCGGCGCCGCGACGATTTCCAACGTGCCGTCCGAGGCGCGCACGATTTCCTGGCTGGTGAAGCCGTAGCGGTTGGCCGAGTTGGCGACGAGCCGCCCCTCGGGATCGTAAAGCGTAAGCGTCCAGAAACGCGCGGCGGGCGTCGTGCCGCGCAGAACCACCTCGCAGCGGCCGTCGAACGGACGTCCGGTGTCGTCACGGCGGGCAACGAAGGCGACGCCGTCACCGAGGCCGACCGGGAGTTCGCCGGTGCGCGCAATGCCGGCGCGCGCGTAAGGATCGATGTCGCTGCTGCCGGTGCGCGGCCACGCGGTCCAGGCGCCGATGTGCACCGCGCCGAAGGCGGTCCCGCGCGTGAGCGCGAACCACGTCGCGCCGAGCCCGATGGCGGCGGCGACCAGGAGTGTGAGGAACGACCCGAACAGAAGCTTCACGGCCGAAGCCTCGCTTGCGAACTAAAAATCAACAAACCGAAATCACCCCGGACCAATCCAGCGCGGCCGGTCACTTGCCGCGCGGCGGTGCGCTGCGGTCGGCTGACGCGACCGTGCCGTCGCGCTCGCTCGCGGCGCCGCGCTCCGGTCCCGCCGGCGGAACGGTGGCAAGGGCGCGCGAAGCGCTTTCCATCCGCCGTTCGAGCCCCACCAGCACGTCGGCGGCGCGGCGGCTCAGTTGCACCGGCCGGGGCGCGGCTTCGTTGGGCGAGGCCTCGGAAACGACTGGCTCGCGCGGCTTGGTCGACCCGCCGAGGCCCGGCAGCGGTTTGATCTCGATGCCCTCGTGCGCATAGGCCATGATCTCGTGCCAGGTCATCGCCGGCAGCGAGCCGCCGGTCATGCGGTTCGTCGGCTGGTAATCGTCATTGCCGAACCAAACACCGCACACGAAATTGCCCGTGTAACCCATGAACCAGGCGTCGCGATAGGCGTTCGTGGTGCCGGTCTTGCCCGCCGCCTTGATGCCGTCGAGCTGCGCGCGTTTGCCGGTGCCTTCCTCTACCACCTTGTTCATCATGAAGATCATGTTCTGCGCGACGTCAGGGCGCATGACCTGACGCGGCTTCTTGCCGTCGCGATCCCAGCGCCAGACGGGGTTGCCGGCGCCGGTGCGCACCTCGAGCACGGCGTGGGGCGTCACCGCTTTGCCGAGATTGGGGAACGTCGCATAGGCCCCGACATGGTCGAAGACCGTCACTTCGTCGGCGCCGATCGGCAGCGACGGCGTGTCGGGCAGCGGCGTGCGCAGCCCCATGGCCTTCGCCAGCTTGACGATTTCGGCGCGGCCGCGCTTCGGATTGCCGTCGCCGATGAAGATCGACAGCTTCACCGCGACGGTGTTGATCGAGCGGATCAGCGCCTGGGTCAGCGGCATCGAGCCCGCGTAGCCGCCCGAATAGTTGTGCGGGCACCAGTTGCCGATGCAGACCGGACCGTCGACCACGATCGACGTGGGCTTCATGCCGTGGGTGAGCGCGGCCGAGTAGACGTAAGGCTTGAACGAGGAGCCGGGCTGTCGCAGTGCGTCCGTCGCGCGGTTGAACTGGCTCTGGCCGTAATCGCGTCCGCCCACCATCGCCCGCACGCCGCCGTCGACGTCGATCACCACCGTCGAGGCCTGCGAGGCGTGATATTCATGTCCATATTGACGCAGCGAATTCTCGATCGCACTTTCCGCCGTGCGCTGCAGGCCGACGTCGATTGCGGTGCGCACCACGAACACGCGCTCGCTCATCGATTTCGGGAAGGTGTCGACGAGCTTCTTCATCTCGTCGAATGCGTAGTCGAGATAATAATTGGGCGCGTGGTCATCGCGCCGATCGATCGGGGTCGCCGGATTGCGCCGCGCGCCGAACACCTGGCCTTCGGTCATGAATCCCGCGTCGACCAGATTGTCGAGCACGACGTTGGCGCGGGCGCGCGCGGCGGGCAGGTTTACGTGCGGCGCAAAGCGGGTCGGCGCCTTGAACAGGCCGGCGAGCATCGCCGCTTCGGCGAGGTTCACGTCACGCGCGGACTTGCCGAAATAGTATTGCGCCGCCGCGTCGACTCCGAAGGTGCCGCCGCCCATGTAGGCGCGGTCGAGATAGAGCTTGAGGATTTCGTTTTTGGAGAGACGCGTCTCGAGCCACAGCGCCAGGAAGGCCTCGTTGATCTTGCGCTCGAGCGTGCGCTCGTTGTTGAGGAACAAATTCTTGGCAAGCTGCTGCGTGATGGAGGAGCCGCCCTGCACCACGCCTCCGGCGCGGGCGTTGGCGGAAAGTGCGCGGCCCAGACCGGAAAGGTCGATGCCGAAATGGTCGTAAAAGCGCCGGTCCTCGGTCGCCAGCACGGCCTTGATCAGATGATCGGGAAACTGCTCGAGCGGAACCGAATCGTTGTGACGGATGCCGCGGCTGCCGATCTCGTTGCCGTAGCGGTCGAGAAAGGTGACGGCGAGTTCGGATTTCTTGAGCCAGTCGTCGTCCGATGTGTCGCGGAAAGCCGGCATCGCGAGCGCCAGCAGCAGGACGAGCCCGCCGGTGCCGAGCGTCGCTCCTTCGGAGAGGAGTTCAATCGGGATGCGCCGCCATCCCCCCACATGGAACCGGTCCATGAAGGTGGAGAAACGCTCGTAATATTCCCGCGTCCACGCACCGGTGCGGAACACCGCCGAATCGATGCGCGCATCGAGGTCGAGCAGGTAGCGCTGGAGCCTCGGCTTCCAATCGTGGGGAAACAGCTCGCGCAAAGTCCGTATCTTTCGCTGCGATGCAGGCCGCGTTGCGATCCGGCGCTGTTCTTAGCCGATCCGTCCTGCCGGGGCCAACATCATGTCGTGACACCGGAAAACGGCCGTAACAAGATGGGGTTCCGTCGCATGTCAATTGGTACCAGCTAAGCCCGCTTGCTTGGCCAAATGCGTGAGCAAGCCTGTTTTGAGCGGCTTATTGCCATGGATCGGGATGGAGAGGCGAACCACCGATGTCGTAGGCGGCCGTAGATATGATGGCTTCCGTTTACTCGAAGGAGTTTCCAACCATTTCTTTCGACGAGTCGCGCAAATTCACGACCCGACATACCCCTCATATCGCGATTTCCACGACTCGGTCCTTCCCGCCGGTCTCCGGCGCGGCTACATCGACCGAAAGACAGCCTTCGACAGCCTCGTATAGGTTTTGGAGTAGCTCTTCGAACGTGTCGCCCTCGGTTGCACAGCCGGGTATGGCCGGAACCTCCGCCCAATAACCCCCTTCCTCAGCTTCATGGACAACGACCTTGATCTTCATTGCTTTAGCTCCATCCGCCACTCGCAATGTACGCCGGAAAGCATCGGCGCAAGTCGCGCTGGGTGGGGGGAAATCCCATATCACGTCAGCGCGTGAGATGAGCCGCACAGGATAAATCTTCGTGACCGATCCGGATGCTCCCTTCTGGCACCGCAAGTCGCTCGCCGAGATGACCGATGCGGAATGGGAGAGCCTGTGCGACGGGTGCGGGCGCTGCTGCCTCGTCAAGCTCGAAGACGAGGACACGGCGGCGACCTATTTCACCGACATCGGGTGTCGGCTCCTCGACGGGCAAAGCTGCCGCTGCGGCGACTATGCCCACCGCAACGAGAAGGTCGACGACTGCGTGCGGCTCACCGCCAAAGTCGTGCACGAGATCAAATGGCTGCCGCCCACCTGCGCCTATCGCCTGCTCGACGAGGGCAAGGACCTCTACTGGTGGCATCCGCTCGTCTCCGGTGATCCAGACACCGTGCATCAGGCGCGCATCTCGGTGCGCGGGCGCGTGAAGGATTCCGAGGACGATGTGCCGGACGAGACGCTGGAGGACCGCATCGTCGATTGGCCGGCGCGCTGGCCCAAGGGCTCGCGCCGCAAGACACCGCCATAGAGATGAGGAAGGCGAATTATTGTTCACATTTCGTTCTCAATCGAGTAAGCTGAATTGTGCCTTCAAGCGACGATCATTGTCCGAAGAGCAAGCGTCGTATGCAACCGATGCCACGGCGGCAAACATGAGCGATGCGGGCGACTTAGCGGATTCCAAGATCGCTGCAGCGGAAGCGCGCACGGATACTAAAATTGCGCGGCTCGAGGGCAAGGTCGACCTTGTCGTTTCCAAATTAAACGAAAGGTTTGACGCTCTGCGAGACAAGATTGATGCCTTGCGTGACGAGAATCGCGCCACGCGAGCAAATCAATGGGTCACCGGTTTTGGGCTGGCCGTGCTTATCATCGCGGTCGCCGCTCTGTTTCCTGTCTTCTTTGATTTGGGTTCAAAGGTCAGGGACATGGTCGACCATGCCGTGCAAGCCCAGGCGGCAAAAAATCATTAGCGGCCTGGTCCCTAACTCACGGCAGCGCGCTGCCGAGACGGCGCGCCGTCGAGATGATCCAGTCGCGGTAGATGACGAGCGGGGTAAGCCCGGTAAGTCCGCCGCAGCCGTCGCTGCCGTTCGGCCCAGTTGACCAGCTCACCAGGCCCACGACCGAGCCGGTGTCCTCAAAGGCTGGCGCGCCGGAATCACCCGTGCAGGCTCCGAGGCCCGGGCGCGTGCCACCCGTCGCGGGATCGACGAGGCGCACCTGCAGCGTGCCCGGGTGGCCGGTGGCAATGAGGTCCGCAGCGCGCACGGTCCCCCCGGTTTTACCGTCGCCCCGCACCGTCAAGCCGTAGCCCGCGACGGTGAAGTGCTCGCCCACGGCGAAAGTCGTGCGCGTCGTGAGCGGGGCCCGCAGCGTAGGGGCGGCGAGGGGATCGGCGAGCTTGAGCAAGGCCACGTCGGCGGTGGCGCGATGCGCAAGCATGATCTCGAGCTTGAAAGAGGGATGGCGCGCCACGCTCGGGACAGGCTTGAGCTGCGGACGATGGGCCGCATCGAATTCCACGATCCGGTACTCGGCGCCCGGCAGCACGCAATGAGCGACCGTCAGCACGAGGTCGGCCGCGAGCGCGACGCCGGTGCAGGAATTCCCGCGCGAGCCGACGATGAGGACCACGTGGCGCCCGAGCCCGCTGTTGGTGACATCGGTTGCGCCGCCGACCATCGCATCCGCGGGCGCGCACAGGCACAAGGTGAACGCGAGAAACGCGAGGAGGCGCGGCATGGCGGGCCGTTCAGCCGGAACAAGGCCGGCTTGTCAATTAACCATTCATCGCCGGTTCACGGCCGGACGCCTATGAGGGTGCATGGCCCGCGCCCGCCAACTTCTCCTTGCGCTGGTCGTCCTCGCCGCTGCCGGCCCTGCCGCCGCGGCGGACCCGTCCACGTGTCTGACCCAGGACCAGCGGCGCGCCGCCATCGCGACGCATCGGGCAATTCCGCTCGCTCGTGCCGTGCGCGACATCCGGCATCGCACGGCCGGCGCGGAAGTCGTCGGCGCGCGCCTATGCTATCGCGGCAGCGACTTGGTGTACGTGCTGACAGTGCTCGCGCGCGATGGCAAAGTTATCCGCGCCAGTGTAAATGCCGCCTCAGGTGTCCTGATCGACGGGTATTAAGAACCTGACAGGCGCGGAGGGTCTACCGTGCGGCTCCTCGTCATCGAGGATGATCCCGATCTCAATCGCCAGCTCGCCACCGCCTTGACCGATGCGGGCTACGTGGTTGACCGCGCCTTCGATGGCGAGGAAGGCCAATATCTCGGCGAGACCGAGCCTTACGATGCGGTAATCCTCGATATCGGCTTGCCCAAGGTCGACGGAATATCGGTCCTGGAGCATTGGCGCCGGGCCGGCCGTACCATGCCGGTGTTGATCCTGACCGCACGCGAGAGCTGGAGTGACAAGGTCCAGGGGTTCGATGCCGGCGCTGACGACTATGTCGCCAAGCCGTTCCATCTCGAAGAGGTGCTGGCGCGTATCCGCGCGTTGCTGCGTCGGTCGACCGGCCACGCCAAAAGCGAGTTCAATTGTGGCCCCGTCCGCCTCGACACCCGTACCGGCCGCGTCAGCGTCGACGGCACGCCCATCAAGCTGACCTCCCACGAATATCGGCTGCTGTCCTACCTGATGCACCACACCGGCCGCGTGGTCTCGCGCACGGAACTGGTCGAGCATCTCTATGACCAGGATTTTGACCGGGATTCCAATACTATAGAAGTATTTGTTGGACGCATCCGCAAGAAGCTCGGGGTAGACTGTATCCAGACCGTCAGGGGCCTCGGTTATCTCCTGACTTCACCAAGTTGATCGCGGCGCCTCCCCCGTCCGCCCCATGGCCGTTTTTTTCAAAGCGGAAGCTCTGCCGGAAAAGCGCCGGGGCCGGCTGTCGCGGCTCGTGGGCGCGAACTCGCTCGCGTTGCGCCTGTTCCTTTCGGCGACCGCTTGGATCGTCGTGATCCTGGTCGCCACGGGTATCGTGCTTTCCTCGCTTTACCGCCACAGCGTAGAGCGCGCATTCGACCGCCGGCTGGGCGTCTATCTAAAGACGCTCGTTGCCGACATCGCGTCACCCGACGAGCAGGCGGCGGATCGTTTCCCCCAGTCGCTCGGCGAGCCGCTGTTCGAACTGCCGCTCTCCGGCTGGTACTGGCAGGTCACGCGGCTCGATCAGACCAAGCCCGAGGTGCGCACCTCGCGCTCGCTGTGGGACGCCGCATTGCCGCGTCTCGATAATTCGGGGGTGCCGGCCGGGCCGGGCGGCTCGCGCCAGGGCTACGTCCAGGGGCCCGCCGACCAGCATTTGCGCATGGTGGAGCGCACGATCGACCTCGGCGAGGACGGCCGGTTCGTGGTGGGCGTCGCCGGCGATGCCGCCGAAATCGAAGACGAGTTGCGCGGCTTCGACGAGGCGCTGCTCGTCACTTTCGGGGTGCTCGCGGTGGTGCTGCTGTTGACGACGATGTTTCAGGTGCGGTTCGGGCTCGCGCCGCTCAAACGCATTTCCGAGGGACTTGCCGCGATACGGTCAGGCACCGCGGAACGGCTGCAAGGCCGCTTTCCCGAGGAGATCGCTCCGCTCGCCCGCGAAACCAACGCGCTCATCGATGCCAACCGGGACATAGTCCAGCGCGCACGGACTCACGTGGGCAACCTCGCCCACGCGCTCAAAACCCCGCTCTCAGTAATGATGAACGAGGCGGCTGCGCGCAGCGAGGACCCGCTCGCCGCCAAGGTGCGCGAGCAGATCGGCATCATGCGCGATCAGGTGTCGCGTCATCTCGAGCGCGCGCGACTGGCCGCACGCCTCACGACCGTCGGCACCGTCACCGAGGTTTCGCCGGTGGTGACCGCGCTCGCCCGCACGATGGAAAAAATCCACCATGACCGCGGCGTCGCGATCGATGTCGAGGCGCCGGCCGACGCGCGGTTCCTCGGCGAACGGCAGGACCTCGAGGAGATGGTTGGCAACCTCGTCGATAACGCCTGCAAATGGGCGCGTTCCCGGGTCACGGTCGAAGTGGTGCCGGAACGCATGAAGGCCGCGAGCAGCGCGTCCAAGGTGCGCCTGGTCATCGACGACGACGGCCCCGGCCTCACGGCGTCCGAGCGCGAAGAGGTACAGATGGCCCCGCGCGGGCGCCGCCTCGACGAGACGAAGCCCGGCTCGGGCCTCGGCCTCTCGATCGTGCTCGAACTCGCCCATCTCTACGGCGGCGACCTGGCGCTCGGCACTGCCCCGATCGGCGGCCTGCGCGCCGAACTGGTGCTGCCCGCCGCCTAAGCGGAGGACGGACGACGGAGGACGGACGACAGAGAAACGAAAAGCCCGGATGTCCGTCCTCTGTCCTCCGTCCTCTGTCGTCTGACCCCGGCCCGAGTTTCGCCCGATTGTTTGGGCTTAGCTGGGGCGGGGTTTCGGCATCGCGGCTGGGGACATGAGGGGATTTCGCATCGTCGCGGCCGCCTTGGGATGCCTTGCGCTGGCCGCATGCGCCGGCGACACGGGGCTTTCGTCGGGCCCCACCGGCAGCAGCCCGAACGCGTTTACCGGCTCTGTCGAGTCCAACCCCTTGGCGGGCGGCTCTCCCGCACCCAACGGCCTTGATCCGCGCGACCGTCCCGCCGCCGGTGCTGCCCATTTACGCGCGTTGCAATTCGGCGAGCCGGGCGCCCCGGTGGCATGGCGCAACCCGGATACCGGCCATCACGGCACCATCGTGCCCGGACCCGCCTATCAGTCGAACGGCCAGACCTGCCGCGAATTCAGCCACACGGTTTACGCGGACAATCGGCCGCAGACCGGGCGCGGCTCGTCGTGCCGCAACCCGGACGGCACCTGGACCCCGCTGAGTTGATTCAGATGACAGAGGTCAGATGACAGAGGTCAGAAATCCTCCTGACCTTTGTCATCTGATCTCTGACATATGATCTTTCATCCTAAACCACTTCTTAATTCCCGGCGGGCTATCGCTGTCGGCTGGGCATTGGTTCGGGTGGGTACCGGATGGCCAGCAACGGGCTCCCGGTCGATCGGCTGCGCGACTACCTGCGGGAATTAAAGCCGGAGGCGCGGGCTCTGCTGATGGCGGAGCTGGAGCGCGGCCGCTTGCGCGACGATGAACTGCCGGCGATCGGCCTCATTCTTCGGGAGCTGCGCGAGGCGGCGCCGCACGAGCACGCGCTGCCGCCGCGCATCGGCGATCCGCAGCGGGTGTTCTTTGCGCCGCTCGAGCCGTTCCTCATCGATGACAGCTCCGGCCGCAAACGCCCTGGCCGCATCGCCCGCATGTCGCTTGAGCCGATCTGGCGCTGGATTTCCACCGACCTGATGCCCGTCGAAACCTTGGCCTATACGGAAGAAACAAAGCGGCTCCTGCTCGCCGGCGACACCGATAAGGTGGAGGCGCAGGCGCGCATTCTCGCGGACGATGTTGTAGCCCGCACGGAGGCCGTGTTGGCCGCGCTTCGTGGCGACGCTAAAGCGAACCGGCGGCTTGCCGGTCGGATCGGCACGCCCAACGCGCTCGAAGAACTCAACGACGTGCTCGTGATTTTCAAAGCGCGCGATGAGCTCGCCGCCTTTGGCTCACGCATTGCCCCGCACATCAGGAATCTCGCCGACGAGCAGCTGGAGAACGTGAACTCGCTCGTCGCCTCTCTTTTAGTGCGGCGCCAGGACCTTTTCCTGTACGGCCTGCTGCTGGTGCTGAGCCGTCTCGGCTCCCGCTGGCAGCTTGCTCGTCTCGCGGTGCGCAGCGCAGAGACCGATGTCGCGGCCCGCATTGCGCAGACGCCGGCAGCCCTCGCGATCACATTGGTGCTCGACGACATCGAGCTGCAGGCGATGCAGTTGCGCGAGGCGCTGCAAGCCCGCGACATCGAGCGCGTGATCGTGGTCGTGAAGGATATTCACGACGCCGCGCGCGGGCTGCGTACCGAACTCGACCTCTCGGGACATCAGCCGTGGAGCCGGCAGCTCGCAGCCGTACGCGCCGAAATCTCGGCGGCGACCGAGGCCCAGATCGTGACCGTGCCCGGGCGCGTGCACCGGCTGTTGCGCCCACGTGCCAAGGGCGAGGCAACCATTCTCGACGACCGCGATATCGCCGAGGTCGAGGCACTGATTGACCTCGTCAACGCGTGCCGGACGTATGCGGCCGAGCTGGCGATCAACGAGGCGACGTTGCGGGTGCAGTCGCAACTCCAGCACTATCTCGACACCGGAATGGCTCCGCTTCTCGATGGCCTGCGCCAGGCGGGCACTGCAGAACGCTCGCTTCGCCAAGCCCAGATCGATGCCGCCGTCCGTTTCGCCGCCAAGATATTCGGGTCGGAATATGCCGCCGTGCTGGTCAAAGCGGCCGACGTCGCCGCCCACGGTGCCGATCCCAAGGCCGCGAAGGCCTGAGCCATCGCCATTTCGCCTTATTTGCCGGGTGCGGCTTTGCGGCCCGTGGCGATTTGTACGTTGCGGCCGGTCGGCGGCCATGATGTAACGCGGCCGGGCTGGAGCATGATCCTGAATGCTCCATGGGTAATATCCGACACAGCTGCGACCGTTCGTCAGCTGGGGGCGGGGAGGGCCTGACACGGACGGCACCATGGCGCTGTGGTTCCCTCTCGCGTTGATGACCGCTGCCGCGGTTTTCATCGTGCTGTGGCCGCTCGGCCGCGCGCGCTTGGCGCCGGCGTCCCGCGGCGACGTTGCGGTCTACCGCGATCAGATGCGCGAACTCGAACGCGACCGCACCGCCGGCCTGATTGGGGCAGGGGAAGCCGACGCCGCACGCGTTGAAATTTCGCGCCGTCTGCTCGCCGCCGCCGACGCCGAAGGCGAAGCTTCGCCCGCCTCGGTGGCGCCGTGGCGCCGCCGCTTCATCGCGGTTGCGGCGCTGCTCGCCCTGCCGCTTGGCGTGATCACCTTTTATCTCGCGCTCGGCTTTCCCGGGCTGCCCGATCAGCCGCTTGCCGCGCGTACGAACGGTCCGGAGAACCGATCGATTGCCGCGCTCGTCGCCCAGGTCGAAGATCGTCTCGAGCGCAATCCCCAGGACGGCCGCGGCTGGGAGGTGATCGGTCCGGTCTACATGCGGCTCGGCCGCTTCGACGACGCGGTGCGGGCCCGCCGCAATGCGCTGCGCCTGCTCGGCGCGAGCGCCGCGCGCGAAGGCGACCTCGGCGAAGCGCTTGTCGCCGCCGCGAACGGCGTCGTCACGGCCGAGGCCAAAAGCGCCTTCGACCATGCGCTCGCGCTCGATGCGCACGATGCGCGGGCGAAATTCTTCACTGGCGTCGCCGCTCAGCAGGACGGCAAGAACGCCGACGCCGCCGCGATCTGGCGTGATCTACTCGCCCAGGCGCCGGCCGATGCGCCGTGGGCGAACGTCGTGAGACAATCGTTGGCGCGACTAGAGAATCCGGTGCCGCAGACAGCCGCTCCCGGCCCAAGCAACGCCGACGTTGCTGCCGCTGCCGACATGTCGCCCGAAGCGCGCACCCAAATGGTGCGTGGCATGGTCGAGCGTCTCGCCCAACGCTTGGCGCGCGACGGATCCGACCTCGACGGCTGGGTGCGGCTCGTGCGCGCCTATTTCGTTCTCGGTGAACATCAACACGCGCTCGATGCAGCCGCCGACGCGCGGCGCGCGCTCGCTGGCGATCAGGACAAGCTGCACCAATTTGATGCGGCGCTCACGGACTTGGCTGCCGGTGGCAATGTCGCCGGCGTCGAGGCACCGAAATGAAGAGGCGCCAGCGGCGTCTGCTGCTCATCGGCGCGGGCGGCGCCGTCCTCTGTGTCGCGGTTGCGCTCGTGCTCTTCGCTCTGAAAGATTCCATCGTTTTCTTCAATTCGCCGACGGACGTGATCGACAAGCATGTTGCCAGCGGCACGCGCATCCGGCTCGGCGGGTTGGTCAAGCCCGGCAGCCTCACGCGCGGGGCGAACTTCGCCGTGCGCTTCGCCGTCACCGATGGCAATAAGGAGATCCCGGTCGCCTATTCCGGCGCGCTGCCCGATTTGTTCCGGGAAGGGCAGGGCGTTATCGCCGAGGGCGCAATCGACGGTGCAGGGATTTTCGAGGCGGACACCATCCTCGCCAAGCACGATGAGAAGTACATGCCGCGCGAGGTCGCCGACGCGCTCAAGAAGCAGGGCCATTGGATGGGCGAGAACAAATGATTGCCGAACTGGGCCATTACGCACTGGTGCTCGCGCTCGGCCTTGCATTGGTGCAGGCGTCGGTGCCGATCTGGGGCGCGCGCACGCGCGATCCCGCGCTCATGGCGGTGGGCACCTCGACCGCGCTCGCCCAGTTCGCCTTCGTGGCGTTCTCCTTCGCCGCGCTCACCTGGTGTCATGTCGTCTCGGATTTTTCGCTGCTTACCGTTTTCGAGAATTCCCATTCGGCAAAGCCGCTGATCTACAAAATTACCGGCGTGTGGGGGAACCACGAGGGCTCGATGCTGCTCTGGGTTCTCATCCTGGCGCTGTTCGGCGCGCTCGTCGCCGCCTTCGGCAGGAATCTTCCAGCCGCGCTCAAAGCCACCGTGCTCGCGGTGCAGGCCTGGATCGCTGCCGCGTTTCATTTGTTCATTCTGGTCACGTCGAATCCCTTCGTGCGCATTCCCAATCCGCCGTTCGAAGGCCGCGACCTCAATCCCATCCTGCAGGACCCGGGCCTCGCCATTCATCCGCCGCTGCTCTACCTCGGCTATGTCGGTTTCTCGATCACCTTTTCCTTCGCCATTGCGGCGCTGATCGAAGGGCGCATCGACGCCGCCTGGGCGCGCTGGGTGCGGCCATGGGCGCTGGTCGCCTGGATGTTTCTCACCCTCGGCATCGCCATGGGCTCGTTCTGGGCCTACTACACGCTCGGCTGGGGCGGTTGGTGGTTCTGGGATCCGGTCGAGAACGCCTCGCTCATGCCGTGGCTCGCCGGCACCGCGCTGCTCCATTCGGCGGTCGTGATGGAGAAGCGCGACGCGCTGAAAGTTTGGACGGTGCTGCTCGCCATCCTCGCCTTCTCGCTCTCGCTCGTCGGCACGTTCCTGGTGCGCTCGGGCGTCCTCGTGTCGGTGCACACTTTCGCCAATGATCCCTCCCGCGGGGTCTTCATTCTTGCGATCCTGATCCTGTTCATCGGCGGTAGCTTCGCGCTTTACGCCTGGCGCGCGCCGGCGCTGCGCCAGGGCGGGCTGTTCGCCCCGGTCTCGCGGGAAGGTGCCCTGCTGCTCAATAATTTGTTTCTCACCACCATCTGCGCGACCGTGTTCGTCGGCACGCTTTATCCGCTCGCGCTCGAAGCCTTGACCGGCGACAAGATTTCCGTCGGCGCGCCGTTCTTCAACGCCACGGTCGGCCGTCTTGCCGTGCCGCTCCTCATTGCCATTCCGTTCGGGCCGCTGCTCGCCTGGAAGCGCGGCGACCTCTACGGCGTCGCGCAGCGTCTGCTCGCGGCGCTCGCGGTGGCGATCGTCGCCATGGCGGCGGCCTTCGCGGTTGCCGGCGGCGGGCCGGTGCTCGCGCCGTTCGTGGTGGGGCTCGCGTTCTTTGTCATGGCCGGCGCCCTGACCGACGTCGCCGAACGCACCGGCCTGTTCCGCGTGCCGTTCGCGGCGGTCGTCAGCCGCGCGGCCGGCTTGCCGCGCTCCTCCTGGGGCACGGCGATCGCCCATTTCGGCGTCGGTGTGTCGCTGCTCGGCATCGTCGGCGAGACCCAGTGGGGCGCCGAGCGCATCGCCGCCGTCAAGCCCGGCGAGACCGTATCGGTGCGCCACTATGACTTGACCCTCGACGGATTGAGCCAGCGGCGCGGACCCAATTATCAGGAGCGGGTCGCTCATTTCACCGTGCGCCGCAATGGCGACGTGATCGGCGCCATGGAGCCGGCGACGCGCGCGTTCCCGGTGCGCCAGATGAACAAGAACGAGGCCGCGCTGATGACGCGCGGCACGAGCCAGCTCTATGTCTCGCTGGGCGATGCCGACGAGAACGGCGCGGTCACCGTGCGCCTCTATCACAAGCCGCTGGTGCTGCTGATCTGGATCGGCGCCGTGGTGATGATGGCGGGCGGTGCGCTCTCGCTCTCTGATCGCCGCCTGCGCGTGGGCGCGCCGCGTCCCGCGCGGCAGAAGCCGGCGCTCCAGCCGGCGGAGTAGCCAGCGTGACGCGGGCTCGCTTTTTGTTTGCGCTGGCGCTCGCGGCGATGTCGTGGGCCGCGCCGGTGCGCGCGGTGCAGCCCGACGAGATGCTGCACGATCCGGCGCTCGAGACGCGCGCCCGCAGCCTCTCGCGCGAACTGCGCTGCATGGT
>JAFAUQ010000173.1 GCA_019243195.1 Hyphomicrobiales bacterium
AGCGGCCGACCCGCATCAAGGCGAAGTTCCTCGATCGCGACGGCGCGCCGCGCGAGATCGAGGCCGAGGGCCTGATGGCGACGGCGTTGCAGCATGAAATCGATCATCTCAACGGCGTGCTCTTCATTGATCACATTTCCAAGCTCAAGCGCGACCGCGTGATCAAGAAGTTTGCGAAGGAGGCCAAGCGCGCCGACTCGGATGCGTGATTCGCTTTCGCTTGCGTGAATTCTTCACAAGAATCTTTCTGCAAGACCGCTGCGCATCGAGTCATACCGTTCAATTTCGGCCTCGCGCGACAGCCGCTTTGGCCTGAAGTCTGGATGAACGAACAATCTTATTTTCCGCACCCATTTTTCGAAGTTTGCGGAAAGGCTGCCCCAAAGCGGACCCGGATTGTTTTGGACAACATTTCCGTGAATATCTGCGATCGGTACACTAGTGAGCTGATCCTTTCCGGGTTTCGGAATATCCCAGAGCAAATGGTGCGGGCGCATCCCTGTAATACCGAACGATTTACCCACCAAAGCCTCGTCCTCCTCCCACATGTTACCCCTCATCATATCTTCGCGCCGGGCCGTCAGCTTCTGATATAGCTCTTCACTATCTTCCTTCGTGAGCGTAAATAGTCTCGCATATGGTCGCCGACATGACACGTGTTCAACAAGTTCCAATACATCCGTCGCCGCTCGTTGCCCAGCTGACTCCTTTAGCTGATGCAAGACCCAGTCATCCGACCATTGGAATAGATTTCCAATTGTCAGCGGATTCTCCTTCCAGGCAAAAGCCAGCTCCAAGGCTTTGCGCACCATCGCAGTGAACGCCCTAACCGTGTGGTGCCAATACACTTCGCTGAACATGGCATACCGAGCTACCGCAATAAATTCAACATCAACACGGCCTTTTTCCGTAACAGCAAGACGCGTTCCGCCAACATTGTCAAATGCAATCGTCAGCGATGATAGAAATCGGCTAGGATCATTCACAAGTCCATACGATACACCCGAATGATGAGAATCTCGGCGTAGGTAATCGAATTTATCAGCGTCAATGGGGCCATTGATTATCTCGCCGGCCGCGCGCCAGCCTCGTGGTACCTTCTGCTGGATTCCTTTTTCGTTTAAGTCAGATCGAAAACAATATGCGAACATGCTGAGTACGAGATCAAAATCTATCTCCCATTCGTCTTCTATTATTCGTCTGATTTTTTCCGGGTCGCCCAGTGCCGAAGCTAGTTCAGGAAACGTCGCGGTAATGTTTCCATTGAGAATATCAAAAGACAAGCGTTCATGTTTGGGCCATACATCAATCTGGCTGAGATCCTCCAACTGGTGCGCGAACGAATAGTGTCCAAGGTCATGGCAAAGTGAGGTCAGGGCTAGCGCTCGAATCTCCTCCAGGCTAAAATGTATACCGAACCAAGGGCTATTTTTATTGTCTAGTAATGCCTGAATATACCGAAGCGTTTGGTGATAGGCCCCCACCATATGTTCAAATCGGCTGTGGACCGCGCCTGGATAAACAAGGTGGGTCGCGCCTAATTGTCGAACATGGCGTAAACGTTGAAACCACTGAAGGTCTAATAAACACTGAATACCTGGACCAAATCCTCTAAGCGAGTTAATGGGTAGCCGCAAGCTTCCACTTTCTTCCAGCGGTGAGGGAAGCGCCGGTGTGCGTTCCAAGATAAGAAGATCTTCGAGCGCCTTCGATGCTTCCGCACCTTCAGTGACGCACATGTATTTGTCATCGATAGTCGTCAGCTTATCTCGGGCGTCCCAATTCATTCTAGCGAGAATCAACGAAATCGCACGATACCAGTAGCTGTCGTCATCACCCACAAATAGAGTCTCTAGGATTGATTTAAATGCAACGCTGAGCATGTGGAGATCGACGGCGGTAGGGATATCTGCTCTCGGGAGTCGCAAGCGCGTACGATTGACAATTGATGGAATCTTTCCTTTTAGCAAATCTTGCCACTTCCTGGGCCAGTAAAACAATGATCCGCGTAAGTCAGTATCTCCTTCGATACTAGAGATCGGCTTTGATACACCAAAGTCAGAAAGCTTAATTAAAGGGTCTTCGGGATGTGTCATGTCAATCAGAAGATTTGCTTCTTTAACGTCCAAGTGGCAACGAGGAGGGGATAACGAATGAAGGTATTGAAGAGCCTCAAGCGTTTGCCTGAGCAAGCTAATATAGACCGAGAATTTTCTAGGAAGAGGGTTTTGTGTTTGGGTTCGTCGAAGTACTTTTCCTAAGTCGTCGTGTGGAAAATACTCCATAGTGTACCACGGTAAATTCACCCCTTCGAACACCAGCGGCTTCCCAAGACCAAAGCCTTTGACAATTCGGGGATGTGTAATCTCTGAGAGGAGTTGTCCTTCCTCCTCGAAGTCGTCAGAAACGTCAGCATAACGTGCTTGCTCAGGATTCAGAATTTTGAGAGCTCGTTCGGGCGCTCCCTTGATTTTCAGCCGAAAAACATGCGCAGCGCCCCCGCTAGCTTTGTATTCGATTTCTTCGACGCCTTTAACCGAAGCGCGGAAAGCCGCAGCAAGATTATCGAGCATTTTGTTGCTAGTTGCCACGCGGTTGAATCCTTCAATGAAGTCGTTTAATCGCCGCCATAAACTTTAGCTTGTTTGTGTCTGCCCATCAACGCACTGCGGGTCACGTTCGAGGGTCGTGTCGTTTCGCGGTTCCTTGCCGGAGAGGGCAACGACCGCGTAACGCACCCGCGGCGCAACTTCGTCTACTGGCGGCCAATCTGTAACCAGGAGCTCTTCCTTCCTATGGGGGCGCGGGGCAGAACATCAAACTGTCGATACCATTGCTGCAGTGCAATATAATTACGGGCATCGTTTATACCGTGGAGGAGTTCGGGGCAGTGACGCCTAGTCTGTAGTCATCACCGAAATTTGCCCGGACTACCAGTCTGCGCTCCCTCAGCGCACAAGCTCAGGTGCACCCGGGCCCCTTTCACGATCGGGTGAGGGCGCCCGGAAGGACGATCCAGCGACTTCCCCTTGCGCGCGGAGCAAAATATTCAGGGGCGCGTGGAACGGGAGCGCCTATGGGCCTAGCCCACCCAGAGCTGCACTTCGATAGCCCCGCGATCGTTTTCGGCGGCCCGTATGGGAATCTTGAGGCGACGCGCGCGCTGCTCGATGAGGCCGCGCGGCTCGGGATTCCGCCGCAGCGGATCGTCTGCACCGGCGACGTGGTGGCCTATGGGGCTGACGCGGCCGCGACCGTCGACCTGGTGCGCGCAGCCGGCATTCACGTGGTCATGGGCAATTGCGAGGAAAGCCTCGCGTCAGCGGCCGCCGACTGCGGCTGCGGCTATGTGCCTGGCAGCGCTTGCGATCGGCTCGCCGCCGCTTGGTTCGCCCATGCGGACCGCGAACTCGGCGCTGACGCCCGCGCCTGGATGGCGCAACTGCCGCGGCGGATCGATCTGGTGATTGCCGGCGCGCGCCTTGTGGTCGTGCACGGCGCGATCGACCGCATCAACCGCTTCATCTTCGCCACCACCGCTGCTGCAATCAAAGCAGACGAACTGGCGCGGTCGCAGGCGGACGGCGTCATCGCCGGCCATTGTGGGCTGCCGTTCACGCAGGTTGTCGCCGGCCGGCTGTGGCACAACGCCGGCGCAGTCGGGATGCCGGCGAACGACGGCACCGCGCGGGTATGGTTCAGCCTGCTCACGCCGCGCGACGGCGGCATCGCCGTCGCGCATCGCGCGCTCGAATATGATTACGCCGCCGCTGCCGCGAAGATGCGCCGCGCCGGACTTCCGGAAGATTATGCCGCCGCGCTCGAAACCGGCTTGTGGCCGAGCTGCGACGTGCTGCCGTTCAAGGAAATCCGCGAGCGCGGCGTGCCGCTCGAGCCGGGCGCGGTTTTCTGGCAGCTGCCGACCGCGGGAGCGGCGGCGCGCCGGCGGTCGGTCGCGTGCAAACAATTGTGGCCCGATCCGGCTCGCGATAGCGTCGCGCGGCTGCCGCGCGAAAAATTTGTTGACCCGCGCGTGACCGCCGCCGGCGAGCCGCGCGCCGAAGTCGCGCTGCAGCGGCTGCGGACGCTGTGGTTCAACACCGGCACGCTGTGCAACATCGCGTGCCGCAACTGTTACATCGAATCGAGCCCGAAGAACGATCGGCTCGTCTACATCGACCGCGCCGAGGTCGCGGCTTATCTCGACGAGATCGAACGCGACGGCTGGGACACCGAGGAAATCGGCTTCACCGGCGGCGAGCCGTTCATGAACCCGCATCTGTTTGCCATCGTCGAGGAGTGCCTCACCCGCGGGTTCCGCGTCCTCGTGCTCACCAACGCCATGCGGCCGATGCAGCGCGCGAAAGCAAAGCTGCTCGATCTCAAACGCCGCCTAGGCGAGCGCCTGACCATTCGCGTGTCGCTCGATCATTTCACCGCCGAACGGCACGAGGACGAGCGCGGGCCCGGCACCTACCAGCCGACCCTTGACGGCCTGATCTGGCTCGCGCGCAATGGTGTCAACGTCGCGGTCGCCGGGCGCACGATGTGGGGCGAGAACGAGGCCGCCGAACGCGACGGCTACGCCCGGCTGTTTGCCCAGCATGAAATCCCCATCGACGCGCACGATCCCGAGACGCTGGTGCTGTTCCCGGAAATGGACGCCCGTGCCGATGTGGATGAAATCGCCGACGGGGCCTGGGTCACGCATGGCAAATCGCCCTCTGACATGATGTGCGCGACTTCGCGCATGGTGGTCAAACGCAAGGGCGCCGATCAGCCGGCGGTGCTCGCCTGCACCCTCATTCCCTATGACGCGCAATTCGAGCTGGGCCCGACCTTGAAGGACGCCGCCCGTCCGGTGCCGCTCAACCACCCGCACTGCGCCCGCTTCTGCGTCATCGGCGGCGCCTTGTGCAGCGCCGGGTAAGGCTGGGCGGCGCTATCCGGCCGTTTTCGTGACGGCCGCCATTAGGCAAATCGAAATACGTCCGCGTTAGCTTCTCGGTAACTGGGTTATCCCCGTTCCTTGAAACCCCGGTCCCGTTGGACTGGCGGGCGGATTATGGCCGACATGCTGGTGAAAAACTCCAAATTCAAGGATGCGCTCGCCAAGATCGTTTGCGGCTTATACGAGCTTGCCGACGTCGGCCGCATGCATCCGATGCGGGAACGCTCGCGCCGCGCGCTGGAGCGCACCCTCGACTACGTCGAGCGCGCGATGCCCGACGCGCTCGGCTTCGACACCCGGCGCGAGCTGATCCTATCCGCGCTGTCGGCCGTCAAGGTCGAAGGCCATTACCTCGAGTTCGGCGTGTTCACCGGCGGCACCGTCCGGTTGATTGCCCGGCGCGCCGGCGGCCGCATCGTCCATGGGTTCGACAGCTTCGAAGGGCTCCCGGAGGCATGGTCGGGCTTCAACCTCGGCAAAGGCGCGTTCGATCTCCGCGGCCGCCTTCCGCGCGTCCCCAAGAACGTCCGGCTGCATCGCGGCTGGTTCGAGGATTCGCTTCCCGTCTGGCTCAAGGCCAATCCGGGCGCGGCCGCATTCGTTCACGTCGACTGCGATCTTTACAGCGCCGCCCGCACCGTTCTTTCGCTCCTCGCCGACCGCATCGTGCCCGGAACCGTGATCGTGTTTGATGAATATTTCAATTTCCCGAATTGGGAGCAGCACGAATACAAGGCCTTCCAGGAGTTCGCGGCAGAGCATTCGGTCACATACCGTTATCTGGCCTTTGCCCGCCAGCAGGTCGCCGTCCGTATCGAGTCGATCCGCGAAAGCGTTTCGCTTGCCGGCGATGCTTCCGGTCACACCAAATCGCCGTTGTTTGAGACTGTGTGATCGGCGGCCCCGGAATGCAATCGGCATCGGCGAGTGCGACGGAGGACCGGCTGCCGGTGGCGGCCGTCGCCCTGCTGTGGGCGGGGACCGCCGCGGCGCTCGCGCTGATGCACTGGGCAACGCTCGACGATGCCTATCGCTCGCCCGACAACGCGATGCGGCTGGTGCAGGTGCACGCGTTTATCGACGGAGCATCGTGGTTCGATCCGCATGAACCGCGGCTCGATCCGCCGCTCGGCTACGACACCCATTGGTCGCGCCTGCTCGATGCGGGGATCGTCGGCCTGATATTCCTGTTCCGGCAATTCACCAATCCCGATTTTGCCGAGCGGCTCGCGCGCTGCGTCTGGCCGCTGCTGCTGTCGGGTCCTGCCGTGATCGCCAGCTATGCGAGCGCATTGCGCATCGGCGGCGCCGGCGCGGCACGCGCGACGTTGATGATCGTGCTGCTGACCTTGCTGTTCGTTCCCGGGATTTTTCTGCCCGGGGAGATCGATCATCACAACGCGCAAGTGATGCTGACCTTGGTGATGATCGCGTGCGTGCTGTGGTGCGACGATTCCCCATGGCTTGCCGCGGCGGGCGGGATCGCGGGCGGTCTCCTCCTCGGCGTGGGTCTCGAAGCGGCCGCGCCGCTCGTTGCCGTCGGCGCCGCGCTGGCCATGCTGTTCGTTCACGATGCGCGCTGGCGCGTGCCGGTGCGGGCGTTCGTCGTTGCGCTCGGCGGCGCAACCGCGCTCGCCTATGCGTTGCTCACGCCGGCCGCATTCCGCTTCGTCCCCATGTGCGACGAACTCGGCGTGAACACCGCGGCCGCTGTGGTTGCGGGATCGCTCGGGCTGGCGCTGGTCACGAACGTCGGCGATCGGTGGACGCGCATGCAGCGGCTCGTCGCGACGGCCGTCGCGGGCGCCCTGGCACTCGTCGTGTTCGCCGCGATCGAGCCGCGTTGTCTCAGAGGCCCCATCGGCCTGGTCGATCCCGCCATCACGGCGCTGTGGATCAACAACGTTAGCGAATTGCAAAGCGTTTTCTCGTTGATCCGCAATCTCGGCGCCGAGGCCGTCGTGCATATCGCCTTCCCCTGCCTGGTCATCGCGAGCGCCGTGTTCGTGATATGGCGCGGACTGCGCACCCCACTTGCCTGGGCGCCGCTTGCCGCCGTCGCGGTCTCGAGCGTGATCACCGCCGGCACCATCCGCATGGGCATGTACGTGGTGATGCTCGGAATGCCGTTCGTCGGCGCCGCCGTGGATGCCTTGAGCAAGCGTACGACGCGGCCGCTGCTGGTAGGCGTGGGCGGCGCTGCACTGGCGAGCCCCCCTATTTCTGCGCTGGTGGTCATCTGGCTCGCGGCAATCGTCGGGGAGCCGATGGGCAAGCCCGCCGCCGCTAAAACCGCGCCGCTGTGGACGGTCGACGTGTCACGCTGCTTGCACCCGGAGATCTATCGGCCGGTCGCGGCGATGCCGCCCGGCTTGATCTTCGGCCCGTTGGAGCTTGGCCCCTCGCTGCTCGCGTTCACGCCGCATAGCGTCGTCGATGCCGGTTATCACCGCGCCTACAAATCCATCATCTTCGAAGAAGAGGTCATGCGCGGCTCCGCGAGCGCCGCGCGCGAGCGCCTCGTCGAGCGCGGCGTTGCCTACGTGATGACCTGCGCGGATTTCCCCAATTATCCCAATCCGGCGGCGTTCTATAACGCGTTGCTCACCGGCGCGGCCCCCGCGTGGCTCGAGCGCGTGCCGCTGCCGGAGGGGAATGTGCTGCGGATGTGGCGCGTGCGCGGCGATGAGCGTTAGCGCAGGACAGGGACCCGGCGTATCCGCACCCACGGCGTGGGTGACGGGGTCGGGATTTCCCGTCTCGCTGCCGCTGTGCACGGGTGTTGCGGTCTACGCGCTCCTGCTCGCGCTCGGCGCCCGGCTGCTCAACGATCCCGACGTTTACTGGCACATCGCCGTCGGGAGATGGATCGTCGAGCATCGCGCCTTTCCTCACGTCGACACGTTCTCCGCGACCGTCGCGGGTGCGCCGTGGATCGCCAAGGAATGGGTTTCGCAGCTCCTCCTTGCGGGCGCCCACGCGGTTGCCGGATGGTCCGGGGTCGTCATCATCGCGGCGTTCGCGATCGCCTGCGCCTTCGCGCTGCTCGCGTATTTTCTCCTGCGGAAGCTCGCGCCTGTGCCGGCGCTCACGCTGCTCTGCGCCGGGTTCGTGCTCGCGTCCACGCATTTTCTGGCGCGCCCGCACGCGCTCGCGCTGCCGCTGATGGTGGTCTGGGCCGGCGTTCTCATTAACGCGGTCGATCATCGCCGCGCCCCGCCGTTCGCGCTGATCCCGGTGATGACACTGTGGGCGAACCTGCACGGCAGCTTCACGCTCGGTTTGGCGCTCGTCGCGCCGCTCGCCGTTGAGGCGTGGTGGAATGCGGGCGAGGCGCGGCGCGAAACCGCGTTGCGATGGATCGGCTTCGCAATATTGGCGCTCATCGCGGCCTGCCTGACCCCCTATGGGTGGGAACCGATCCTCGTTGCGTGGCGGATTCTCGGGCTCGGTCAGGTTCTCTCGATCATTTCCGAGTGGCGGCCGCAGGACTTCAGCCGCATCGGCGGCTTCGAGATGTGTTTGCTGCTCGGCCTGGGGTTTGCGCTCTACCGCGGCATCGTGCTGCCGCCGCTGCGCATCGCGATGCTGATCGGTTTGCTGCATCTCGCACTCTCGCAGGCCCGCCATGCGGACGTGTTCGGCCTGCTCGCGCCCCTGCTCCTGGCCCAACCGCTCGCCCGCCAGCTCGGGGCGGCTGAAGCAAGCGGGGCATCCTCATCCCGGCAGTCGTCCGGCTTAGCCCGCGCGGCAGCCGCGGCGAGCCTCATCGGGCTGACGTTCGCATTCGCCAGCACCAGCAAGTGGGCGCCGCGCGCGCAGATCTCGCCGGTAGCCGCGGTGGCCGCCATCAAGGCGCACAACGCCGAGCCCTTGCTTAACGATTACGACTTCGGCGGCTATCTCATCTACGCGGGCGTCAAGCCGTTCATCGATGGGCGCACCGATCAGCTCTATGGCGAGGCCTTCATGGTGCGCCATGAGCGCGCGGTCATGCTGCAGAACGTCGGCGACTTCGTGCGTCTGCTCGACGACTACGGCATCAACGCGACCTTGCTCAATCGGGCGACCCCGGCGGTAGGCCTGCTCGACCGCATGGGCGAGTGGCAGCGCGTTTATGCCGATGACATCGCAGTCGTCCACGTGCGGCGCGCACCGGTCCGTTGACACTCAAAACAATGCAAACGACAGCGCGATTGTCTTATGCCGTGACCGGCTGGACGTCGAAGGCGTCGCCGGAGGTCGGCGCGAAATGCCTGTTTGCGCTGTTGGCCGCCGCCTCGCTTTGCCCGGTCGTGCTCGTGCCGATCCCGGCGATGCTCGACTATCCCAATCATCTTGCGCGGATGTACCTCCTGAGCCGGGTCGGAACCGCGGACGCCAATCCGTTCTATCAGGTCGTTTGGGCCGCCTATCCGAACCTGGCGATGGATCTCATCGTTCCTCTGATTGCGCGACTCATCGGCGTCGAGACTGCGACGCGCATTTTCTATTTGCTTAGCCAGATCCTTGTGATCATGGGCGCGGTCACGATCGAACGGGTCGTGAAAGGGCGATTCCATATCGCCGGGTTTTTCGCCCTGATCTTTCTTTACAGCCTTCCCTTCGCCTGGGGCTTCGTGAATTTCGAGTTCGGTCTCGGGATCGCGCTATGCGGCGTTGCCGCCTATCTGGCGGCGCAAGAGCGCGCTTGGCATTGGCGATTCGGTATCAACCTGATCTTCGTTATCGCTCTGTTTGCGGCGCATTTTTTCGCTCTCGGACTCTACGGCTTCACCATCGGGCTGCACGAGATGTGGCGCGCCTGGGTTCGCAAGGTTCCGCCCGCTGCGATCGCGGCGCGTCTCGCGATCTTGGCAATCCCGCCGGCCGTTGGGCTCGGCCTGATGCTCGGGTCGGGCGGCGCGATCGGCGGCGACGACACCGACTGGTTTCTGCACTTTAAACCCTTGTGGCTGTTCGCGACCTTGAATGGCTACAGCTTGATGCTGTCGGCCGTGGCCACGGCCGCGTTGCTCGGCATGATTTACATCGCCGCCAAACGCGGTCTCTTGCGGTTCGAGCCCGCGGGCACGTGGCTCGCCGCCGGGTTCGCGCTTCTTTACCTCGCCATGCCGTCGCGGCTCTTTGCAACGTCGTTTGTCGACGTACGCGTCATCGTTGCGGCCGCGCTGATACTTCCCCCCTTCGTGTCCTTGTCGTTACCCGACCGGCGGTGGCGGCTTGCGGCAGCATGCGGCGCGATCGTCCTCATATTGGCCAATCTCGCCATGGCCGCTTTCGTGTGGATGTCTTATCGCGCGGATTACGCCGCGATGATCGATTCATTCGGAAAAATCGACAAAGGCGCGTTCGTCCTCATCGCCCACAGCGGGGAGGCGGACGATCCGCCGATGAAAAATCTCACGGAATATCCGATCTATAACGCCCCGACGTTGGCCGTGCATTACGCCGATGCCTTCGTTCCCACCTTCTACGCCGCCGCCGGAAAGCAGCCGGTCATCCCGCGGCCGGCCTATCGGCGCCTGCAGGTCCCCTATGGCGGGATCGCGCCGATCGCGGCCCTGAAAGCCATTGCCGAAAAACCAGCGCCCGACGCGCCGGATTTCGTTCGTTCCTGGCCCCGCGACTTCGACTACTTGTATGTTATTGGCCCGGCTATTGCTAACCCGATGCCGAATTTGTTGGACGAATTATACGCGGCACCGCGGTTCGCGCTGTATAAAATCCGCAAATAGACCGGCCCGCATGGTGACCGGGCGCCGATGCCGGCGAAGCGCTGAAAGGGCTTATTAACCCTCGGGCTCTAGCTTGGCACGATCGCGGATCAGGTCGTGTTATGGCCAGTCACTCGCCCGCCGGCGTGCGTTACAGCATCGTCATTCCCATTTTTAACGAAGAAGCCGTTTTGCCGATTCTGCTGCGGCGCGTCGATGCATTGATGAATGCGCTCGACGGACCGGCGGAAACGATTTTCGTCGATGACGGCAGCACCGACTGCAGTTCGATCGTGCTCGAGGCCAAGGCCCGCGACGACCATCGCTGCCGCTATCTCGGGCTGACCCGCAACTTCGGGCATCAGATTGCGATAACGGCTGGGATGGACGCCGCCAAGGGCGATGCGGTGGTCGTCATGGATGCGGATCTCCAGGACCCGCCGGAAGTCGTCCTCGACATGATCGCCAAGTGGAAAGAGGGCTACCACATCGTGTCCGGCCGGCGCCTTGCGCGCGACGGCGAGAGCGCGTTCAAGCGCTGGACCGCGGACTTGTTCTATCGCCTGTTGGGCCGGGTCTCAGCGATCGAGATTCCGAGCGACGTCGGCGATTTTCGCCTGATCGACCGCCAGGCGCTCGATGCCTTCCGCGCCATGCCGGAGCACGACCGATTCGTGCGCGGCATGTTCGCTTGGCTTGGCTTCCGCGCCGGTGAAGTCGCGTTCCGCCGCCCGCCGCGCGCCGCCGGCGAGACCAAATATCCGTTGCGGAAAATGCTCCGGCTCGCGGTCAACGGCGTCATCGGCTTTTCCGACGCGCCGCTGCGGCTCGCGATCTGGGCCGGCATGAGCGTGTCCGGCTTGGCACTGCTCTACGGCCTCTATGTGATCGGCCTTTCGCTGAGCGGCAGCAGCAATCTGGTCACCGGCTGGTCCTCGACCATCGTGATCGTTTCTTTCTTGTGCGGCATCAACATGCTGATGACCGGCATCGTCGGCCTTTACGTCGGGCGGATTCATGCCGAGGTGAAAGGGCGGCCGCTCTACGTGGTCGGCAGACGCATCGGGTTCGAACGCGAGCGCGCGGCGGTCGACGGCCCGTCGGAACAGATCGCCGCGGTGGCGCGACTGCGATGACGCAGCTGTTCGACACCTACGGCAAGGAATACCGCGACGTCGTTCAGGCCTCGATCGACTTCTCCGGCCTGTCCTACGAGTTCGTGACCGTCGCGAAAGCCGACATCATGCGCGAGGTCATCGCCGCCCGGCTCGGCCCGGAAGCAAAGCCAAGCGCGCTCGACGTGGGCTGCGGCATCGGCGTGCTGCACCGCTACATTCGCGACAGTTTCGCGCGGCTGTGCGCCGTGGATGTCTCGACCGCCTGCCTCGAGCAGGCGGCGCGCGCCAATTCGGGCGTCGAATACCGCGCGTACACCGGCGCGGAACTTCCGTTCGCGACCGGTGAGTTCGATTTCGCTTACGCCATTTGCGTGCTGCATCATGTGCCGCCGGCGGATTGGCTCGGCTTCATGCGCGAAATGGCGCGGGTCATCCGTCCGGGCGGCGTCCTGTGCATCATCGAACACAATCCGCTCAATCCGCTCACGCAGCTTTCCGTGCGCCGGTGCGAATTCGATCGCGATGCGGTTCTCCTCCCCGCGTGGCGAACCGCCGGACTGATGGTGCAGGCCGGCCTCAAGATGGTCGACAGCCGCTATTTTCTGCTGATGCCGTCCGCGGCCGCGCCGGCACGCGCGATCGAACGCGGCCTCGCTCGCCTGCCGTTCGGGGCGCAGTACATCGCTTACGGCACGGTGTGAGGCCCTGAGAAGCCGGTCTGTCTTCTCGGCGCGCTGGCTTGGCAGCCTTGAATAGTCGTAAACCGCGTCGCCATGCCGCTGCGCCTGATCTTCATGGGAACGCCGGATTTCGCGCTGCCGACGCTCGTCGAGATCGTCGGGCGCGGCCACGAGGTCGTGGCGGTCTATACCCGCGCGCCGAAGCCGGGCGGACGACGCGGCTTGGAGCTGCAGCCGACACCGATCGAGCGGGAGGCGCGCCGGTTCGGACTCGACGTGCTTACACCGGCAACCTTGCGCACCGCCGAGGCCGCCGCGGCGTTCCGCGCGCATGGCGCCGACGCAGCGGTCGTCGTGGCCTATGGGCTCATTCTTCCACCGGAAATCCTCGCCGCCGTGCCACTCGGCTGTTTCAATTTGCATGCGTCGCTGCTGCCGCGCTGGCGCGGCGCCGCGCCGATCAACCGCGCGATCATGGCGGGCGACCACGAGACCGGCGTGATGGTGATGAAAATGGATGAAGGCCTCGACACCGGCCCTATCGCCATGGCCGAGCGCGTGCCGATCGGCCAGGACATGACCGCGGGCGAGCTGCACGACGTGCTCAGCTCGCTCGGCGCCGATCTGATGGTGCGGGCGCTGGGCGGGATCGAGCGCGGCGCGCTCACGCTGACACCGCAACCTGCCGACGGCGTCACCTACGCAGCGAAGATCGACAAGGCGGAGACGGGTATCGACTGGACGCGACCGTGGCAGGCGGTGCACGACCACTGCCGCGGGCTCGCGCCTTTTCCCGGCGCTTTTTTCGAAGTTGAAGGGAGCAGCGCGAAGGTGCGCGTGAAAATCCTGCGCACGACCCGTGGCGAAGGCAGCGGGCCGCCGGGCGCGGTGCTGGACGAGCGCCTGACGATCGCATGCGGCGAGGGCGCCGTGCGGGTGCTCGAATTGCAGCGCGCCGGCGCCAAGCCGATGAAGGCCGAGGAGTTCCTGCGCGGCGCGCGGCTTGGTCCTGGCGCGCGGGTGCGCTGACGATGCCGCGCTATCGTTTGTTGATCGAATACGACGGTTCGCCGTTCGTCGGCTGGCAGATGCAGGCGGGCGGACTGTCGGTGCAGGGGGTCATCACCGACGCGATCGCCGCGTTCGCCGAGGAGAAAGTCATCGTGCACGGCGCCGGCCGTACCGACGCCGGCGTGCACGCGCTCGGCCAGGTCGCGCACGTCGATCTCGCACGCGACTGGCGTCCCGACCGCGTGCGCGACGCGCTCAACGCGCGGCTGCGCCCGCATCCGGTGGCGGTGCTGGCGGTCGAGAAGACGGCGGAGTCATTCCACGCCCGCTTCTCCGCCAAGCGGCGCCATTATCTCTACCGCATCGTCAACCGCCGCGCCGACCTTACCCTCGCGCGCAACCGCGCCTGGCGCGTGCCGCGGCCGCTCGACGCGGCGGCGATGCATGCGGCCGCGCAGCGCCTTCTCGGCCGGCACGACTTCACCACCTTCCGCGCCGCCGAGTGCCAGGCAAAGTCGCCGGTGAAGACCCTCGACCGGCTCGACGTCGCGCGCGACGGCGACGAGGTGCACGTGCGCGCCTCGGCGCGCTCGTTCCTGCACCATCAGGTGCGTTCGATGGTCGGCTCGCTGGTTCTGGTCGGCGAAGGCAAATGGAGCGAGGACGACCTTGCCGCGGCGCTGGCCGCGCGTTCGCGCGCCGCCTGCGGCCCGGTTGCCCCGCCCGAAGGCCTTTATCTGGTGCGTGTGGATTATTGAGCACTGGCCGAAGGCGCCGGCGCCTGCTTCGGCAGCGCGTTACGCACGACATGGGCCGCGCGCACGAACGGGTCGAGGTAGGCGCCGGTAACCGTGTGCACGCTGGCGTCGTTTGGATCGACGCCGAAGCTGAGCTTCTCCGGCTCCTGGGACGGCACATAGAGCGTGCCGAACATCCAGTCCCACAGCGCGAGGCAGCTGCCCATGTTCTTGTTGAAATGCGCCGGATTGGTCGAGTGATGCAGCTGATGGTGCGCCGGGCTCATGAACACGCGGCCGAGCGCGCCGGAAAGCGGGATCCACAGCTCCGTGTGCTGAAGATGCACGTAGGTGTGGATGAAGATCACCAGGATGATGTTGGTGTCGGAGAGCGCGTATTGATAGGCGGTCTCGCCGAACATGTAGTTGCCGAAGCCGTTGGCGGTCGCGGTCGCGATCGCCAGGATATTGACGAACACGAAGGTGTAGACCGGGTGGACGCGGAAGTTCGTCACCGGCGTGAGCACGGTCGCTGTGTGGTGCACCCGGTGGAATTCCCACAGGAACGGCACCCGGTGGCTCAAATAATGATTGAGCCAGTAGCCAAGCTCGTAGGCGAGGAACAGCATCACGGTGATGACCGCTCGCGCGAGCCACGCGGGCAGGGCCGTGGGCGCGGGCTGACCGAACGCCGCCGCCAGCGCGCCGATGATGCCGTTGGTGAGAAACTGGTAGGAAATCGTCGCCCAGCCGAACAGCAGGCCGGCCAGGAACACGTGGAAGAACAGATAGCCGAGGTCGGTGAAGGCCGACGGGCTTGTGAGAATGCGGCGCGGGAACAGCGCGCGCAGGATCGCGCGCAAATGGATCGGCCGGCCGCGCCGGTGCCGCTGCCAAGCCACGAACACGACCGCGATGGCGAGCGATGCGGCGAGCGAGGTGACCGAAAAGTGCGAGCCGGGCGCGAACAGCAAGGCCCTCGCCTGATTGAGGAAATACGCAACCGCGGGCGGGAGGTCGAAGTTCGCCATGCCGTACCATTAGGCGGCCAGTGGTAAATTTTAGCTTAGAAAGACCGTACAAAACCGTGGATGCATGTCATTGCGAGGAGCGAAGCGACGAAGCAATCCAGGGGTGAGCGTGATACCCTGGATTGCTTCGTCGCCGCTCCGCGGCGCCTCGCAACGACGTTCTACTCAAAATACCGATCCAGTATCCCGCGGTAGATGGCGGTGAGCGCGGTGAGTTCGGCGGTCGGCACGTGTTCATCGACCTGGTGCATGGTCTTGCCCACGAGGCCGAACTCGAGCACCGGGCAATAATCCTTGATGAAACGCGCGTCCGAGGTGCCGCCCGAGGTCGAGAGCTGCGGCTTGCGGCCGGTCGCGACCGCGATCGCGTCGGTGACGAGATCGACGAAAGGGCCGGGCTTGGTGCGGAACACCCACGAGTTCGACGGCAGATACTCGATGCGCCAGCGCACGCCTTCCGCAACCGCCGCGCAGCGTCGCTCAATCAGCGCCTTGAGAGACTCCGGCGTGTGCAGGTCGTTGTAGCGGATGTTGAAGCGCGCACGTGCTTCGCCCGGAATCAAATTGACGGTGCGGTTGCCGACGTCGACTGAAGTAAACTCCAGGTTCGACGGATCGAAGTGCTCGGTGCCGCGATCGAGCGGCTCGGCCATGATCGCGCTCATCAACTTCACGAGCCCACGGATCGGGTTCTCGGCCAGATGCGGGAACGCCACGTGGCCCTGTTTGCCGGCGACCACGAGCGTGCCGTTGAGCGAGCCGCGCCGGCCGATTTTCACCGCGTCGCCGAGCGCTGCCGGGTTGCTCGGCTCGCCGACGATGCAATGGTCGAAGTGCTCGCCGCGCTCCGCCGCCCAGCGCAGCAGCTTGATCGTGCCGTTGACCGCGTCGCCTTCCTCGTCCCCGGTGATGAGAAAAGAGATCGAGCCCTTAGGCTTGCCGGCGTGCGCGGCGAGATGATCGAGTGCCGCGGCAACGAAGCAGGCGATTGCGCCTTTCATATCGACTGCGCCGCGGCCGTAGAGCTGGCCGTCGGCAATATCGCCCGTGAACGGCGCATGGGTCCACGCCGCCTCGTCGCCCGGAGGCACCACGTCGGTATGCCCGGCGAACATGAGATGCGGAGCGGATGTCCCGATACGGGCGTAGAGATTCTCGACGTCGGCGCTACCAGCTTCTGAAAATTTCACCCGGTGAACCGCAAACCCCGCGTTCTGCAGCACCCCTTGCAAATAATCCAACGCGCCGCCTTCCGCCGGCGTCACCGACGGGCAGCGGATGAGATCGCGCGCAAGCGCAACCGGGTCGGCGGGCATGTCAAAAGGCTTTCGGAAGGCCGGCCTGCTTCAGCACTTCATTGGCTGTGTGGCGGGACTTGGTCAAGCGCGGGACGCTTACGTGTTCTCCATTAACCGGGCTGAACCAAATCTCGTGACTTCCCTTGCCCGAGCGGACGCGGTGACAACCACTCGCTCGAAGAAGCTCCACCAGGCGTCGATAAAAATCCGCCATCAGACGCCGGCGACGTCGAGGTGCTCTTCGACCTTGAAAGTTAGGGACAGCTGGTCCTCGCCTCGTCCGGATAAGGAGAGAAGCTCGGGAAGGACAATACGGACCTCGCCAATCATTGAGGGCCAAGTCTCGGCCTCCACAACTAGCCCCGGTACATCAGGGCTGGTGGCAAGCCAAACGCCGGCCTCGTCGTCCCAGCGCGCATCGATGGTAATGGAGCGGCTCATTGACCCTCAGAATTGAACCTTCGGTCTCCCCGCGTCAATCCCGCAGCAAATCGTTGATCGAGACCCTGGCGCGGGTCTTTTCGTCCACGGTCTTGACGATGACCGCGCAATAGAGGCCCGGCCCGGGCGAGCCGTCGGGGAGATCCTTGCCGGGCAGCGTGCCCGACACGACCACCGAATAGGGCGGGACCTCGCCCTGGTGGATTTTGCCGGTCGCGCGGTCGACGATCTTCGTCGAAGCGCCGATGTAGACTCCCATCGAGAGCACCGAGCCTTCACGCACGATCACGCCCTCGGCGACTTCCGCGCGCGCGCCGATGAAACAATTGTCCTCGATGATGACCGGGTTGGCCTGCAGCGGCTCGAGCACGCCGGCGATGCCGGCGCCGCCGGAGATGTGGCAGTCCTTGCCCACTTGCGCGCAAGAGCCGACCGTGGCCCAGGTATCGATCATGGTGCGCTCGCCGACGCGCGCGCCGACGTTGACGAAGCACGGCATCAACACGACGTTCGGCGCGATATAGGCGGAGCGCCGCACCACAGCGCCGGGCACCGCGCGGAAGCCGGCGGCGCGGAAGCGGTTGTCGCCCCAGCCGTCGAATTTCGACGGCACCTTGTCCCACCAGGACGCCGCGCCCGGGCCGCCCGGGATCAGGCTCATGTCGTTGAGGCGAAACGAGAGCAGTACCGCCTGCTTGAGCCACTCGTTGACCTTCCACTTGCCGTCGGGCTGGCGCTCGGCCACGCGCGCCGCGCCGCTGTCGAGCTGCTCGAGCGCGGCTTCGACCGCCTCGCGTACTTCGCCTTTGGTCGATGCGCTGATCTTCTCGCGCGCGGCGAAAGCGGCTTCGATGGTCTTCTCCAGCTCGGCTTGCGACATCTTCTGAAGTCTCCCCGGACGCAGGCCCTTGTCCGGGGCGGGGGAGGGGATGTCAAGTGAGATCCGCTGCCCCCGCAAACACCTCAAGTCGCCTAACGAAAGCGGATTCCCGCGCGATCCATTTGTTAATAATGGGTCTTTGAGCGTTTCTTCGCTTGTGGTTCAATTCGAGACGCGATAAAAAATCTGTGGTAGAATTTGTCCACGAGGCAGCCATGCTGTTCCGACGCGCTTTGATCTTTGCTTTATTATTACTCGCTTCGATTGCTCCATCGGCTGCGCAGGTTCAGCCGCCGACGCCTGACGCAACGGCAGAAATCGATGCGAAACTTAATTCGCTTAAGTCGGACATTCTCGGCAGCACTTATTCAAGGACCGCAATCGATGAGAGGATTGGGCGCATCGAAGCCCAATTGGGTTCGCTAAAACAGACACTAGATAAGATCGATACTGATCTGAGAGATACCGCGCGGATGCTCAATAGCCGAATGGATACTGAAGCGAGCTACCAACAGACTCTTATCAAGAGCATTGACGCCAGAGTGTCAGGGGTGCCTTGGTGGTGGAGCGTCGGTCTTGCTGCTTTCCTGTCGTTCATCGTCTCCGGGACCATCGCCGAATACGGCCGTCGAAAATCTGTAGCTCAATCGGTCGCTCAATCTGCCGCCCAAAGAGCAGCCGATCACGCCCAAAGAGTAGCCGATCAAACGAATCTTGCCATTGATGATTGGCTATCATCGGCCGGCACATTTGCAAACGTATCACACTTTTTTACTCACTCGGACGAACTCGTGAACAACAATGTGAACATGAACATTATCATCGGGGTGGGCAACTGGTATGAGCGGCTTGCGCAAAAATGGCTGGCAGGGGACGTGAATGGCGTCGAACTCGAGGCTAACAACATCAGAAATGAAATGAGAGATTTCTGGCGTGGCCTGGAGAATCTAAAGATCGCAAAACCGCCGGTAGACTTCTCGCCGCAACAGAAAGAGTGGCAGTCTTTGCAACAGCTCGCAACTTGACGCCGCTTTCAGGAGCAAGATATGAGTGAAGCTGAGGCTACATTGAAGAAGCTGCGAAGCCAGATCGAGAGCCTGGAGCAACAGCTTTTGCACGGACCCGGATTCGAGGTGAAGCAAAGCGCCCTGGCGAAGGCACGAATGACGTCGCTGGTGTTGGAATATCTGACAGCGCTCGCTCAGCCTCTGCCGGTTCCGCCCGGCGCGCCCGCCACCACGCTCGTGTGCCCGCATTGTACAAAGACGATCAAGTTGTCGGCCTCGAAATGACAATCGCGGCCGGAGCCAGCCGCGGATGACGCAATCGGAAGAAAAGAGCTATCGGCTTTCGGCCGGTCCCGGGCATTCGGCGCCGGAGCTCGCTAGCGCAATTGTCTGCAAAAACGCCGCCAAGTCGTTGGTGACGTGATCGACGTGCGGCTCGCCGGGGCCTTCCAACTCCCAACTTTCGCGGAACACTTCACGCGTGCCTTGCGGCACCACCAGCACAGTCGTCATGCCGAGCGCGTGCGGCACGGTGAGGTTGCGCGCCAGATCCTCGAACATGGCGGCGCGTGACGGATCGACCCCGTGCGTCTTGAGGAAGCGGTCGTAAGTCTGCGGCGCCGGCTTGGGCTCTAGATCCGCCGCGACGATATCGAATACGCCCTCGAAGTGATGATCGATCGCGAGCCGCCGCGTCACCGCGTCCGCATGCTTGCGCGTGCCGTTGGTGAGGATGAGCTTGCGCCCCGGCAGCGCCTCGATGGCGGCGCCCAATGCCGCATCGGGTTCGAGCGGGGAATGGTCGATCTCGTGCACGAAGTCGAGGAACTCGTCCGGCTTGAGCCCATGCTCGGCCATGAGTCCGCGCATCGTCGTGCCATAGCGACGGTAATAGTCCTTCTGCACCCGGAACGCTTCGTCGCGACCCACGTCCAGAAATTTCGCGACATAGTCGCGGATGCGCTCGTCCACCTGCTGCCACAGGTTCAGGTGACGCGGATAAAGCGTGTTGTCGAGGTCGAACACCCAGGTCTCGACGTGGGAAAATCCGCGCGGCGCCGCCGTCATCACGATGACTTTCGGATCGACGGCTTAGCCGTGGATCAGCGTGCCGACGCCGTGGTGGGTGAGAAGCTCGAGCAGCACCGCGTGCTCCACTTGGCCATCGAGGATGACCACGCCTTCGACTCCGTGCTCGAGCGCGTAGATGCAGGTCTCGACCTTCGGGATCATGCCGCCCGCGATGGTTCCGTCGGCGATCAGCTTGCGCGCGCCTTCGATCGACAGATCCTTGATGAGCTGTTTGTTGCGGTCGAGCACGCCCGGGACGTCGGTGAGCAGCAGCAGCCGCTTTGCCTTGAGCGCGCCCGCGACGGCGCCCGCGAAAGTGTCGGCGTTGACGTTGAAGGTGCCGCCGTCGGGCGCGGCCGCGATCGGGGCGAGCACCGGGATCAACTCGCGGCCGATGACCTGGTTGAGAACCGTCGTATCGATCTTGTCGGGCTCGCCGACGAAACCGAGATCGATGATCTCCTCCATTTGCGAATGCGGATCGATGACCGTGCGGGTGATCTTGCGGGCGATCACCATGTTGCCGTCCTTGCCGGACAGACCGATCGCCTTGCCGCCGGCGGCGTTGATGTGGCCGACGAGGTTTTTGTTGATCGAGCCGGCGAGCACCATCTCGACGATTTCGACGGTCGCCGCGTCGGTGATGCGCAGCCCGGCGGCGAACTGCGATTTGATGCCGAGCTTCTCCAGCATCGCCTGGATCTGCGGGCCGCCGCCGTGCACGACCACCGGGTTGATCGCCGCCTGTTCGAGCAGCACGATGTCGCGGGCGAAATTGCGCGCCACCTGCTCCTCGCCCATGGCGTGACCGCCGTATTTGACCACGACGATTTCCTCGTCGTAGCGCTGCATGTAGGGCAGCGCTTCGGAGAGGATACGGGCCTTGTCTTGCGGCGTTACGTCCATGGCTTGGGCTCGTGCTCGCGCGGCGCCCTTGTAACCGCCGCTGTGCCGCGGCGGAAGAGGCGCCGCGCCTACACCTCGCGTTCACGCAGCACGCGTGCGACCGCCGCGCGCAACTCGGCGATGCCGCTGCCCTCGCGCGCCGAGGTCGCGATGATGTCCGGGAAGGCGGCCGGTCGGCGGGCGATGGACGCGCCGAGCGAGGCGATCGTCGAGGCCAGCCCGTCGCGCACCTGATCGGCCTTGGTGAGCACGATCTGATAGCTCACCGCCGCTTCGTCGAGCGATTCGAGGACGGCCGCATCGGGCGGTTTGAGGCCGTGGCGCGCGTCGATCAGCACATAGACCCGCGCGAGGTTGGCGCGGCCGCGCAGATAGGCATGGATCAGCTCGGTCCACGCCTTGACCTTCGTTTTCGGCGCGGCGGCGTAGCCGTAGCCCGGCATGTCGACCACGGTGAGATACGGCGGCCCGGCGAAGAAAATGAGTTCCTGGGTGCGGCCCGGCGTGTGCGAGGTGCGGGCGAGCGCCTTGCGGCCAGTGAGCGCGTTGATCAGGCTCGACTTGCCGACGTTGGAACGCCCGGCGAAGGCGACTTCGGCGCCCGCCATGGCGGGCAGCGCGTCGGTCGAGCCCGCGGCCGCCGCGAAGCGCCAGTCGGCCGCGAACAGCCGGCGGCCCGCCTCGATATCGTCTTCAGTGAAATCGGCGACGGCCACGGCCGGGATGAGCTCACGCCTTCTTCTTCTTCGCGAAGGTCGCTTTGAGGTTGTCGAAGAGTTCGATCTTGGCGCCGTTCTTGTGCATGATCACCGACTGCTGGAGCACCGAGAGCGTGTTGTTCCACGCCCAGTAGATCACCAGCCCGGCGGAGAAATTCGACAGCATGAAAGTGAAGATAACCGGCATCCAGTCGAAGATCATCTTCTGGGTCGGGTCTGGCGGCGCCGGGTTGAGCTTCATCTGCACCCACATGGTCACGCCCATGATCAGCGGCCAGATGCCGAGGACGAGGAACGAACCGATCACGGGCAAGTGCTGCGGCTCCCATGGGATCATTCCGAACAAGGTGAAAATGTTGGTCGGATCCGGCGCCGAAAGATCCCTGATCCAGCCGAAGAACGGCGCGTGGCGCATTTCGATGGTGATGAACAGCACTTTGTAGAGCGAGAAGAACACCGGGATTTGGATGACGATCGGCAGGCAGCCGGCAACCGGGTTGATCTTCTCGCGCTTATAAAGCTCCATCATCTCCTGTTGCTGCTTCACCTTGTCGTCGGGGTAGCGCTCGCGCAGCGCCGCCATTTGCGGCTGGACCGCCTTCATCTTCGCCATCGAGGCGTAGGACTTGTTGGCGAGCGGGAAGAACGCGAGCTTGACCAGCACGGTGACGATCAGGATGGCGACGCCAAAATTGCCGACCAGGCGGAAGAAATAATCGATCACCGCGAACATCGGCTGGGTGATGAACCAGAACATGCCCCAGTCGATCAGCAGCTTGAAGCGGTTGAGCCCGAGTTCCCTTTCGTAGCCGTTGACGGTCGCGACCTCCTTGGCGCCGGCGAACAGGCGCGCGTCTGCGCTTCCGGTCGCGCCGGGCGCGATATTGCGGGCATCGAGCAGGTAATCGGTCTGAAAGGTCCTGACGTTGCCCTGCATGCCCGAGCTCATCTTGGCGTCGAGCCGGTCGGTCGTCTGAGGCACCAGCACCGCTGCCCAGTATTTGTCGGTGAAGCCGAGCCACCCGTTCTTGACGTCCTTGAACTCCTGGACCTTGGACTTCTCGATGTCGGTGTATTTGACCTCCTGCAGCTTGTCGCCGAGCACGCCGATCAAGCCTTCGAACAGGATGTAATAGCCGAGCGTGGGCGGCACACCGTGCCGCGAGATCAGTGCATAAGGATAAAGCGTGACGCCCGTCGTGCCCTTGTTGACCACGTCGTCGCGCAGGCTGAACATATATCTGTCGTCAATCGAAATCGTGCGGCGGAACTCGAGCCCCTGGCCGTTGTCCCAGGTTAGCGTCACCGGTCGCCCGATGCCGAGCGCGCCCGAGCCCTCTTGCTTCCACTGTGTATCCTCGCCGGGCAGCTTCACGTTCGTGCCTGCGGCCGGCACCCACCCGAACTCGGCATAGAACGGGTGCGCGCTTCCCGACGGCGAGAGCAGGATGATGGCGGGCGAATTGGGCTCGACGGTTTCGCGATACTGTAAAAGCGACAGATCATCGAGACGGCCGCCGGTGAGCGCGATCGAGCCCTTAAGGCCGATTTCTTTGCCGTTCACGATCCTGCTGGTGTCGATGAGTACGCGCGGCGATTTCGCCAAGGCATCATCGCGCGGGACTTCGGTCGTCTGCGCCGGCCCGGTCCCCGGCAGCTGTCCGGGCGCCGCCGGCCGCGTCTCGGCCGGCGCGGCGGGCGGCTGCGTCTGCTGGGCCTGTTGCTGCTGCTGGGCGACCTGCTTCTGCTTTTCCTGCAGGGAAAACCCGAAGAAGTACTGCCAGACGATAAACACCAGCGCCGAGAGCGCGATCGCCAGGATGGTGTTCTTCTGGTCGCTCATCGTGCGCTCTCGCCGTTCCGGCCCGCGGCCGATTGCGGACGCCGCGGGCGCGGCGGCCGGTGCTCCCTATGTAGGCGGTCGAGCGCGCCGTCCAACTCCGCGGCCATGCGCGCGAACGGCAACGCGAGCGCCGCGCGCCGCCCGATCAGCACGTAGTCATGGCCCGCCTGCAGACGGCCGGCCGGCGCGAGCCGCACGATTTCCCGCAGCCGGCGCCGCACCCGATTTCGCTCGACCGCGTTGCCGACCTTCTTGGATACGGTGAAGCCGACCCGCGGCGGGCCCACATCGTCTCTCTCGCGCGCCTGCAGGGTGAAGGCCGAGCCCGAAGCCTTGGCCCCGGCTGCGGCGGCGAGAAAGTCCGCCCGTTGCCTCATCCGCTCCATGGATAAAGCGTCGTGACGTTAGGCACTCAGCCGCTTGCGTCCGCGCGCGCGGCGTGCGGCGACCACGCGCTTCCCGCCCTTGCTTGCCATGCGGGCGCGGAAGCCGTGGCGCCGCTTGCGCACCAGTTTGCTCGGTTGATAGGTCCGCTTCACCGGTCAATCTCCGCTTTGTCGCGATTTGGGAGTGGGTCGCGCCGCCGATGCCCGTTCCTCGGCCGGCAGCCAGGCCGTCATAAATCCACGCAACATCGGGTGGTCGACGTTGAAAGTCCGGCGGCTTATACGGGAGCCCCGCGCGTCAAGTCAATGCAAGGAAAGTGGGCGGAACGCCGCTAGGATCGGCCTTTTTCACATTCTGTCACGCTGCCGCGAGCCGTTCGCTTTATCCGCTGCGCCGGGACGCGGCGTCTCGTATATGTTGAATGTGGCTCAGGTCATTAAAAAGACGATGCACCCCGACCAGGGATCCGTGACGCAGAGTCCCCGGCGCGAGCGGCCGTGGCTGCGCCGGCTTGCGCCGGTCGCCGCCGTGGTTCTCGTCATGGCGCTGGTCTTCGCGATGGGGTGGCACCGCTTCCTCTCGCTCGAAACGCTGGTGCGCCATCGCGCCGCGATCGATGGCTTCGTCACCGCGCGCTGCGCCCTCGCCGTCGCGGCATTCGTGGCGATCTACGTAGCGGCCGTAGCGCTGTCGATTCCGGGGGCGACGATCCTCACCATCGTGGGCGGCATCCTGTTCGGCTGGCTGGTCGGCGCGCTCGCCGCCATTGTCGGGGCGACCATCGGTGCGACCATCGTATTCCTCATCGCCCGCGGCGCCTGCGGCGAAACCATCCTGCGTCGCGCCGGTCCGCTCGCCGCCAAGCTGGCGGAGGGTTTCCGCGAGGACGCATTTCATTATCTGTTGTTCCTCCGCCTCGTGCCGGTGTTCCCGTTCTGGCTCGTCAACCTGGCCCCGGCCGTGGTTGGCGTTCGCGTCACGACCTTCGTGCTGGCGACGGCGCTCGGCATCATTCCCGGCACTTTCGCCTACGCGCTGGTGGGCAACGGGCTCGACAGCGTCATCGCCGCCCAGGAGGCCGCCTATCAGACCTGTATCGCGGCTGGCCGGCCCGACTGCCGGCTCAACTTTTCGATGTCGGCGCTGCTGACCCCACAACTGCTCGCCGCCTTCGCCGCGCTCGGGCTGGTCGCGCTCATTCCGGTCGTGGTGCGCAAATGGCGGGCGCGACGCGGCGTGGCGATGCCGGGGTGAGCATGGCGAGCGAGCCCCGGGGCGGCGCCAGCCGCACGCCCCAGACATTGACGCCCGACATTTGCGTGATCGGCGCGGGCTCGGGCGGCTTGTCGGTCGCCGCTGCGGCGGCCGCGTTCGGCGTGCCGGTCGTGCTGATCGAGAAGGGCAAGATGGGCGGCGACTGCCTCAACTACGGCTGTGTGCCCTCGAAGGCGCTGCTCGCCGCCGCCAAACGCGCGCAGGCGATGCGCGCGGGCGCCGCGTTCGGCGTGGCCGCGCAACGGCCGACGGTCGATTTCGTCAAGGTGCACGGCCACGTGCACGGCGTCATCGCCGCGATCGCGCCCAACGATTCGAAGGAGCGTTTCACCGGGCTCGGCGTGCAGGTGATCGAGGGTGCGGCGCGGTTCAAGAGCAAAGACACCGTCGCGGTCGGCGACGGCATCGAGATCAAGGCGCGACGCTTCGTGGTCGCGACCGGCGCTGCGCCCGCGGCGCCGCCGATTCCCGGCCTCGACCAGGCTGCCTATCTCACCAATGAGACCGTGTTCGATCTCACCGTCTGTCCCGAGCATCTCGTCATCATCGGCGCGGGCCCGGTAGGCCTCGAGATGGCGCAGGCCTTCCGCCGGCTCGGCGCTGCCGTCACAGTGATCGAGGCCGCGCACCCTCTCGCCGGCGATGATCCGGAATGTACGGCGGTCCTGCTCGATCAACTCGCGCGCGAGGGCGTCGTCATCCGGGCCGGCGCCAACGTCCTGCGCGTCGAGCCGGGCACAAAGCCGCGCGTCATCGTGGCGACGGCGACCGGCGAGGAGACGATCGAGGCGAGCCATCTGCTGGTCGCGACCGGGCGGCGGCCCAATCTCGACGGTCTCGACCTTGCCGCCGCCGGCATCAGGACCAACCCTCGCGGCATTCGCGTCAACAAACGGCTGCGCACCAGCAACCGCCGCGTCTATGCGGTCGGCGACGTCGCCGGCGGGCCGCAGTTCACCCACGCGGCGAATTATCACGCCGGCATCGTCATCCGGAACACGCTGTTCCGGCTGCGTGCGCGCGTGAACGCGAATGTGATACCGCGCGTCACCTATACGGATCCGGAGCTGGCAAGTGTCGGCGTGACGGACGCACAAGCGGCCGGGCGCCGCATTCGCGTGCTGCGCTGGCCCTATCACGAGAACGACCGCGCCCAGACCGAACGCGAAACCCGCGGGCATATCAAGGTGATAACCACGGAACGCGGGAGGATTCTGGGCGCGACCATCGTCGGCGCGCACGCCGGCGAACTGATCGTGCCGTGGGTCTTGGCCGTGACCCAGGGGCTCAACATCCGGGCCTTCGCCGAAGTGGTTATGCCCTATCCCACCCTCGCGGAAATCGGCAAACGCGCCGCCGTGACCTACTTCTCCGAGAGTTTGACGAACCCATTTGTGCAGCGCATCATACGGGCGCTGCGCCGTTTCGGGTAGCGCATGATCCCGAAAAGTGGATACCGGTTTTCGGAAAAGATCATGCGCAAGCAAAAGCCATCCCCAAACCGCGCCGGACTTAAACGTACATGAACGACACCGCACCCGTTGTCCCCGCGAACGAGCGCGCCCGCAGGCTGAATTTTGGCCTGTCCGGCAAGCTGCTGGTGCTCACCTTGCTGTTCGTGATGCTGGCGGAGGTGCTCATCTACGTGCCGTCGGTCGCGAACTTCCGTCTAAACTGGCTCAAGGATCGCCTGGCCGCCGCCCATGTCGCCGCCCTGGTGCTCAAGGCAGCGCCGCGGGACATGGTGCCGCAGGACCTCAAACAGGAGATCTTGGCCGAAATCGGCGCCAAGGCGGTGGCGCTCAAAATGGACAACACGCGCCACCTGCTCGCCGTCTCCGATCCGCTGCCGCCGGTGCCGAAGGAATTCGACATGCGCGGCATGTCGGCCTACGCGGCGATCATGGACGCGTTCGGCACCCTGCTCTCGCGCGACAACGATCTCATGCGCGTCGTCGGCGCCGCGCCGATGGGCGGCGACTTCGTCGAGCTGGTGATGGACGAGGCTCCGCTGCGCCAGGCGATGCTGAAGTTCTCGGTGAACATTTTGCTGCTGTCGATGATCATCTCGGCGATCACCGCCGCGCTCGTTTATTTCTCGCTGCATTATCTGTTCGTGCGGCCGATGCGGCTGATCGGGGCCGCCATGATCGCCTTCCGCGCCGACCCGGAGGGCGGCAACCGCATCACCTGGACGTCGACACGCCAGGACGAGATCGGTTTTGCGGAGCGCGGGCTCGCCGCCACCCAGACCGAGATCGCCTCGATGCTGCACCAGAAGAGCCATCTGGCCGCGCTCGGGCTTGCGGTATCGAAGATCAATCACGACCTGCGCAACCTGCTCGCCTCGGCGCAGCTCTTCTCCGACCGCCTGTCGAGCCTGCCCGATCCGCACGTGCAGCGCTTTGCGCCCAAGCTGATGCGGGCGCTCGAACGCGCCATCGATTTCTGCCAGTCGACTCTGTCCTACGGACGCGCGCAGGAGCCGCCGCCCGATCGCCGGATGACGGAGTTGCGAGCCTGCGTCGAGGAGGTGCGCGACACGCTCGGCATCGAGCCCGACGCGCGCATCCGCTGGATCAGCGCGGTCGAGCGCGGGCTGGAGGTTGACGCCGATGCGGACCAGCTGTTTCGCGTCTTGCTCAATCTGGCACGCAACGCCATCCAGGCGCTGGAGAGCCGCGCCGAGCGCGACCCCAACCGCGACCAGATTCGCATCACCGGCCGCCGCGAAGGTGCGGTGGTGGTGGTCGAGGTCTCCGATACCGGGCCGGGTATCAGCGAGGCGGCGCGCGCGCATCTGTTCGAGGCGTTCCAGGGCTCTACCCGCACCGGCGGCTCGGGCCTGGGCCTAGCAATCGCGGCGGAGCTCGTACGCGCCCATGGGGGCGAGATCAGACTGGTCGAGGGCACCATCGGGGCGACTTTCCGGGTCACCATTCCGGATCGCACGGTCGACCTGCGCGCGCGCCGCGGCGAGCGGGCAAGCGCGTAACAGAGGACG
>JAFAUQ010000192.1 GCA_019243195.1 Hyphomicrobiales bacterium
TCGCCCGCCACCGTCTCCCGTGTGCTTAAATCCCGCGGGCTCAGCCTGTTGAGCGCGCTCGAGCCGCAGCCGGCGCCCCGCCCGCGTTACGAACGCGCCAGCCCCGGCGAGATCATCCACATCGACATCAAGAAGCTGGCGCGGTTCAGGAAAATCGGCCATCGCATCACCGGCGACCGCACCAGCCACACCAACAAACGCGGCGTCGGATGGGAGTTCGTCCACGTCGCGATCGATGATCACTCCCGCGTTGCCACCGCGCAGATCTTGCCCAACGAGAAGGCGGTGAGCGCGATCGCCTTCCTCGAGCACGTCGTCACCTACTATCGATCGCTCGGGGTGACGATCGCCCGCGTCATGACCGATAACGGGTCGTGCTATCGTGCCAAGGAGTTCGGCCGCGCCTGCGCCGGCTTCGGCATCAAGCACATGCGAACCAAACCGTACACGCCACAAACGAACGGAAAAGCCGAACGGTTCATCCAGACGGCTATCCGCGAATGGGCCTACGCAACAGCCTTCAATCACTCAGATGAGCGCCGAGCGGAGCTCCCGATCTGGCTCCATCGTTACAATTGGCACAGACCCCATGGAGGCCTGGCCAAATGCATACCTATCAGCCGCCTCGGTCTGACCGGGAACAACCTCTTGCAGACTCACACTTAGCCCACCCTACGGTTCCTACAGCTCCTTGCCGATCAGGCGATCGACCGAATACGGGCCGCCGCCGCGGATCGCGATCACGAACAGCACGATGCCGATCAGCAGCACGTATTCGAAGCCGCCCTGGCCGGCGGAAAATCCCTTGGGCAGGTGCACGACCGCGAAGGCAATCGCCATCTCGATCGCCAGCGCCGCGCCGAAGAACCGCGTGAACAGGCCGACGATGAGGCAGGCGGCGCCGACCGTCTCGAGAAACATCGCCGCGTAGGCGAAGAGGCTGGCCGGTTCGAGCCCGTTCTTGGCCATGCCGCCGGCCACCGCCCCAGCGCCGGCGTGGACCTTGACCCAGCCATGCATGAACAGGATGTAGCCGATGACGACGCGCAGCAGCGCGTAGGCGATCTCGAAAAACTGGGAATAGAAGTTACCGAGCGACGGCCAAAGCAGCTTGGTCTCACCGGCTGCGGTTCCATTCGTCACGTAATCCTCCTGCGCGTTCCTCTGGAAGCCGGAAGCAACTTTTGCGGCATGATTCGTTGTACCACATCGCGCGCCCCGCCCCAATGCGGTGATGCTGTAGGGTGGGCTAAGGCCCGCGAGCGCTTGCGAGCGGGCGTGCCCACCATTCACCGTCACGAATCATCGTTGGTGGGCACGGCCGCTGCGCGGCCTTAGCCGACCCTACAACTTCGGTTTCCATTTGTAGACGCGCTGCAGGGTGTCACCCATCAGCACGGCGCGGTCGCGATCTGACAAACGGTCGGTGACGAGGAACGCATCGACGCCTTGTTTGTAAGTCAAGAGCCCGGTCGCGCGCGTCCAGTCGGTGCCCCACAGGCAGCGGTCGAGCCCGAAGGCATCGAAGATGCGCCCGAGCGGATCCCAGATATCTTTATAAGGAAACGGCTCGCGCGCGAGCGTGCAGGCGCCGGTGATCTTGATCACGACGTTGGGATAAGCGGCGAGCGCCAGCACCTTGGGCAGATCGGCGAACGGGGCGGCGGGCGGCGGCGGCTCGAACGGCTGCTGCAGGCCGAGATGATCGATCACGAGGGTGGTTTGCGGATTGCGCGCGGCGAGTTGCGCGACCTGCTCGAGCCGGCCCCAGCACAACAGATTGACCGGCAGCGCGTGGCGCGCCGCGGCGGCGAGCACGCGCGCGATGCCGGGATCGGCCGGGTCCTCCGACACGCCGCGCGTCATCATGATGCGCACGGCGACCGCGCCGTCGGTCTTCGCCCAGTCGGCGATGGTGTCGGCGACCGCCGGATCGGTCGGATCGACCGGCTTGACCAGCGCGAAGCGGCCGGGGTGCGCGGCGTATACTTGCAGTGCGTAGCTCGCGTCGTAGCGGTACATGGTGAAGGGCGAGACCAGCACCGCCGCATCGACGCCGACCGCGTCCATGGCCGCGATCATCTCGTCGCCGGTGACCTGGGCCTCGCCGTGCAGCTTCGCGGCCCACGGCCGGCCGGGATGATCACGTTCGTAGGCGTGCACCTGGGCATCGATGATCGGCATGAGTTTCTCCCCGGCGGCGTGCGCGCCATGGTGGCGCGGCGTCCTCCCGCTCGCGGGAGTTCCGGCTAGCCAACCCTACGGCGCCGGCCGAAACCCTGCCAGACCCGCCAGCAATTGATCGGCAGCAGCAGCGCATGCAGCACCCATACCGGCACCAGGCCCAAAGCCAGCCCGTAGGTGAGAAACGCAAGATTGCTGCATACCGACACGAGGCGCAGCGGAATCATGTCCCGCATGCAGAAGGACGCAAATACCAGACCCGAGGCAACATATCCGATCGCATCCCAGCGGCTCATGAATGCCTCTCCCAATATCGTTCGCAGGATTTAGTGCGCTTGGCCCGTCCTCCCTTCTGTCGCGTTCGCGACGTGCGGCGCGGCGGCACGCGCGACGCCGGGCGCTGGCACCGCGAGCAAACGATTCGCCGCGACAAATGCTACGAGCAGGAGCAGCGCGACGCCGTAGACAACCGCAAGTCTGCGCAACCACGTGGCTTGGACCGCCTTTTCTTCTTTGCTGAGATTGTATTGTGGATACCAGCCGATCATGACGTCCTCCATTGAAAGCTTGCTGCGCTCGACTTAAACCGATGCGATGAGAATCGTGTGTGAGGCTCTTCACCGACGATCCGCGTTTGCGAAAGTTTATGTTTGCTCGAATGTGCGCAGGGCGCGGCTCCGGTTGGCGATATGGGTCGCGTCTCCCTGGAGCCCGATGGTTCGTCCATCGCAATTATTGTCATTGCAATTCGGCGTCACCGCACAGTAGCAAGCGACGTGCCAATGATTAAACCTTGGACAATTCGACCAAGCCGGCACGCGAGCGCGTGAAACGCCCGCACTTTCAGCCATATCTACCGTTGACCGCGATATGCGCAGATGCCCAACGGATGGTCACGATAGGCGCCACGACCGCTATCGCGCGAAACGGCGTCACCCTGCGGCGCATTTTTCATCGGCACGGATAGGGGCGCCTCAGAACGTTGAGATCGCAGCGAAAAAAATTGCAACAAACAATTTGTAGGGTGGGCTAAGCGCGCCGAAGCCCGCGAGGGCGAAGGTGCGCGTGCCCCCATCCATCGTCGCGAACCATCGTTGGTGGGCACGCCCGCCTTCGCGCTTCGCGCTCCGCGGCTTAGCCCACCCTACGGCGTAGGGCGGCTAAGCCCAGGCGACGGCTGGTCGGATGAGCCGTGAAAGCGTAAAATCCTTCGATTCAACACGGGAGCGCGCCAGATGAGCGGAGAGAATTGCCTTGCCGGCATGAAGGTCCTCGACCTAACCCAGTTCGAAGCGGGTCCGTCCTGCACCGAGGCGCTCGCCTGGATGGGCGCCGACGTGGTCAAGATCGAGAACCCCGGCGCGGGCGATCCCGGCCGCAACATCGGCCGTACCGACCCGAACGCCGACGCGCTCTATTTCCTGCAGTACAACTCCAACAAACGCTCGGCGGCGGTGAACCTGAAGGACCCGCGCGGACTCGACCTCGTCAAGCGCCTCGCGCGCCACGCCGACGTGATGATCGAGAATTTCGCGCCCGGCGCGATCGAGCGGCTCGGCCTCGGCTACGACGTGATCAAGGCGATCAACCCGGCGATCATCTTTTGCCAAGTGAAGGGCTTCGGGAAGGGGAGCCCGTTCGAGAAGAACCTCGCATTCGACATGATCGCGCAGGCGACCGGCGGCACGATGTCGGTCACCGGCGAGGAGAACGGGCCGCCGTGCCGGCCGGGCGCCACCATCGGCGACACCGGCACCGGCATGCTGATGGCGATTTCGATTCTCGCCGCTTACGTGCGGCGGCTGCGCACCGGCGAGGGCGAGCATCTCACGGTCGGCATGCAGGATTCGGTCATGCATTACATCCGCAATGCCTTCTGCGTGATGGAGCGCACCGACGGCAAGGCGGCGCCGCGCGCCGGCGCGAAGACGGTGGGCGGCGGCCATCCGCCGATCGGCATTTATCCGTGCAAGGGCGGCGGCCCCAACGACTACGTCTACGTCTACACCAGCGCCGCCAATCCGGAACACTGGACGCGGCTCCTCAAGGTGATCGGCCGCGAGGATCTGATCGGCGACGAGCGCTACGCGAGCCCGGCCGAACGCACCAAGCGGCGCGCCGAAGTGGACGCGGTGGTGGCGGAGTGGACGAGCCAGCACGACAAGCACACGGCGATGCGCCTCATCGGCAGCGCCACGATTCCCTCGGGCGCGGTGCTCGACACGCGCGAGCTTGCCGACGACGCGAGCTTCCGCGAACGCAAGATCCGCCAGACCATGGAGCACCCGGCGGTCGGCGACTACGTGATGAGCGGTTGGCCGGTGCGCTTCGGCGACGCGCCGCCCAAGGTCGGCCCGGCGCCGCTGCTCGGCGAGCACAGCGGCGACGTGCTCGCAGATTGGCTCGGCATCGAGGCCGGCACCATCGCGGAACTGCGCGCCGCCAAGGTGATCGCCGAACCGGCGACCGTAGCAGCGAAGAAGATCGCGTGAATTGTTTGTAGGGTGGGTCGCGGGCACTTCGGCCCGCGGGCCTTTGTCATTGCGAGGAGCGTAGCGACGAAGCAATCCAGAGCCGCAAGCGCGGTGCTCGTTGCCCCTGGATTGCTTCGCTGCGTTCGAATGACGGAGCTGCAACAAACACCGGCGTCATCCTGAAGGAAGCCGCTCGCAAAAGCGAGCTGCTGTCTCGAAGGATGGAAGCGCGCTCCGAGCTTGTGGCCATCCTTCAAGACGCTCGGCGCTTCGCGCCGAGCTCCTCAGGATGACGATGAGCTTATTGCGGCAGCATGCCACGAAGCAGATTAGCATGAATCCCTCACGCCGCACCGTGTTTGTTTGCTGCGATGGATTGGGGCGGAGCTGGGTCACGCGCGACGAGACCCCGACGCTTCACCAGATCGCGCGGCAAAGTCTTTGGTGCGCGGACCATCGGGCGATATTTCCGTCCGCCACCCGCGCGTCGGCTGCATCGGTCGCGACCGGCTGCCGGCCGGCGCGGCACGGCCTGCACGGCAACCGCATGGGATTGTTCGCGGACGGCAGGATCACCGTGCGCGACGTAGGCCTGCCGGCGTTCCGCGCGCAGATGCGCGCCGCAACCGGCGGCACCTTGCGCGTGCCATCGCTCGCCGAGCGCGTCGCCGGCGCGGGCGGGTTTATCGCCTTCTCCAATGTCTCGCCCGGCGCCGCCTATTTTCTCGACCCGGAGAATTTCGGATTTGTTTATCACCGCGCCGGCTCCTACGCGCCGGGCGGGAAGCTGATCGAGGGCCGCGACGCGCTCGACGTCAGTCACGATTTCGCCGGCGACTGGGCCATGACCGAGCGGTTTTGTTCGGAGGTTCTTTCCGCGCGCAAGCCGAGCGTCGCGGTGTTATGGCTCGCCAACCCCGACCTGACCCTGCACGGCACGCAGCTCGGCTCTCCCGTCCATCGCGCGGCGTTGCAGGCAACCGAGCGATGCGTGGGCGCCGTGGTCGAGACGGTCGAACGCGCGCGCGCGTCGGGAGAAAATATTTTGCTGCTGATCGGCTCGGACCACGGCCAGGAAACGATCGGCGACTACGTCGAAATCGAGACGTGGCTTGCGGCGCGCGGCCTTGGCGGTGAACTCGGCGATGGGCGGATCGCGGTCGCAACCCAGGGCACCGCCGCCCTCCTCTACTCTACGAATCCGGCCCGCCGGGCTTTGCTCGATGTGCTCGAAGAGATGCGGGCAGAGCCGTGGGCCGGCGAGGTCGTCACCGAAGATGGGCTCGCCGCGCTGGGTCACGCGGCATCGAGCGGGGTGGTCGCGGCCGTCAACATGGCGCGGCACCACGATGCGAACGCCTACGGCGTAGCCGGCCGGCGCTGGGTGGCCGCCGAACCGGGCAAGCCGGTCCAGGTGGGATGCGGCCAGCATGGCGGCTGGGGACCGGACGAGACCCAGCCGTTTCTGTTGCTCAACGGAAAAGATGTGCGCTCCGGCGTGCACGATCGTCCCAGCAGCCTCGTCGACATCGCCCCGACGATCCTCGCGTTTCTTGGATTGCCAACCGTCGGAATGGACGGCGCGTCGCTGGTCGATTTTTGCAGGGTAGGCTAAGCTCGCCGGAGCGCGGAGCGCGTAGGCGGGCGTGCCCACCGCGTCACGAACAAACAAGTGGTTGGCAAGCGAAGCGGCCGTGCCCACCATGTATCAAACAATCGTCGTTGGTGGGTACGCGGCCTGCGCTGCGCTTCGGCCGCTTACAGTAGCCCACCCTACAGCCCATCTGATTGTTTGATCGGCAGAACGAAACGAAACACCGCGCCGCTCTTACCGTCCGAGGAGGCGGTGAGTTCGCCGCCGTGATGCTCCGCAATCATGCGGCAGATGGCGAGGCCCAAGCCCATGCCATGCGCCTTGGTGGTTACGAAGGCGCCGAAGATCTCATCCAGCCGGCCGGGCTCGATGCCCGGGCCGGAGTCTTCCACGGTCACCGCAACGGCATCGCGGCCGCGCGGCTGCGTGCGCACGCGCAAGATCCGGCCGCGGTCAGTCACGGCGCTCATGGCTTCGATCGCGTTCTGCACCAGGTTGAAAACGACTTCCTGGATCTGCCCGCGGTGGCCATCGACCGGCGGCAGCTCGGCCAACTCGGGGCGACACTCGACTTCGCGCTCCTTCAACTCGCCGGCGAGGGACTGGAGCACCCCGCCGACGATCTCGTTGACGTCGATCTGCTGCTGCCCCTGGCGGCCCTTGCGGAACAGGGCGCGAATCCCGTCGATCGCGTCGCCGGCGCGATGACCATCATCGCTGATCCGGCCCAAGGCCGCCCGCACCTCCGCATGATCGGGCGGCGTCCGCGCGAGCCAGCGCAGTGCCGCGCTGCTGTTGGTCACGATCGCGGCGAGCGGCTGCTTGACTTCGTGCGCGATCGAGGCGGTGATCGCCTCGAGATTCATCAGTTTGTTGTCCCGCTCGCGCTCGAGCAGCATGTTTGAATTCACCAGCCGCTCCTCGCTCGCCCGGCGCTCGGCAAACAGCGCGGCGGCGACATTGGCGCTGAGCGAAACGAACAGAATGCTCGCCTGCGCCTCGAGGATGCGATTGGTGATCGACAGGCTGGCGTCGCCGAAGTGCCCGATGCCGACGATCGTCGTCCACACGATCGCGCCGGAGGCGATGAAGGCGGCCGCCGCCGCGAAAACCGGGCGCGAGCGGGCGGCGAGCCACAACAGGATCGGCAGCAGCCAGGCGATCGGCAGGATCGTGTCCCAGGCCTCTTGCCCGAGCGACAGAATGACGGCGGTCATGACGGCGAGCGCCGCCAGCGCGGCGATGCTGCGCTCAAGCTCGGCTCGCGGCGGCGGCTGCGTCAGAGCAGCGGCGAAACCGATCGCCAGCGGCGCGACGGCGACGATCCCGACGATGTCGGATGCAAACCAATGATGCCAAGTGACCAGCAGGTCGGCCGACGGACCCTGCAGCAGCCGGTAGGTCACGGCGCCGCCGATCCCCGAGACGGCGGTCCCGACGATCCCGGCGCCGAGCAGACCGAGCACCTGGCTCAGCCGATCGAGCGTGAAATCGGCACCGAAATAATGCTGGATCAAGCCGGCAATCACGAGGGCTTCCGCCGCGTTGCATAAGCCCAGGCTGACACCGGCCCACAGCGGCTCGGCGTGATGCACCGCGATCGACGCGCCGATCACGCCGGCCGCCAGCGGCCAGCGCGCGCGCGGTCCGAGCGCGATCAGCGAACCCGAGGTGATGCCGGCCGCGGGCCAGAACACGGCAACACCGGTCGATTCGAGGACCAGGCCGACGCTGTTGTGCGCGACGAGGAAATAGGCCGCGCCGACCGCCGCCGCGAGCCCGATGTCGCCCACCCACCGCAACGTCCGCTCGTCGAGGGTGGATCGCAGGCGCTGGCCGTGGAAGAACCAAGCGTACGGCAGGTGCTTACGCATAGCGCTTGATATACAAGGAATCCGTAGGGTGGGTTAACCTAAGCCGGACCTCCGCGAAAGCGGACGGACGGCGTGCCCACCAAAGACGGGTGGTGACGAGGGATGATGGGCACGCGCGCCCATCGGCGCGCTTAGCCCACCCTACAGCCCACCCTCCGGAGGCTTGCATGAACGAGGCAACAATCGATGCCGGACTCAACGTGCGCAAGCTCGGCGTATTCCTTGGCGCCGAGGTGACTGGCATCGACTTGACGCGCCCGCTTGACGCTGCCGTGGTCGCGGCGATCGGCAATGCGCTCGCCACTCACGAAGTGCTGGTGTTTCCGCGCCAGACCATCAGCTCGGATGATCTCAAACGGTTCGGCCGCTCGTTCGGCGAACTCACAGTGCATCCGTTCTCCACCAACGCGGCGGACAGTCCGGAGCTGATCGTCTACGACAACAAGGAAGGCAATCCGCCCGCCGCGACCGACATCTGGCATTCCGACGAGACGTTCCGCGAGTGCCCGCCCATGGGCACGATGCTGTGTTCGAAAATCGTGCCGGAGATCGGCGGCGACACGGTGTTTCACAGCATGACGGCGGCCTACGAGAGTCTGTCCGACCGCATGCAGCAGTTCATCTCGGGGCTGGAGGCGGTGCACGACTTCAAGCCGTTCAAGACTCTGTTTGCCGAAACCGAGGAAGGCTGGCGCAAGCTCAAACACTTCGAGGAAATCTACCGACCGGCGACGCATCCGGTGGTGCGCGTGCATCCGGTGTCGGGAAAGAAGGCGCTGTTCGTCAATCCCAATTTCACGCTGTTCATCAAAGGCATGGAGGAGCGCGAGAGCCGAACGCTGCTCGACACGCTGTTCCGGGTGACGAGCGTGCTCGAGCACCAATATCGCCATCGCTGGGAGCCGAACATGGTCGTGTTCTGGGACAACCGCTCGGCCCAGCACGCGGCGGTGCACGACTATTATCCCCAGCGCCGGCTCATGGAGCGGGTCACGATCAAAGGCGACCGCCCGCAAGGCGCCGGCGCGATCGCGCAAGCCTCCGAGCTGCGCAAGTTCAAGATGCCGCCGCTGATGTCGCTCGCCGGCCGCGCGGTGCGCCAGCATGAGCGGACGTGACGGCGATGCAAATATCCCCGCCGGTGCATCAAATACGCGGATACTGCGGCCTCTGCATCGCCCGCTGCGGCACTGTCGCGACGGTGGAGAACGGACGCTTCACGCGCCTGGACCCCGACCCGACGCACCCGACGGGGGCCGCCATCTGCGCGAAGGGCCGAGCCGCGCCGGAGCTTGTCTATCACAAAAATCGATTGACCCGGCCGTTGCGCCGCACGCGTCCGAAAGGCGATCCCGATCCGGGCTGGGAAGAGATTTCCTGGGATGCGGCGCTCGATCAGATCGCCGCGGCGATGCGCCGGCTGGCCGAGAAGTTCGGGCCGCAGACGATCGCCTTCAGTCAATCGTCGCCATCGACAACCGCGATCGGCGATGCCGGCGCGTTCATGCGACGATTGATGAACGCATTCGGCACGCCGAACATGGTCACATCCCTGGACCTATGCGGCTGGGGACGCGGCTTTGCCACGCGATATGCGTTCGGCGTCGGCAGCGTCGGCACCGGGTCGGCCGGCGGCGCCATGCCGGACATCGAGAACGCCGGCTGTCTCATTCTGTGGGGCTATAATCCGTCCTTCTCGCGCCTGACCCACGCCACGGCGACCGTATCGGCGCTCAAGCGCGGCATGAAGCTCATTGTCGTCGACCCCCGCCAAGTCGGCCTCGCCAACAAAGCGGACGTCTGGCTGCGCGTGCGCCCGGGGACCGACGGTGCGCTCGCGCTCGGCCTCGCGAACATCCTGATCGAGCGCGGATGGTACGATCGTGCGTTCATCCGGGCGTGGAGCAACGGCCCCCTGCTGGTGCGCAGCGATACCGGCTGCCTGCTCAGCGCAAGCGACCTCGCGCCGGGCGATGCACCCGGCTTCGTCGCCTGGGACACCCGGGCCGACCGGCCTATTGCTTACGACCCGGCGATCGGCCGCTACGCCGGATCAATCGAGCATCTCGCGCTCGCGGGCGAATACACGGTCGCCACCACGGACGGCCCCGTCGTTTGCCGGCCGGCATTCGATCATTACGCCGCGCTCTGCCGCAAATATTCGCCGGACGTGGTCGCCGCGACGTGCTGGATCGAGCCCGCGCAACTCGAGGAAGCGGCGCGCCTGATCTGGCACGCGCGCCCGACCTGCTACTACGCCTGGAGCGGACATGAGCATCACGCCAACACGACCGAGACGGCGCGCAGCATGGCGCTGCTCTATGCCCTGACCGGCTGTTTCGACGCGCAGGGCGGGAACGTGCTGTTCCCCGCCATACCTGCCGCATCCATCACCGGAGAAGATTTGCCGTCGGCAAAACAGATGGCGCCGGCGATCGGGGTGCGCGAACATCCGCTCGGCCCGGCACGCTGGAGCGCCGTTTCAGCGCGAAATTTCTACCGCGCGGTTCTCGAAGGCACTACTTATCCGGTGCGCGGCCTGATCGGGTTCGGCTCGAACCTTTTACTCGCGCAAGCCGATCCGATGCGGGGCCGCGCCGCGCTTTGCGCATTGGACTTCTATGCCCACGCCGATCTTTTCATGACGCCGACGGCGGCACTGGCCGATATCGTGTTGCCGGTGGCTTCCTGCTTCGAGCGCGAGGCGTTGAAGATCGGGTTCGAGATCGGTCCGGAGGCGCAATCGCTCGTTCAGTTCCGCCAGGCGATCGTTCCGCCGCGCGGCGAGGCAAGGCCCGACACGGATTTCATTTTCGATCTCGCGATGCGCCTCGGCCTCGGCGACGCCTTCTGGAACGGCGAGGTCGACGCTGCTTATCGTCATCAGCTCGGCCCGAGTGGCGTGACTCTGGAGGAACTTCGCGCCGCGCCGGCCGGCAAGCGGGTCGCCTTGACGACGCGTCATACCAAACACGCCGACCTCGACGCGCAAGGCAACCCGCGCGGCTTCGCGACGCCTTCGCGCAAGGTCGAGTTCTGGTCGGAAACGTTCCGCGCGCACGGCTATTCGCCGTTGCCGGCGTTCGTCGAGCCTCGGTTGGGGCCGGCGGCACAGCCAGAACTGGTCAGCCGCTTCCCGCTGGTGCTGACCTGCGCGAAGCCGAGCGTGTTCTGCCAGACCCAGCACCGCGCCGTGGCGAGCCTGCGCAAGCGGGCGCTTGATCCGGAAATAGACATGCATCCGGATGCGGCGGCGGCACGCGGCATCACCGCCGGAAGCTGGGTCGCCGTGCAAACGCCGGCCGGAGGCATGCGGGCGCGCGCCCGGTTCAACGATAAGCTTGACCCTCGCGTCGTCGTTGGCGAGCACGGCTGGTGGGAAGGTTGCGCGGAATTGGCCGCGCCAGGCTACGACCCGTTCAGCCCGGCGGGCGCGAACTTCAACCTGACGGTCGATGTCACCGACCGCGACCCGGTCAGCGGTACCCCCTCGCACCGCGCCAACATGTGCGAGATCCGGCTAGCCTCCGCGCCAGCAGCCGGGTGATCCCGGAGGGAGCAGAGAACGGCCGATGCAAATATTTGCAGCGTGGGGCGTGGGCTAAGGCCGCGAGCGGAGCGAGCCGACGTGCCCACCATTTGCGTTGCCGATCGCGGCCTTGCCGCTTGGTCTGTAATGCAAGAGCCGCCATCGGCCGCTAGCTGAGAGTTGAAGCAAACATTCCGGTGGGCACGCGCGCTGCGCGCGCTTAGGACCACCCTGCGACCTTGCCCCCGCGCCGCCGCTTCGGCACATATGCCGACACCATGCCGACACCCATGCCGCAGCGGTTGCCGTCGCGTCTTGCGCCGCTCTCCGAGGTGCTCGCACGAATCGATGCGCTGGCGCAGCCGGTCGAAGCGCGCGAACTCGAGGTTGCCGCCGCGCCCGGACGCGTGCTCGCGGCCAACGTGAGTGTCGCGCAATCGCTCCCGGCGGCGGCGATTGCGTTGCGCGACGGCTGGGCGGTGCGCAGCGATCTGGTTTCCGATGCCGGGCTTTATGCGCCGGTGGCGCTGACGCCGCCGCCCAAATTCGTGGAAGTCGGCGCGCCGCTCCCGGCGGAGACCGATGCGGTGCTGCCGCCCGACGCAATCACCATGGCTGGCGTCATCGTCGAAGTGACGGCCTCGGTGGTGGCGGGCGAGGGCGTGCTCGCGGCCGGCGCCGATGTGGCGCCCAGCCAGATTCTGCGCCGCCCCGGCGAGCGCCTGCGCGCAACCGACGTCGCGCTGCTGCGGGCGACGGGCGTGCCGCGCGTTCTCGTGCGGGCGCCGCGGTTCGTCATCATCACCGCCAATGTTTTCATCGATGCGATCGACGACACGGTCGCGCCGCTCATCGCGCGGGCCATCGCCGGCGATGGAGGCGACGCCGAGATCGTACGAGGCGCGCAGGACGGCGCATCGACTCTCGACCATGCGCTCGAGCAAATCCACGACGCTGATGCGGTCGTGATCGTCGGCGGCAGCGGCGGCGGAACTCACGATGCGAGCGTGCGCACGTTGGCGCAGCGTGGCACCGTGCACGTCCATGGTGTCGGCCTGGTGCCGGGTGAGACGGCTGCGCTCGGCGCGCTCGGCGGCCGCCCGGTCCTCATTATTCCCGGGCGGCTCGATGCCGCGCTCGCCGCGTGGCTCGTGCTCGGCCGTCATCTCATCATGCGGCTCGCCGGGCGCGACGCGCCGGATCCCGGAACGCCGGTGCCCCTCGCGCGCAAGATCGCCTCGACGGTCGGCATGGCGGAGGTCGTGCTGGTGCGGGCTTGCGAGAACGGCGTCGAGCCGATCGCGTCCGGATACTTTCCGCTGCATGCCATGGCGCAGGCCGACGGTTTTGTGCTGGTCGCGCCCGAGCGCGAAGGCTTTCCGCCCGGAGCGACCGTCGCTATGCACGCGCTGCCATGACCCGCAGCCCGCAGCGCCCGCGCGAAGAAATCCGCGACCGCCTCGCCGACGCCGTGCGCGCGGCGGCGCGCCAGGAGCAATTCCTCGAGGTGGTCTCGGCCGAGGAAGCCCAGGCTCGCTTCGCGCGCTATCTCGATCTCACCCCCTTGCCGGGCGAGGGCGTGCCGCTCGACGAAACGCTCGGGCGCGTGCTCGCCGCCGACGTGGCGGCGGGCGTCGATGCGCCGCCGTTCGATCGCTCGAACGTCGATGGTTTCGCCGTGCGCGCCGCCGACACGACCGGCGCGAGCGACGCGGTGCCGCGGCGGCTGCATCTGAACGAAGAGGTGATCGTGTGCGGGCGGGCGCCCGCCCTCACGGTCGCATCCGGCACCGCCACCGCGATCGCGACCGGCGGCGTACTGCCGCGCGGCGCCGACGCGGTGGTGATGATCGAGCACACGGAGCTGATAGAAGCGGGCTTGTTTGTGCATGATCTTATCCGAAAACCGGTACCCACTTTTCGGGATCATGCACCGGCGATCGACGTGCGGCGCGCCGTTGCGCCCGGCCAATTTGTTTCCTACGCCGGCTCCGACATCGCCCGCGGGGAAACGCTGCTGCGGCGCGGCGCGCATCTCACCTCGCGCGAGATCGGCATGCTCGCGGGCTGCGGGTTCGATCGCGCCGACGTGGTGCGGCGGCCGACCGTGGCGATCCTCTCGACCGGGAACGAACTGGTGCGGCCGGGCGAGACGTTGCGGCCCGGCACGGTCTACGACAGCAACGGCGAAATCCTCGCCGCCGCGGTGACGGAGTCGGGCGGCGTGCCGGTGCGGCTCGGCATCGTCGCCGACGACGCGGCGGCGCTCGAAGCGGCGCTGCGCGACGCACTCGTCCGCTGCGACATGGTCGTGCTCAGCGGCGGCACCTCGAAGGGCGTCGGCGACCTCTCGCATCAGGTGGTGGCGCGGCTAGGCGAGCCCGGCATTCTCGTGCACGGCGTGGCGCTCAAGCCCGGCAAGCCGCTGTGCCTCGCAGTCGCCAACGGCAAACCGATCGTGGTGCTGCCGGGGTTTCCCACCTCGGCGATTTTCACTTTCCATGCGTTCGTGGCGCCGGTGATCCGCGCGCGCGCCGGGTTTCCTCCCGAGGCCGAGCGCACGCTCGACGCAACCTTGCCGGTGCGGCTGCCGTCGGAACTCGGCCGCAAAGAGTTTGTTCTTGTGGCTCTGGTCGCGGGCGATGACGGACCGATCGCGTTTCCGACGCCGAAAGGCTCGGGCGCGATCACCGCTTTCTCGCAGGCGGACGGTTTTCTCTCCGTCGACGCGCTCAGCTCCGCGGTCGACGCCGGCACGCGCGCGAAAATCACGCTGATCGGCGAAGCGCATGCGCCCGACCTCGTCATCGCGGGCAGTCATTGCGTCGCGCTCGACGCGGTGCTCGGCGCGCTTGCCGAACGCGGCCTTTCGGCACGCACCATCGCCATCGGCAGCCTCGGCGGAGTCGCCGCGGCGCGGCGCGGTGAATGCGACCTCGCACCGGTTCATGTGCTCGATCCGGCGAGCGGCCACTACAACAAGCACCTCATCGCACCCGGCCTCGCGCTGGTGCGCGGCTGGGAACGCCTGCAGGGCCTCGTGCACCGCTCAGGCGACGCGCGCTTTGCCGGGCGCGCGGCGGCCGACGCGCTCAAGACGGCGCTCGCCGATCCCGATTGTCTGATGGTCAACCGCAACGCCGGGGCCGGCACGCGGATCCTGATCGATCAGCTTCTCGAAGGCAGCCGCCCGCCGGGCTACGGCAACCAGCCGCGCTCGCATAACGCGGTCGCGGCGGCCGTGGGGCAGGGGCGCGCCGACTGGGGCGTCGCCATCGCGTCGGTCGCGCGCCTCTACGGCCTCGGCTTCCTGCCGCTCACGCCCGAGGCTTACGACTTTTTGCTGGTCGAGCGCCGCCGCGAGAGGCCGGCCGTGCAAGCCTTCCTCGCCGCGCTCGCCGATCCGGCCGTGCGCGCGCGCATCGCCGCGCTCGGCATGACGCCGGCGTAACCTCGCCATGGTGCTCCGTCCCCTCCCCGGCCGCCGCGGCTATACGGCGGCAATGGTCGCGGCGCAGATGCTGGCGCAGATCGGCGGCTTCGCGCTGCCCGCGCTGCTGCCGACCTACATGACGCGCTGGTTACTTTCCGCGACCGAGGCGGGCTGGCTCGTGGGCGCGTTCTTCGCCGCCTACGTGGTGATGGTGCCGATCCTGCTCGCGCTCACCGACCGCTACCCCGCACGGTATGTTTATTTGTTCGGCACCGGGCTCACGGCGCTCTCGCACCTCGGTTTCGCGCTCATGGCCGGCGGCTTCTGGTCGGCGCTGATCTTTCGCATTCTCGCCGGCGCCGGCTGGGCCGCGACCTATATGCCAGGGCTGAAAATCCTCGCCGATCCGCTCGATGGCGACGCGCAGTCCCGCGTCGTCTCCTGGCATGCGTTGGGTGTCGGCATTTCCAATGCTGCCTCGTTCGCGATCGCCGGCTGGATCGCGGCCTTGGCCGGTCCCGAGGCGGCCTTCCTGGTCGGCGCAGCGGCGGCGGCCGGCGCGTTCCTGATTGCGGCTGTCCTCGTGCGCGGCGCGCCGCGTAAGCCGGCGACGGCGCCGCTGCGTGCGTTGCTCGATTATCGCCCGGTCTTGCGCAACCGCCCGGCGATGGCGTGGATCGCCGGCTACACCGTTCACACCTGGGAAATGGCGGTGCTGCGTGCGTGGGGCGTCACGTTCTTCGCCACCGCGATCGCCTGGCACGGCGCGCCCGATTGGCTGCCCAAGCCGACGACGCTCTTCACCGCGGCCGGGCTCGTCGGCGTCCTCGTCTCCATCACCGGCAACGAAACGGCGCAACGCTTCGGACGTCTGCGCGTCGTCGTTCTCGCCATGAGCGCGGCGGCCGTCCTCTCCGTGCTCGCCGGGTGGAGCGCCGCTGCATCGAGCACGCTTGCCGTCGTGGTCGTGATTGTTTGGAACGCGGCGATCTATCTCGACAGCGCCGCCTTGACGGCCGGGACGGTTGCGGCGGCCGACAAGGACAGGGGCGGCGCCACCATGGGACTGCACAGCATGTGCGGCTACGCCGGCGGCTTCGTCGGTCCGCCGCTCGCCGGCTTCGTGCTCGATCTCGCTGGGCGCGACCGCCTGCTCGGCTGGGGACTCGCGTTCGGCCACCTCGCCGTCATCACGTTGCTCGGCCTCGCCGTGCTGCTGTGGTTCGCGCGGCCGCGGCGCGCGCCGGCACCCGTGCCAGCGTAGGGTGGGTTAAGGCCGCGTAGCGCAAGCGGCCGTGCCCACCATTTATCAACAACAAACAGTCGTCGTTGGTGGGCACGCCCCGCCTATGCCCTTCGGGCTACGGCGCGGCTTAGCCCACCCTACGGCGCGGTGCCCCTATTGGAACAACTTCATCGAGTTGATCAGCGTCTGCAGCACGACACCGACGACGCGACGCGCCGGCCACCGCGCCGCCATGGCATGCGCGAGGCTGCCGGTGCCGCAGCCCACGTCGAGCAGAGGGCCATCCTCGCGAAACTCGGCAAAGTCGAGGAGCGGCGGCGCGAGCCGGCGGGTCCAGCGCCCGAGGAAGATCTCGTAAGCAGCGCCGTCGGTCGCGTGATAGGTCGATGCGGCGGCGGGCGCGCCCATGTGGAGTTGCCCCTTTACTCGATCGCGATATTCGTCCGAATATAGCGCTGGCGATCATAACCAAAAGGCCGCCGCCGCATGTCACTTGACGACCCCGCGGCCAGGGGCGTGAGCTTCCCGGAAACCTCTCCGGGGAATCAAGACCATGGCCGCCACCCGCCTGTCCATCAGGATCGATCTCGCCAGCGGCGATCGCATCGGTCCGGGCAAGATTGCGCTGCTCGAGGCGATCCGATCGACCGGCTCGATTTCGGCAGCGGCAAGATCGCTCGGCATGTCGTATCGCCGCGCTTGGCTGCTGGTGGAAGAAATCAATGATGCGCTGCGCGCACCGGCCGTGGCGGCGGAGACCGGCGGCCGGCGGGGCGGCGGCGCGAACGTCACCGCGGTCGGCGAGCGGGTGGTCGGGCTTTATCGCACCATTGAGGCGCACGCGCGCAGGGCGGCGGGCGGCGAGTTCCGCGCAATCGGAAAACTCGTTCGTCCCGGTAAGGGTAACTGAACGTCTGCGGCTTGCGGCCATCGCGGCTGCCCTTCTTTCATTCTCGGTTAGCACCGCCGGGGCGCGCGATGTCGTCGATTCCGCCGGCCGCAAGGTCACTGTGCCCGATCGCATCGAGCGCGTGATCGCCGCCGGCCCGCCGGCTTCGGTGCTCGTCACGGTGCTGGCGCCGGAAAAGCTGATCGGCTGGAACCGCAAGCCCCCGCCCGAGGAATTGCCTTATCTCCCGCCGGTCACCCGCAACCTGCCGGAGATTGGCCGCCTCACCGGCCGCGGCGGCACCATGAACCTCGAAGTTCTGATGGCGGCGAAGCCCGACCTGATCGTCGACTTCGGTTCGGTATCGGACACTTTTGTCTCGCTCGCCGACCGGGCGCAAAGCCAGACGTCGATTCCCTATCTCCTGATCGACGGCCGCTTCGCCAACACCGTTGCGAGCGTGAGGCTGCTGGGCGGCATCCTCGGGGTCGGCGCGCGCGCCGAAGCCTTGGCCCAACGCATGGAGAGCGATCTAGCTGACATCGACCGCGTCACGGGCGCGATTCCGCCGGAGGCGCGCCCGCGCGTCTATCTGGCGCGCGGCGCCAACGGGCTGGAGAGCGGCAACCGCGGCTCGATCAACACGGAAATCATCGAACGGGTCTGCGCCGTCAACGTGGTCGACAGCGGCGTGCGCGGCGGCCTCGTCACCTTGTCGCTCGAACAGGTGCTTGCCTGGAACCCGGACACCATCGTGACGATTGATCCGGTCGTGGCGGAGCATATCCGGTCGGATTCCGCCTGGGCGCCAATCGAGGCCGTGCGCCGCGGCCGCGTCTTCGTCAGCCCGAAGCTTCCGTACGGATGGGTCGACGCGCCGCCGTCGATCAACCGGTGGATCGGGCTGCCGTGGCTGGCGCGCCTGCTGTTCCCGGGCAAATTTGCCGGCGATATCCGCGACGTGGCGCGCGACTTCTATCGCCAATTCTATCAGGTCGAGTTGAGCGAGGCCGAACTCGACGCGCTGCTGAGCAAATAGCACTGAGGCCGCGGCAGCAATGCCAATCCGCTGACAGGAGGTGACCCATGAAGCTGAGCGCTCGCAACATCATTTCAAGGGCAGGATCGTCGAGGTGAAGAAAGGCCAGACGACCGCGCATGTGCGCATCGATATCGGCGGGGCCGTCATCACATCCTCGATCACCAACGAGGCCGTGGACGAGCTCAAGCTTCAGGTGGGGCAGCAGGGCTACGCCGTGATCAAGGCGTCCGACGTGATGGTCGCCGTCGACTAAGTCATTTTGCGTTGCCGATCGCGGCCTTGCTTCATCTAATGCGAGAGCGCGATCGGCCGTAGGGTGGGCTAACACTACTGAGTCAGAAGGTCGCACAGGAATGTAGCTGCGAATCAATCATTTGTGGAGGTTCAGGCTTGGCACGAGGAGGCTGGGATGAAGCTCCGGGAACAAGAGGAGAGTGCGAGTCGATTTGAGAAGTAT
>JAFAUQ010000223.1 GCA_019243195.1 Hyphomicrobiales bacterium
TGCTCAACCGCTGGCTGCGGGTAACTTTTCTCGGCCGCTGCGACCCGGCGCGGGGGATGCGGCACCGCAAGACGTGACGAATAGAACGTCGGCCGCTCAATGCTCGCCGGCGAGATAAACCTCGCCCAGCAGGGACGAGTTCGCCCACGGCACCTGCCGGTTCTTGGTCGCGCTCGCAACCTCGACCCGCACCCGCGTGAGCATTTGGTTGACCTCGATGCCCGGCGTGCGCACGTGCTTGATGAAGGCCGATGTGAACGGACTATTCGCGCCCGCGCCGTCGAGCGCGGTCTGGCCCGGCGCGGTGGCGAAGGCGATGAGCGTGCCGGTTCCGACAGTGGCGTAACCGGCAAGCCCAGCCGGAACCGCCGCCGAACGCGTCGCACTGAGCTTGCCGGCGAAGTTGCGGGCAAGCGGATTGTCGCGGCAGGCATCGAGCACGACGATGTTGGCGCGCGCCTCGTCATCGAGCCCGGCTAGCACCTTGTCGAGTTCGAGCGTCTCGAACGCAAGGTCGCTCGGGGCGGCGAGCTTCGCGTCGATCGGGATCAGATAATTCCTTCCATCGACCTGCATCCCGTGGCCTGCGTAATAGAGCAGAGTCACGCGCGCGCTCGGCGCTTTGTGGAGAAAATCGCGGACCAGCCGTTCCATGCCGGCGCGATCGAGATTGGTCCCCTCGATCACCTCTAAGCCGATCTCGCGCAGAACTTTCGCCACCACCGCGGCGTCATTCGGTGGATTAGGCAGTGCTGTGGCGTTGACGTAAGCGCCGTTGCCGATGACGAGTGCGAGACGAAGGCCGGGTGCGGCCAGCGGGACGACGGCCTCGACCCGCGGGGGCGGCGCCACGGTGGCGACCACATTGCCGGGGGACGCCGCAGATTGGCGTAGCGGCGGTGCACCGGGCGGGGAAGAAACGGGCGTGGTGCCCGCCTTCGGCGGAATGACCGTCGAGGGCGGAATAGCGAGTCCGGGCGTGGGCGCCCCCGCCGGCGCGGTCGCCGCCGCCGCGCGCCCGAGCACGCTCGCATTTGCGTTCTGCACCGGCGGCGCGGCGCTGCGCTCGGAGCTGTCCAGCATGGCAAGCCGCTCGCGCGCGGTCGCCTGCGCGCGCATCGCGCCCTCGGCGCGGGCGTCCGCCGCAATCGTTGCCTCATAATCCGCGCGGGCGCCGGTGCGGTCTCCTGCCCTTTCCAGCGTGATCCCCCGCGCCACGTGCGCGGCGAGCAACGCCGGCGCGATACGCAAGGCTTCCGAATAATCCGCTATCGCGTGCGCGACATCGCCCTTGCGGCGCCAAGCGTGCCCGCGTTGGAGATAAAGGCCGGCGCCCTTGGGGTTGAGCTCGATCGCCGCCTGATAATCGGCGAGGGCCGCGTCGAGGTCGCCTTTCGCCAAATGCGCGCTCGCGCGACCGACGTAGGCGGGCACCAGTTTTGGATTGAGCTGCAGCGCCCGATCGTAATCGGTGATGGCGTGGGGATAGTCACGCTTGGCAAGCCAGGCATTGCCCCGCAGATCGAAAAGGAATGGGCGCGCGGGATCGATCCGGATCGCCTCGTCGTAATCGGCAATGGCGCGGTCGAAATCTGCCTGGGTCCGATAGGCATTGGCACGTGCCGCGTAGAGATCGGCAAGCTGGTTTTCTCGCACCGTCCCCGCGCCGATCAAGCGGGTGCAGGCAGCAACCGCCGCGTCCGGAACCCCCGTGGCGTGGCAATCGGCCCGATCGTCCGCGTAGGCCGGTCCGATCAGTCCTGCCGCCAGTAGGAGACAAGACAAAGCGCGCCACATCACTTGCATACCCTTCCCCAGGTACCGATTTTAGCATCGCCTATCGCATGATATGCCGATTGCCGAGAGAATGACGAGAGCCGCGAACGGAGACCGATCATGCACACGCATTCGCTCGAGCGGTGGCATCACGCCCACGTCTTCCTGGGCGAAAAGCACGACCGTCACGAGCGGCGCACCTGGTTCGTCGTCGCGCTCACGGCCGCCACGATGGTGGCGGAGGTCACCGGCGGCACGCTGTTCGGTTCGATGGCGGTGGTGGCCGACGGCGTCCATATGTCGACCCATGTGGCCGCACTGGCGATCGCCGCACTGGCCTATCGTTTCGCGCGACGGCATGCGGCCGACGCGCGGTTCTCCTTCGGCACCGGCAAGCTCGGCGAACTCGCGGCCTTTGCGAGCGCGCTCATCCTGCTGCTCATCGCCCTGATCATCGCCTACGAGTCTATGACGCGTTTCTTCAACCCGGTCGCCATCAGATACACCGAAGCGATCGCGGTCGCCTGGATTGGGCTGACCGTCAACCTTATCAGCGCGTGGCTCCTGTCGGACGAGGATCATCACCACAGCCATGCTCACGACAATGATGACGATGACCATCACCATTCGCACGATCACAACATCCGCGCCGCCTACATTCATGTGCTCGCCGATGCGGTGACGTCGGTGCTCGCGATCGGCGGGCTGCTCATGGGCCGCTTCTACGGACTGGCGTGGATGGACGCGCTCGTCGGCATCGTCGGCGCCGGCGTCATCATCAGCTGGGGCCTCGGCCTGATGCGCTCATCCGGCGCCGTGTTGCTCGACGTCGTTCCAAGCCGCGGGCTTGCCGATCGCGTGCGTGGCCGGCTCGAGGTCGGCGGCGATCGCGTCGCCGACCTGCACCTGTGGCGGCTTGGCCCCGGACATGCGGGCGTGATCGCGTCGGTCGTCACCGAGCATCCGCAGCCGCCGGAAAACTACAAGTCGCGTCTCGCCGGCATTGGCGGACTCTCCCATGTCACGATCGAGGTGCACCCCTGCCCCGATCACGCGCCGGCCAGCTGACGGCTTCGCCGTGGCGCAGGCGCCTGCTGCATCCGAAGCCGACCGCCAGCTTCCGCTGGAGGGAGAAATCTTTCTCGATCACCTCGCGCATTTCGTGCGCGATGCCCAATCCGCCGGCCGTGCGCTGACGCATGCCGGCTTTGCTCCCGCGCCACTTTCGATTCAGTCGAACCCCGATCCGGATGGCGGCCCGCCGCGGCTGACCGGCACCGGCAACATGACGGTGATGTTCCGGCGCGGCTACGTCGAGATTCTGTTCAAGACATCCGACACGCCGCTCGCGCGCGAACTCGACACCGCCCTCGGACGGCATCCGGGGCTTCATCTCGTCGCCTTCGCGGTCGCCGACGCGGCTAAGGCACATGCCACGCTTAGCGCTTCCGGATTTCGGGTGCGCCCGCTGGTGCAAATGCAGCGGCCGGTCGACACCGAAAGCGGCCCGGCGACCGCCGCATTCACGATCGCGCGGGTCGAGCATGGCGTCATGCCGGAGGGCCGCGTGCAGATGCTCACCCACCGGACTGAGCGGGCGGTATGGCAGCCGCGCTGGCTCACGCATCCCAATGGCGCCGTGGCGCTGACCGACGTGGTGATCGCGGTCGAGCACGTCGAAGAGGCGGCGCAGCGCTTTGCTCGATTCACCGGCCGTCCGGTGGCCGCGAACGCCGCCGGCCGCGCGGTCGCTCTCGACCGCGGCCGGGTGCAGATCATGGACGCCGCCGCCTTCACTGGCCTGCTGCCGGAAGTCGCCATCCCCTCCCTGCCGTTCATCGGCGCCTATGCGATCATGGTCGTGTCGCTCGACACCGCCGAACAGGTCCTGCGTGCCCGCGGGACGACGTCGCGACGCCATGGTCCCCTGCTGATCGTCCCGTTTCCGCGTGAACTCGGACTGGGCGCCTGGATATTCGTGGAGACGGCTTCGGCGCTGCCTTGGCGGACTTAAAAGCACCACTCGCGCCGGAGGGCCCGCATTCCTAGTTATGAGGCTGGCGAGCCTGCCGCCGAGGAGCTCCGGTTGTTTCCTTTCATCGACACCGCACCACGCGCGTCCCCACCGGTGCTGGTGCTGGCGTTCATCGGCATCAACACGCTCGTGTTTCTGTGGATGGAGAGCCTGCCGGCAGGCACGCTCCAGCAGGTGCTTATCCACGCTGCGCTTATTCCGATCCGCTACACCGAGCCGCTGGCGGCGCAACGATACGGACTCGATCCCTCCAACTGGTGGCCGCTGCTGACCAACACCTTCATGCACGGCGGCTGGCTGCATCTCATCTCGAATATGTGGTTCCTGTGGATCTTCGGGCCCGCCATGGAGGCGCGGTTCGGCCGGCTGGGCTTTGCCGCCCTCTATCTCTGCGGGGGCGTTGCGGCGAGCGCGGTGCACTTGTTCACACATCCGGAGTCGACGACGCCGGTGCTCGGCGCCTCAGGCGCGATCGCGGCGGTGATCGGCGCCCACGCAGTCGCCTACCCGCGGGCGCGCGTGATCACCATCATCCTGATCGTCTTCATCCCGCTGTTCGTGCCGATCCCGGCCGTGCTGTTCGCGGTGATCTGGTTCGTGCTGCAATTGCTGCAAGGCACGTCCGAACTGATGTCGCACGATCTTGCCGGCGGGATCGCCTGGTGGGCTCACATCGGCGGCTTTGCGTTCGGGGCGCTGTTTGCGCTCGCCGCGCACGCACCCGGCCCGCCGCACCCCGTACGCACGACGACTTGGAGCGGGCCGGTCCGCGGCCGCGTGCCGAGTGTGCGCCCGCGCCAGTGGCCGCCGGTCTGAGACGAGCGAATAGTGAGTAGCGAATAGCGAATGGGTGACCCAAGCTTCTACTCGCCATTCGCCATTCGCCATTCGCTGCTCTAAGATGCACGCGATCAAACCGAACGCACCGCGATGCCCGACGATTCGCATCTGACCATACTGAGCGAACTGGAAAAGAAGGTTCTCTGGCTTGCCGCCTGGACCATCCACCACGCCAACCACGTGCGTGAGAGTACGGATGGCCTCAAAGTCGGCGGACACCAGGCCTCGTCCGCCTCGCTCGCCACCATCATGACCGCGCTCTATTTCCACGTGCTGCGGCCGGAGGATCGGGTGGCGGTGAAGCCGCACGCGAGCCCGATCTACCACGCGATCCAATATCTGCTGGGCGGGCAGTCGGTCGACAAGCTCGAGGGTTTCCGCGGCTACAAGGGCGCCCAGAGCTATCCCTCCCGCACCAAGGACGCCGACGACGTCGATTTTTCCACCGGCTCGGTCGGGCTGGGCGTCGCCCAGACGCTGTTCTCGAGCCTGGTGCAGGACTACGTGCGCGCGCACGGCTGGGGGCTCGACCGGCCGGAAGGCCGCATGATCGCGCTCGTCGGCGACGCCGAACTCGACGAAGGCAATATTTTCGAGGCGATACTCGAAGGCTGGAAACAGGGTCTCCGTAATTGCTGGTGGATTATCGACTACAACCGCCAAAGCCTCGATGCGGTAATCCGCGAGGGTCTGTGGGCGCGCTATGAAGCGCTGTTCCGCGACTTCGGCTGGGACGTCGTCATCCTCAAATACGGCTCACTGCTGGAAGCCGCTTTTCGCGAGCCGGGCGGCGAACGCCTGCGCCGCTGGATCGACGAGTGCCCCAACCAACTTTACTCAGCCTTGGTGTTTCAGGGCGGCGCCGCGTGGCGGCGGCGCCTCAATGACGACATCGGCGATCAGGGTGACGTGACGCGGCTGATCGACGCTCGCTCCGACACGGAGCTCGCGCGCCTGATGACCAATCTCGCCGGCAACGACCTGCCGAGCCTGATCGAGGCGTTCGGCCGGATCGATCACGACCGGCCCACCTGTTTTATTTGTTACACCATCAAAGGCTACGGGCTGCCTTTCGCCGGCCATAAGGACAATCACGCGGGCCTCATGACGCCGGCGCAGATGGAAAACCTCCGTCAGGCCATGGATATCAGGCCGGGGCACGAGTGGGACAAATTCGAAGGACTGAAGCTCCCGCCGGAGCGATTGGAAAAGTTTCTCGAACAAGTGCCGTTCCGTGCCCGCGCGCGGCGCCGGTCGACCGCGCCCATTCCGGTGCCGGACGAGCTTGCGGTGACAATCCAGTCGGTGATGTCGACCCAGACGGGCTTCGGCTTGATCCTCAATGAACTTGCCAGGGAAAAATCCGAGCTCGCGGCGCGCGTGGTGACCACCTCGCCCGACGTGACCGTTTCGACGAACCTCGGGCCGTGGGTGAACCGGCGCGGCTTATTCGCGCGCGAGACCGTGGCCGACACTTTCAAAAGCGAGCGCATCCCGTCGACGTTCACGTGGGAATTTTCACCCCAGGGCCAGCACATCGAGCTCGGCATCGCTGAGATGAATCTGTTCATTTTGCTCTCGGCGCTCGGGCTGTCGCACGCGATCAACGGCGAGCGGCTGTTGCCGATCGGCACGCTCTATGACCCGTTCATCGCGCGCGGCCTCGATGCGCTCAACTACGCCTGCTATCAGGATGCGCGGTTCATTCTCGCCGCCACTCCGTCCGGCATCAGCCTCGCACCGGAAGGCGGCGCGCACCAATCGATCGGCACGCCGCTCATCGGCATCGCGCAGGACGGGCTGGCGGCCTTCGAGCCGGCCTTCGTTGACGAACTCTCCGCCATCCTCGCCTTCGCGCTCACGTATATCCAGAAGGATGGCGAAGCCGACGCGTCCGAGCGCAACTGGCTGCGCGACGAGACCGGCGGTTCGGTTTATCTGCGCCTCTCCACGCGGCCGATCGAGCAAATAAAGCGCCCCATGACCGCGGAATTGCGCCAGGCGATCATCGACGGCGCCTATTGGCTGCGGCGGCCGGGGCCCAATTGTCAGGTCGTCGTCGCCTATACGGGCACCGTCGCGCCCGAAGCGATCCAGGCTGTCGGCCTCATGGCGGAGGATCGCCGCGACATCGGCCTTCTCGCCGTCACCTCGGCCGACCGGCTCAATGCCGGCTGGACCGCCGCGAGCCGCGCCCGCGAGCGCGGGCTCGTACACGCAAGCGCCCATATCGAGCGGCTGCTCGCCGAGGTGCCGTCCCATTGCGGCATCGTGACCGTGCTCGACGGTCACCCGGCAACGCTCGCCTGGCTCGGCGCCGTGCGCGGCCATCGGGTGCGTTCGCTCGGCGTCGAGCACTTCGGCCAGACCGGAGAAATCCGCGACCTCTATCGCCACTATGGCATCGACTCGAACGCCATCGTGGCGGCAGCCCAGGCGATCGCGCCCGGCCGCCCGATCCGGCATTTGCGCGCGGTGGATTTGGGGTGACAGTCGCCCGTCAACTTGCGACCTCGCGCTCCATCGCGACTTCCGCCTCCAGGCTCTCGCGATCCCGATAGATTGACGCCGCCGCGAGCACGCGCCCGCCGCGCCGGTAGCGCAGCATACAGTCGCGGCCCGCGATATCTCCCTCGATCGCGATATCGTCCCAGCCTTCCGCATGCCCGACGTAGTTGATCGGCACATCGTAGTGCTGGCTCCAGAAAAACGGCACCTGCGTGAACTTTTCGCCGGCGCCGAGCATGTTGCGGGCCGCCGTCTGCCCTTGCCGCTCGGCTACGACCCAATGCTCGATGCGCAGGCGCGAGCCCGAATAGGGATCGGGCCAGCGCGCGATGTCGCCCGCGGCGAATATATCGGGCGCGCTCGTCTGCAAATATTCGTTCACGCTTATCCCGCGGTCGACCGAGAGCGCCGCGCGCTCGGCGAGCGCGGTGCGGGGCCGCACGCCGATCCCGACGATGACGAGGTCGGCGTCGATTGTCTGGCCGTTTTCCAACCGCACGCGCGCGCTATCGATCGCCGTCGCCTTCTGCTCCATATGGAATGTGACGCCGTGCTCCTCGTGCAGCAGGCGGACGAACTGCGCCATCTCGCTGCCGAACACCCGCTCGAGCGGCGCCCGTTCCGGCGCCGCCACGTGCACTTCGAGTTCACGCGCGCGCAGCGCCGCCGCCGCTTCGAGCCCGATAAAGCTTGCGCCCAGCACCACTGCGCGCTTGGCGCTTTTGGCGCGTTCGATGATGGCGCGGGAATCGGCAAGCGAGCGGAGGACGAAGACGTGCGGCGCGTTCGCGCCCGGAATATCGAGACGGATCGGCTCGGCGCCGGTCGCCAGCAGCAGCTTGTCAAACGGCAGGCTTTTGCCGTCGGTCAAACTTACGCTGTGGCCGCGCGCGTCGATCGAGGCGACTACCGTCTTGAGCCGAAGGTCGATGTCGTTATCGCGGTAATATTCCGGCGGCCGCAGCGGCATCCAGTCTTCCGGCGCGTTCCCGGCAAGATAATCCTTCGAACAATTGGGCCGATCGTAGGGAGGCGCGTTGTCGCTGCTCACCATCGTGAGACTGCCGCCGAAGCCTTGGCGCCGCAGCATCTCGGCTGCCGCAAATCCGGCGGCGCCGCCGCCGACGATTACCACGCGCCCCGGCGCGGCCGCCGTCGCGCGAGGCCGTGGCGGGATCGGCTCGATTTTCTCGCGCACGTAGAGCTTGTCACCACGGATTTCGACGAGCCAACGGCTGAGCGGGTTGAACGCGGGCGCTTCGATTGCCTCGCCGGTGCGCAGGCTGAAGCAGGCGTGATGCCAGGGACAGCGGACAGTATCCGCGTCGATCAAGCCCTCGCCCAACGGCCCGCCGTAATGTGAGCAGGTTGCGCTGATCGCGGAGTACTCGTCACCGCGGCGCGACACCAGCACCGCGTCCTCCGCGACATGACCGAGGAGATTCCCGTTCTCGTCGATCATCCCGAGCGGAATGCCCTGCGTCAGATCGGGGCCGGAGGGGGCTGAAGGTCCTGCCATGGAAACCTCCCTGGAGACGTTATGTTGCTTTAAGATCGGCTCGTTGCGGCCTACGAGAACGGGCTGCCGCGAACATCGTTTCCCTTGAACCCAAATATAAAGGGTTCGGGCGAGGTGGAGATAGCAATGAATGAAAGCGCCGACAGCCGCCAGCGCAAAGGCAAATCCAAGCCGCCCGGACGCCCCTCCCGCGCGGAAACCGAGGCCGCGATCCGCGTCTTGATCCGCTGGGCCGGAGACGATCCCGACCGCGAGGGCCTCGACGGGACTCCGGCGCGGGTTGCACGCGCCTACGAGGAATGGTTCGCCGGTTACGGCGAGGATCCGGCCGAGCTGCTGCAGCGCACCTTCGAGGAGGCGGGCGGGTACGACGAGATCGTGCTGCTACGCGACATCCGTTTCGAATCCCATTGCGAGCATCACATGGCGCCGATCATCGGCCGCGCGCATATCGGCTACCTGCCGCGCCATCGGGTGGTGGGGATTTCCAAGCTGGCGCGGCTGGTCGAGGTCTATGCCAAGCGGCTGCAGATCCAGGAACGCATGACGGCGGAGATCGCCAACACCATCGAGCGCGTGCTCAAGCCGCACGGGATTGCGGTGGTCATCGAGGGCACGCACACCTGCATGACCACGCGCGGCGTTCACAAGTCACAGGCCACGATGGTCACGAGCCGCATGCTCGGCGTGTTCCGCGACCATCCCGAAACCCGGCAGGAATTCCTCTCCGCGATTGATCTGCGCGGCGCGCGCGCCGCGCCCACGGCAGTGTAGCCCGCAATTACCAACTGATTGTTCTGCGCTACACGCTCTCGCCGGCTGCAGCCACCGCCTCCGCGCGCCCTGGTTTGCCGCGTGCCAGTCCGTTGAAGAAGGCATTGAGAAGAACGGCGACGAGCGCGGCGAGCAAAATGCCGGAGTCGAGTAGCGGCCGCAGCTCGCTCGGGAACTTGGCAAAGAAGGCCGGTGCCACGAGCGGGATCATGCCGAAGCCGACCGCGAGCGCGACGACGTAGAGGTTGAAGCGATTGCCCCGGAAATCGACGTTTGTCAGGATGCGGGCGCCGGTCGCCGCAACCATGCCGAACATGACGAGCCCGGCGCCGCCGAGCACCGGGAGGGGCACCGCCTCGACCAACGCGGCGAGCTTCGGGACGAGGCCGAGCGCCAGCATGATGCCGCCGCCAGCCGCCGTCACCCAGCGCGAGCGCACCCCGGTGACGCCGACAAGCCCGACATTCTGCGAGAAGGACGTATAGGGAAACGTGTTGAAGATTCCGCCGATCAGCGTCCCGACGCCGTCCGCGCGCAACCCGCGGGTGAGCGCCTCCTGATCGATCGGCTTCCCGGTCATCTCGCTTAGCGCGAGAAACATGCCGGTCGACTCGATCATCACCACGATCATCACCAAACACATGGTCAATGCGGCGACGAAATCGAATTGCGGCCAGCCGAACTGGAACGGGACCACGAGATCGACCCACGGCGCCGCCAGCACCTTCTCGAAGTGCATCATGCCAATGATCGCGGCGACGATCGCGCCCGCGATGATGCCGAGCAGCACCGCGACGTTGGCAACGAAGCCCTTCGCGAGCTTCGTTATCGCCAGGATGAAGAGGAGCACGAACAGCGCCACTGCCAAGCCGTCAAGCGCACCATAAGCCGGATTGGGGAACGCGCCCGCCTGGCCATCCACCACCTTTGTGAAGGTGGGCACGCCCCCGCCGGCCCAGTTGATCCCGACCCGCATCAACGAAATCCCGATCACCAGGATGATCGTTCCGGTGACGACCGGCGGGAACAAAGGCAGCAAACGGCTCACGATCGGCGCAACGACGATGCCGAAGATGCCCGCCGTGATGACCGCACCGAAGATGCCCAGCAAACCGACCGATGGGCTCGCCGCCATGGCGAGCATTGGACCCACCGAGGCGAAGGTGACGCCCATCATGACCGGCAGGCGAATGCCAACGCGCGGGAAGCCGACGCTCTGGATCAGCGTGGCGACGCCGCCGGCGAAAAGGTCAGCATTGATGAGCGCGGCCACCTGCTCGGGCGACAGCTTGAGCGCGCGACCAATGATGAGCGGCACCGCTACGGCGCCGGCATAAAGCACCAGGACGTGCTGAAGCCCCAGGGTGAACAGGCGCGGATACGGCAAACGTTCGTCCACCGGGTGAACGACTTCGTGCATGACAGCCCCCTCTCGCCTACGCCGCCGTAAGAAGGCGCCGGTATCGCAAGTCTGTCATACAAAGCGCGTGCCAGTACAGGACACGGTCACCGTCGCGGGAAAACCGCTGACTGATGGACATCCTGGACGCTCCTGCCCATTCATTCGGCAGCGGTCCTGGTCGGCGCGACGTGGTACTGAGGGCAAATCGATGATAGGGCCCTCCTCCACTCATCGTGAGCCGAACTCCCGTCCCGCCATGTCCGACGACATCCCGTTCGATAAAACGTTCGACCTCGCCCCCGAAACCGTCGAGGAAGTCGCGCCGGGACTGCGGCGCATCCTTGCGGACAACCCAGGACCGTTCACCTTCAAAGGGACGGTGACCTACATCGTCGGGCGGGGCGAAGTCGCGGTGATCGATCCCGGGCCCGACGACCCGCGCCATGTCGCCGCCATCCTCGAGGCGGTACGCGGCGAGACCGTCACCCACATCCTCGTCACCCACACGCATCGGGATCACTCACCGGGGGCAGTACGTCTCAAGGCGGCGACCGGCGCGACGGTCTACGCTGAAGGTCCGCACCGCCCGGCGCGGGCCTTGCACACGGGCGAGACCGCGCGGCTTGACGCTGGCGGCGACCAGGCGTTCCGGCCGGACGTGACGCTAACCGACGGCGAACTTGTGCGCGGGAACGGTTTCACCTTCGAGGCGGTCGCCACGCCCGGCCATACGGCGAACCACATGGCGTATGCCTTTAAAGAAGGAGACCTGCTGCTCTCGGGCGATCATGTGATGGGATGGTCGACGACCATTGTCGCACCTCCCGACGGCGCGATGAGCGACTACATGGCCTCGCTTCACAAGCTCGCGCGCCGTCCGGAGACGATCTATTTCCCCGGCCACGGCGGTGCGATCCGCAACGCGCCGAGGTTCGTCGAATATCTGATCCGCCATCGCCACGGCCGCGAGGCCTCGATCCTGCATCGCCTGGAGAAGGGGCCGGCGGATATCCCCACGATCGTGCGGGCCGTTTACATCGGACTCGATCCGCGGCTCGTCGGCGCGGCTGGCCTTTCGGTGCTGGCGCATCTGGAAGATCTGGTCGCCCGCGGCGGCGTCGCGACCGACGGCGCGCCAGCGATCGGCGGGACTTACCGCTTGCCGCGTTGAGGTGCTTTTTTCGGTGCCGGATTGGGCGGCGGCTTGGGCTTGGCCTTTTCCACGCCGGCAGCATCGTCGATATCGTTGCTCAGAGAACGCAGGCGGGAGGCGTTGGCGCCGAAGTCGTGCCGGCCGTAACGTGAGGCGGAGCGCATGTCGATGCGCGCCCCGTCCTCCGCCGAGCGCACGCGCACCACGATGTCGTCGCGGAAGCCCATGATCGGCGTATGCGCCACGGCTTCGATCCGGCCCTCACGCCGGCCGGTCTGAGGCGGACGTTCGTCAACGATGCGCCACCTGCGCTTTTTGATCACCGCATATGCCGCCTCGTAGGCTTCGGCTGGCGGCACCGAGACGAGCAGAGGCTCGATATCCGGATAGGCGGCGCGCTGCAGCTTCATGACGTCAGCCCCAGGGTAGGCGACGGGATTGGCGCCGCGCGGCCGAAGCCGCGCGAGCCGCTCGAACCGCGGTGGATCCACTGGATCGGTGGTGATGTCGTTGATCGCCGGCAGCCGATAAAACCGCACTCCCAGATAGGCCGGATAGGCGAGCATCGCGACGCCGATGCCGAGCGCGGCAACGGCGAGCCCGAGCCCGCGCAGCCCCTGCCGCCAGATCACCACGAATGCGCCGAACGCCAGCACCATCGCGACCAGCGCAAAGAACAGCGAACCCGCCAGGCTGGCGATCGCCGGCACCGGATCGAGAAAGCCAAGATTGGCGATGACGATGACGAGCAGAACCACCGCAATCGCGAAGAGCGCGAGACGGCGCGACCAGATGGCGAGCTTCGATATCGGCTCTTCCGCGACGCGGCGGCGCGCGACGTAGAGCATCAGCGCCCTCGTGAACCCTCGCCGCCGGCAGCGGTTCGAGGAAAGAATGCGGTCCGGCCGGGTGCTTAACGCGCCGGCAGAACCGCCGTCAACGCGGCGCCGCTGTGCTCTCGACTGGGATCAGCTCTCGCGGAAGCGGTAGCCCACCCCGTAGAGAGTCTCGATCATGTCGAAGGTCTCGTCGACCAAGCGGAACTTCTTGCGCAGCCGCTTGATGTGGCTGTCGATCGTACGGTCGTCGACATAGACTTGGTCCTCGTAAGCGGCGTCCATGAGCGCATCGCGGCTCTTGATGACGCCGGGCCGGGTCGCGAGCGTCTCGAGCAGCCGGAACTCGGTCACCGTGAGCACCACTCTGCTGCCCTTCCAGGTGCAGGTGTGGCGCTCCCGGTCAAGACACAGGGCGCCGCGCTCCATCACGCTGTCGCTGGTCTCGCGCTCGGCGACCGCCTCCGCCGTGCGGAACCGGCGCAGCAAAGTGCGCACCCGCTCGACCAGCACCCGCTGCGAAAACGGCTTGCGGATGAAGTCGTCCGCGCCGATCCGTAGTCCGAGCAGCTCGTCGGTTTCCTCCTGCCGCCCGGTCAGGAAGATGACGGGCACATCGGATTTCTGCCGCAGTCGCCGCAGTAACTCGACCCCGTCCATCTGTGGCATCTTGATGTCCAAGATGGCGAGATCGGGCTGCACAGTCTTGAACCCGTTGAGCGCAGCCGGCCCGTCCGGGTAAGACACGACCTGATATCCTTCCGATTCAAGCGTCGTCGCGATGAACGCGAGTATATCGCGATCATCGTCCACCAAAGCTATGGTTGCCATGTCGTCCATCCCCCACTCGATTCGGCCACTCTTCAGACAAAGCTCGGCTGAAGTATGGCGTCCACGGTGGTCAATGCGTTTCTCTTCGCGACGGTGGAGGAATCCTGACCTCGCCGCGACGAACTTGTGACAAAATTATTCCGCCGCGATGGCGGTCGGCAGCACGTAATCCCTGAAGCGCTCGCGCAAGGTAATTTTCTGGATCTTGCCGGTCGCGGTGTGCGGAATTTCGTCCACGATCACCACGTCGTCCGGCATCCACCACTTGGCGATCTTGCCTTGCAGGAACCCGAGCAGCTCCTCCTTGGTCGCCGTCTGATCCGGCTTGAGCACGATGACGAGGAGCGGCCGCTCGTCCCATTTGGGGTGCCGGATACCGATAACCGCAGCTTCCGCCACCTTGGGATGGCCGACGGCGAGGTTCTCGATGTCGATCGAGGAAATCCATTCACCGCCGGATTTGATCACATCCTTCGAGCGATCGGTGATGTGCATATAGCCGTAGCGGTCGATGGTCGCCACGTCACCGGTGTCGAAAAAGCCGTCCTTGTCGAGGATATCGCCGCCTTCGTCTTTGAAATAGGCCTTGGCGACCGCGGGCCCGCGCACCTTGAGACGCCCGAACGTCTTGCCGTCCCACGGCAGCTCGCGGTCGGAATCGTCGGTGATTTTCATTTCGACTCCGAAAGGAGTCTGGCCCTGTTTGTCTTGGATATCGAGGCGTGCCTCGCCGGTAAGACTTGCATATTCCGGTTTGAGCGTGCACACGGTGCCGAGCGGGCTCATCTCGGTCATGCCCCAGGCATGAATGACCTCGACGCCGTAGATATCCTGAAACGCCTTGGTCATCGCACGCGGACAGGCGGAGCCGCCGATCACGACCTTCTTGAGATGGGGGAGCTTGCCGCCGGTCGCCTCCAGGTGCTGCAGCAGCATGAGCCAGACGGTCGGCACCGCCGCGGTGCATGTCACTTTGTATTCGTTGAGCAGTTCATAAACTGACGCACCGTCAAGTTTCATGCCGGGCATCACCATGGTGGCGCCGGTCATCGGCGCGGTGAGTGCCAGCGACCACCCATTGGCATGAAACAATGGCACCACCGGGAGGACGACGTCGCGCGAGCACAGGCCGATCATTTCCGGCTGGACCGCGATCATCGAGTGAAGCACGTTGGAACGATGCGAATAGACAACGCCCTTCGGATCCCCCGTGGTTCCGGAGGTGTAACACATGCCCGCCGCGGTGTTCTCATCGAAGCTTGCCCAGACGAAATCGCCGTCCGCTTCGGCGATCCATTCCTCATAAGGAACCGCATTGCGCAGCGTCGTCTTCGGCATATGCGCGGCGTCGGTGAGGATGACGTAGCGTTCGATCGACGTGAGCTTATCGGCGAGTTTTTCCAGCAAGGGAACGAAAGTGAGGTCCGTCATCATTACGCGGTCTTCCGCGTGATTGATGATCCAAACGATCTGCTCGGGAAACAGTCGCGGATTGACGGTGTGATAGATCGCGCCGACGCCGACGATGCCGTACCACGCCTCCAGATGGCGCCAGGTATTCCACGCGAGGGTCGCGACCCGATCGCCCTGCTTGATGCCGTCGCGCTCCAGGCGCTGCGCCAGCTTGAGCGCGCGCTTGCGCAACGCGGGCCAGGTAATGGAATGGAACGGCCCCT
>JAFAUQ010000251.1 GCA_019243195.1 Hyphomicrobiales bacterium
GTCGCGCTGGCCCGTCCGCTCGTTACGCTCCTCGCCATAGGCGTGGCCGCGCTGTTCGCGGTTCTGGCCCATGCGCTCGTTACGTTCCTCGCCGCGGGCGTTGCCGCGCTGTTCGCCGGCTTGGCCCATGTGCTCGTTCTGGCCGCCGCGCTGGTTTTGCGTCATACCGCGCGTGTTGCCCTGCGTGCCGGCGTTGCCGCGCACGCCGGCGTTGCCGCCGGTAGCGCCCTGGTGTTGCTGCACGTTGGCGCCGCCGCTGGCGCCTACGTTCGCGCCGCCGCCGGTCTGCGCCATGGCCAGGCTTGAGCCCGCCACAAGCGCCGCCGCGGCTGTCGTCGCCAAAAGAATTCGTCTCATCGCTGTCTCCTCACACTTTATTACCGTTGATGCCCCTCGGCCTTCATCCCGCATCAACGCCTGCGCCGGAGCGCAGTTCCCCCCCTGCGGTGGTACCGGAGCGCAGCATTTCATGTCGATGCGCAGCGGTTGAGCGGCCAATCGTGATCATAGTACCGCTCACCGGCGTGGCCTGTTGCGCCCTACAAACAAAAAAACCCGCCCTCCCGAAGGAGGGCGGGCCGCATCGCTTTTACGTCAGGCCGACGTTACGCCGGCGGATGATCAGTCGCGGTCACGAACCTCGCCCCGCGGCCGATCACGGTCACGCTTGCTGTACCGATCGCGGTCGTGGTGGCGTTTGCCCATGTGATCCCGGTCCCGATCGTGTCTGCTCATGTGCCGCCCGCGGTCCCGATCGCGGTCCCGATGGCCCATGCGGTCCCGATCGCGGTCGCGGTCGCCCATGCGGGTACGGTCGCGGTCACGGTCACCCGCGCGGTCCCGATCGCGGTCGCGATCGCCCGTGCGGGTACGGTCGCGGTCCCGATCGCCCGCGCGGTCCCGGTCCCGGTCGCGATCGCCCGTGCGGGTCCGGTCGTGGTCACGATCCCCCGCACGGTCGCGGTCGCGGTCGCCCGCACGGTGCTCACCGTGTTCCTCGCGGCCCATGCCTTGGTCACCATGCTCGCTGGCCGCGCCGGCCTTATCGTCCGCGTCGGCCTTCCCGCCGGCTCCGCCGGACTCGTGTTGCCCCATGCCGGCGCCGCCGGCCCCCATGCTCCCCCCACCCTTTCCCTGCGCCATGACCAAGCTCGACCCGGCCATAAGCGCTGCGGCCGCAACGGTCGCCAAGAGAATACGTCTCATTGCTGTTTCCTCACCTGTTCTGCCCCGCTCGGCTTATCACCTGCGACAACGCGTCCGCCCGAGCGCTGTTCCTCGCGATTCCCTACGAAAACACCGTGCGGGCTGGCTGCGTTGAAATTACCTCCGCCGCATGGTCTCCTGTGGAGCAACAATATCGAGGTAACATGGGAGGGATCACAAATGCCGCATCTTCATGACTGTTTGTCGCGGAGGCACGCCGCGCTCACCCGCCGCCGTTTCGTTGCCGGCACGGGCGCAGGTTTAGCCGGCATTCTCGCCGCCGGCCGCGCACCGGCCTACGCGCAGACCACCGCCAAGAAGCTCGTCTACGCGCACATCGTGCCGGCGCCGGAATCCGCCGCCGTGCACCAGGCGTGGATGGCCGAGGAGGTGACGAAGCGCTCGAATGGCGCGCTCGACATGGAATTCCACGGCGGCACGTTGCTAAGCAAGGAATTGGAAATCATGAACGCGGTGAAGGCCGGCAATGTCGCCATGGGCGACCCGGGCGGCGCCGCCGCGACGGTGTTTCCCGAGATGGCCGTGTTCCTCGTGCCTTATCTGGTCAAGAGCTACGACCAGGCCTACCGCATGTTCAACGGCAAGATCGGCGATCAGCTCGATGCCGGGTTTCAGGACAAATACAAGGTCAAGGTGCTGTTCTTCTACGACTACGGCTTTCGCCAGTTCTGGAACAACAAGCGGCCGATCACGGCGCCGAAGGACCTGCGCGGCCTGCGGCTGCGCGTGCAGCAGGCGAAGGTGTTCGCCGACACCATCAACGGGCTCGGCGGCAACGCCGTGCCGCTGCCGTGGGGCGAGGTGATCCCGGCGGCGCAGCAGGGCGTCATCGACGGCGCGGATCTGCCGATCGTCAACATCCTCGCGCTCAAGGCCTACGAGGTCTCCAAATACTGCTCGATGACCTTCCACAATTACGGGCCGACCTGCTCGGTGATCAACCTCGACGTCTGGAACGGCTTGGCGAAGGACGAGCAGAAGCTGCTGCTCGACGTGGGACGCGAGGCGCAGGAGCGCATCCGCCACGACACCGAGAGCGTCGACAACCTCGCCAAGGCGAAGGAGCTGCTCGAGCCCAAGGGGATGACGGTCAACGCCGCCGACGTCGACGCCTTCCGCAAGACCGCGCAGGACAAGATCTGGCCGGGCTACGAAAAGCAGTTCGGCGTCATGTGGGAATTGGTCGCCAACCAGGCGTGACTAGGCTCTGACTCGTCATGCCCGCGAAAGCGGGCATCCAGTAAACAGCGGCCGTTCAGTAACTGATAGGTCGCCGATTACTGGATCGCCCGCCTTCGCGGGCAATGACGACCGGGAGCTACTGACCGCCGGTTCTGTTTGTCTCCCGCTTAAGACGATAGCGCATAATGGCTTCACATCATCCTCCGACGCTGCGCGTCCTCGCCGCGATCCCGAAGGTCTTCCTCGCGCTCCTCCTGATCTTCGTGATGATGGATCTGCTTGCCGGCGTGGTGCTGCGCTATGTGGTGGTGCAGATCACCGACTATTTCGATCTCGATCCCATCAGTTTCTTCTGGGTCGAGGAGGTGGGCGAGTTCGGCCTCGCCTGGCTCGCCGCCGTCGGCGCCGCCGTTGCCATCATCGAGCGCGTGCACTTCGGGCTGCGTATCGTCACCCATCGCTTCGCGCCGCGCACGCAGCAAATCATCGACCGTGTCAATCATCTGCTGATCGCCGGCTTCGGCGCGCTCGCCGCCGTCTACGGCATCAAGCTGTGCATGACCAATTCGGTGCTCACCTCGCCCGGGCTCGGCCTAAACCTCGCCTGGCTCTACGCCTCCTCGGTCGCGGGCGGCACCTTGATCGCCGTTTATGGCCTCATTGTCGCCGCCGGCTACGCACCCGCGGCCGCCGACGAGAGCACCCTTTCTCAGGGGCGGGGAGGGGGCTGATGCTGCTCGCCTTCACCGCTGTCGTTTTCGTCGGGCTGCTGGCGCTGTCGATGCCGATCGTGTTCGCGCTCGGCATTGCCGGTATCGCCGGCCTGGCGCTCGGCGGCTATCCGCTGCAGATGCTGCCGTCGAGCCTCGTCGCCGGCTCGCAGAACTGGGTGCTGCTGGCGATCCCCTCGTTCGTGTTCGCCGGCACCTTGATGGAGCGCTGCGGCATGTCGCACGCGCTCGTCGATCTCGCCCGCGCGCTGGTCGGCTGGCTGCGCGGCGGCCTCGGCATGTCGGTGATCGTCGTCTCTTATTTCTTCTCCGACATCTGCGGCTCGAAGATGGCCGAGGTGTCGGCGCTCGGCTCGACCCTGATGCCGCCGCTCCGCCGCGCCGGCTATCGCGCCGAGGACGGCGCCTCGCTGATCGCCGCGGGCACCGCCATGGGCATGCTGGTGCCGCCGGCGATCTTCATGATCGTGATCGGTGAGGTAACCAACACGTCGGTCGTCGCGCTGTTCCTCGCCGGCTTCATCCCCGCGGCGGTGGTGGGGCTTTGTTTGTGCGCGCTGGTGTTCGTGGAGGCACGCCTGCTCGGCTGGCCGACCGACACGCGGCCGAGCTTCGCGTTCCTGATGCGCGCGGGCCGCGACGCGCTGGTGCCGCTGGTGGTGCCGCTCGTGATCCTCGGCGGCTTTTATCTCGGCATGTTCACCGCCACCGAAGCGGGTGCGGTCGTCGCCTTTTATGCGTTCCTTGCCGCGCGCTTCTATTATCGCAACGTCTCGCTCAAGGAGATGCTGTGGATCGCCTACGAGTCCGCGCTGCTTACCGCGGCGGTGGTGTTCCTGCTCGCGGTGGCGACGATCTTTCAGTATCTGATGGGCGTGACTGGCGTGCCGGCGCTGCTCGGCGAAGTGCTGGCGCCGCTCGGGCACAGCCACGTGCTGTTCCTCGCCGGGGTCGCGCTCATGACCATGGCGTTCGGCATGGTGCTCGAAGGCCTGCCGGCCGCGGTCGTGCTCATCCCGGTGGTGTTCCCGATCGCCACCAAGCTCGGCATCAACCCGATCCATTTCGACATCGTGCAGACGGCCGCGGTCGGCATCGGCCTGTTCCTGCCGCCCATGGGCGTCGGCCTGCTCATGGCGCTGCGCTTCGCCGACGTGTCGGTCGGCCGCCACGCCCGCGCTTACTGGCCCTACGTGCTCGCGCTGCTCGCCGGCCTGATGCTGATCATCGCCATCCCGGAGCTTTCCTTATTCCTGCCGCGTAGCGCCGGGATGGTTAGGTGAGCGAATATCGATCTCGCAAAGCGAGCTCAGGTCCGCATCGCCGCATCTATCGCAGCGCGGAGCGTCGGGTCACGTCCCTCCGACAAGGGCAGACTGAACGGTACGAAAATGTCGGGTTGCAGGCCGCGGCCTTCCAACCGTTCCCCATCAACAAGCACGTCGTGAGTCGCTACGGCGAGCAGGCTTCCATCCGACAGCAAGAACGTCTTCGCTCCCAGAACGGCGCCCGCGGTCGGTTGACCAACGAGAGTCGCTCCTGCTCTTTGCAAGCCGAACGCGAGCACCTCTTTGCCGCTCCGCGTATTTCCATCGATTAGGACGATGACGGGTCGGCCCCACCGATACGACGCGAAACGGCGCGCGCCGGATCGGTCCACGTACACCATGTTCGGCGCGCTGCCGCAATAAAGATTCACGAAATCCGGCGACGCGCCACCCCATCCTCCTCTCAAGTCGAGGATGAGCGCATGGGCCTCGGCCAGCTTTCCCGTCGATAATTCGGTTTGTACGAGATGATGGTAGCGCTCGCCCGCATAGGACCACACCCGAATATAACCGATTGTGCGTTCATTTTCCTTGAAGCTTCGAACGCTGTTGGAAAGGGCTTTTTCGAACATGTCATTCGGCTCAATGCGCTCGGGGATAACGGTTATGGATCGTTCCGGCCCATCGGGCTGTGAGCGCATCAGCACGAGCACCGGGCAGCCGGCTTTGCCCGCAAACGAGTTTATTTCCGAATAGATCGAGTCATCGATGCTGATAATTTCGTCGCCTTGCACAATGCCAGCGCGCTCGGCTGGTCCGGAATGGTAGGCCGCGGTCACGAAGACTCTTCCGTTCAGCGATAGCGTACGAACGCCTATACCGTCATAAGTGACGATCCCATTGGGCGGGAAAAGCTCGCGCAGCTTCTTGCGAGGTGAAACGGCCGATGCGTAGATCGCGAGCGCTTCGTAGTAAGCGATCTGGTCGGCAGTGAATCGGATCGTGTGCGAGGAGCCAAGACGCGCAAGCGCATCCGAAATACTGTTGCCGGTATGCCGGGCCATTTTGGTTCCGGAAAGCCCGGCTTCTTTCAGCAGCTCGGGACGATAGAAATGTCGGCTAAGACACTTCAATGCCTCGCGGAAAATCTCGTCCTCGGTCGGGGTAGGGGCCATCGGGACACCTTCGAAAGCAACGCATTGAACGGTCAAGCCTACCCGTGGGCAAGCCTGGCAATGGGCATTCGTGGGGGCGCGGACCGCGCAAACAATGATCCGCCGGCTCTACCGGGCGCTCTCCGCGGTTATGCCTCTTTCCATGGAAAACGCGAGAAAGAGGAGGCTTTACAACCTGAGCACAATGTGCGAGCCTGATCCGTCACGGTTAGGAGAGTGCGATGGCGGGCAAGCGGGTTACCCTTGTCGAATCGGAACAGTCTTTGGACCAACTCCGACGCTCGATGCCGAATGTTGAGCTTGAGGAAATTGAAATCGTCGTGCGCGCGCCGGATCGGGCGGATGCTCGTGAAGTCGCACATGCCGCCTCGCTGTGCGCTTGTCGGCAAGTCTGCGTCGCGATAATCGAACAATAGTAATACTGTCCCTTCCGGCGGCGGCGGTGGAGCACTATCGGGCGTCATACTATAACCTGCGCGTGGATGACGGGGCGCGGTTGCTGCTATTCAACGGCGTCACGGGCGCCCTGCTTGCTTTGCCTCCGCAGCTCGCAAAAGCCATTGAACCGTTTCTCGGTCCGACGCGGACACGATCCGCTGGGGAAGGTTATCAATCGTGGCGGCCTCCTGCTTTTCGAGCGGAGGATCTGCCCGCGCTTCTGCAAAAGCGCCTGAGCTCACTGCTCGAATCCGGAATTTTTGTGCGCGCGGACGGTGATGAGCGCGCGCTGCTCGCTGCCGGCTACCGAACGGATCGGGCTCGGGCGCCGTTTTTCGTCACGATGACGACGACCCTCGATTGCAACATGCGTTGCTATTATTGCTATCAGAAGGACGGCGCGCTGGAATACATGTCCCGCGAGACGTGCGACACCGCGATTGCTTGGACACAAGAGCAAATTATCGAAAAGGGATACCCCACGCTGCACGTCGATTGGTACGGCGGCGAACCCATGCTGAATCAAGCGGTGATTGCGCAATATACCGAGGCGATGACGCGCTTTTGCGATGAACGCGGGGTGTCCTATCGAGCATCAATGTTATGTAACGGGACGGCTTGGCCCGACGATACGACGGGTTTCGTGCGTGCCAACCGCCTTCGCCACATTCAGTTCTCGCTGGACGGCCCCAAACGGCATCATAACAAGCGCCGAGGTCTGGTCGATTCCGACACAGGTCACGGGCGCGCCGGTTCGTATGATGAGGTCATGCAGACCATCGGCTCTCTTATTGGCAGTGTCAGGATCTACCTTCGCATTAATGTCGACCCCTGGATCGGAAGGGACTGTCTGGAGGTGATCGACACCTGCGCTGAACTGGGATGGCTCGCCGGCGATACAAATTTTTACCCATACGTTGCGATCATCAACGCGATGACGGAGCATTGCGGATTTATCGCCAAGGCCGAGCGTTTTGAGAAATTCAATGTCGAATACGAAGAGATACAGCGCGAGTTCTACGCCCGCTTGGGCCGGCATCGAGGCCCAAGTGCGCTCGAAATGGTTCAGTATTATCCCAATCGCGTGACGCTCAATTGTGCGGCGGTCAGCAACAACTCGGTGGTCTTTGGTCCCAACGGATTGATGTACAAGTGCGGGCTCGACGTCGGCGACCATCATCGCGCGCACGGCGCGCTGCGTGACGAGGTCCCGACGCTGCCAGCCGAAGTTTCGCCGCTCGCCGCCGACCGCTGGGATCGGTATGATCCTTTTACCCACGAAAGATGTAGCGAGTGCCAATACCTCCCGGTCTGCATGGGGGGATGCCCAAAGGCCCAGATCGAGAAGAACTCGGCCCAGGTCAGGCTGCAGTCGGCTTTTTGGGAGAACAATTTTGACAACATCATCCGCGAATATTACCGGGCATCCGGACACGCCTAGAGCATGATGCCGAAAAGTGGGTACCAGTTTTCGGAAAACATCATGCTCCAACAATAATCTAGAGCGGGATGACGATTCGAAGAAAAGTCATTCACGCTCCGGCATATAAGCATCGACCGGCGACGGTCACCCCATGCCGATCATCAGGTGCGGATTGTTGGTCGTCCAGGCGGCGAGCAGAGAGGCCGTGCCGGGGACCAGCATCGCGTCCGGACTGGAGCCGTGCAGGGCGGCAGCCACGCTCGCCGGCAAGCCGCCTTGGGCCGTGCCGACCGGCTCGATACCCTGCCAGAGCGCCGCGCCCGCTCCGGCCGCCGAGAAGCCGGACTCGAAGCCGACCGGCCCGATCAGCGGCAGCATGGCGCCGATCCCCTTCGTGATCTGACCGAGGCCGAGCGAGTTGCTGCTGCCGCCCCAGGTGATCTGGTTTCCGAGCGCACCGGCATCGCCCGCCGCCGGCGACCCGTCGTGCGACCGCCACAGAACCGGCGTGGAATCCGTGGCCGGCGCGGGACTCGATGCCGCCGGCGGATCGGTAACCGTGATGGTTTGAGATGCAGAGCTGACCGCCTCGCCGCTCGTCGTGTTGTTGGCCGTGACGGTGAGCGTGTTCACCGGATGGCCGGTGCCGGTGTAGTTCGAGTGCAAGGTCAGCCCGCTGCTGACTTCCGCCGACGTGAGCGTGACTGAACTGCCGCTGAAGACGGTGCTGTCGTGCGCGTCGGTGATCGTTTCGTACGTCGTCAGGCCGGTGATGGTGAGCGTGAGCGTGTCGTCGGTGTCGGATGTGGTTTCCGAGATCGACAGCGCCACGGATCCGCCCGCCGCGACGGTGACCGCCGTGCTGGTGATGGTGAGCTTGGGCGGGGCGTCGGTCACGACCGCCGTCGCGGCACTGTTGGCGGTCGTGCCGGAGCCATCGGTGTCGCTCGACGTCGCCACCACGCGCAGCTGGTGTCCCTCGTTCGTCTCCGCGATCTTGTAGGTGGACGACGTCGCACTGGAAATATTCGACCAGGTCGAGCCGCTCAGCGACTGCCATTGATATTTGATGGTGGCATCGCTGTCGTTGGCGGTCGCCGTGGCCGTGAGTGTCTGGCCTTCCTGCGCCGTGCCACTCACCGTCACCGAGAGCGTCGGCGGGGCGTCGGTGATCGCGGCGGTCGCCGCGCTCGTTGCCGACGTGCCGCTGCCGTCGCTGTCGGTGGAGGTGGCGATCACGCGCAGCTGGTGGGTTTCGTTCGCTTCGCCGACCAGGAAGGTCGAACTTGTCGCGCCGGAAATGTTCGACCACGTCGTGCCGCTCAGTGACTGCCACTGATAGGTGATGACCGCGTCGGCGTCGTTGGCGACCCCGTTGGCCGTCAGCGTCCGGCCTTCCTGCGCGGTACCGCCGATCGTCACCGATAAGGTCGGCGCGATGTCGGTCACCGCGGCAGTGGCGCTGCTGGTGGCGCTGACGCTCTGGCCGGTGTCGTCGACGAAGGTCGCAACCGCGCGCAGCTGATGCCCCTCGTCGGCCTCGGCGGCCGTATAGGTCGAGGCGGTCGCGCCCGCGATGTTCGACCACGTCGAGCCGGTCAGGCTCTGCCACTGGTAGGTGGTCGTGCCACCGTCGGCGTCGCTCGTCGGCGTGGCGGTCGCGGTGAGGGTCTTTCCTTCCTGCGCGGTTCCGCTCACCGACACCGTCAAGGACGGCGTCACGTCGACGATAGCCGCAGTCGCCGCGCTGGTCGCGCTGGTGCCGCTGCCGTCACTGTCGCTCGAGGTGGCGATGACGCGGAGCTGATGTCCCTCGTCGCCTTCGACCGCCGTATAGGTCGAGCTCGTGGCGCCCGCGATGTTGGACCACGTCGATCCGCTCAGCGACTGCCACTGGTACGTGATAACGGCGTCGCTGTCGTTGGCGGTCGCGCTGGCGGTGAGAGTCTTGCCCTCCTGCGCGGTGCCGCTGACCGATACGCTCAAGGTCGGCGCGATGTCGGTCACCGCCGCCGTGGCCGCACTGGTCGCGCTGGTGCCGCCGCCATCGGCATCAGTCGAGGTCGCGATCACGCGGAGCTGATGTCCTTCGTCGGCTTCGCCCGCCGTGTAGGTCGCGTTCGTGGCGCCGGAGATGTTCGACCACGTCGATCCGCTCAGCGACTGCCACTGATATGTGACGACCGCGTCCGCATCGTTGGCGACGGGCGTGGCCGTGAGCGTCTGCCCCTCCTGCGCCGTGCCGCTCACCGTAACCGACAAGGTGGGGGCTATATCGATCACGGCACTGGTCGCCGCGCTGGTAGCCGAGGTGCCGCTGCCGTCGCTGTCCGACGAAGTCGCAATAACGCGGAGCTGATGCCCTTCGTCGGTTTCGGTCGCGGTGTGGGTTGAGGTCGTGGCGCCGGAGATGTTCGACCACGTCGAGCCGCTCAACGACTGCCACTGATAGGTGACGGTCGCGTCGGCATCGTTGGCGCTGGCGCTCGCCGTGAGCGTCTGGCCTTCCTGCGCGATGCCGCTCACCGTTACCGACAATGTCGGCGTTATATCGATCACGGTACTGGTCGCTGCACTCGTCGCCGTGGTGCCGCTGCCGTCGTTATCCGACGAAGTCGCAATAACGCGGAGCTGATGGCCCTCGTCGGCTTCAACCGCGGTGTAAGTCGAGCTGGTAGCCCCGGAGATGTTGGACCACGTCGAGCCGCTCAGCGATTGCCACTGATAAGTGACAGTCGCGTCCGCATCGTTGGCGACGGCCGCCGCCGTGAGCGTCTGGCCTTCCCGCGCGGTACCGCTGATCGTCGCTGACAAGGTCGGCGCGACGTCGATCACCGCGGCAGTCGCAGCGCTCGTGGCCGACGTGCCGCTGCCGTCGCTGTCCGACGAAGTCGCAATAACGCGGAGCTGATGTCCTTCGTCGGCTTCGACCGCCGTGTAGGCCGCGTTCGTCGCGCCGGAGATGTTCGACCATGTCGAGCTGCTCAACGACTGCCACTGATATGTGACGGTGGCATCGGCATCGTTGGCGACGGGCGTCGCTGTGAGCGTCTGCCCTTCCTGCGCCGTGCCGCTGACAGTGACGGCAAGCGTCGGGGCGATGTCGGTCACCGCGGCAGTTGCCGCGCTTGTGGCCGTGGTACCGCTGCCGTCCGCATCGCTCGAAGTCGCGACGACGCGGAGCTGATGCCCCTCGTCGGCTTCAACCGCCGTGTACGTTGCGTTCGTCGCGCCGGAGATGTTCGACCAAGTCGAGCCGCTCAGCGATTGCCACTGATAAGCGATCACGGCGTCCGCATCATTGGCCGCAGCACTCGCCGTGAGCGTCTGCCCTTCCTGCGCCGTGCCGCTGATCGTCACCGACAAGGATGGCGTTATATCGACCACCGCACTGGTCGCCGGGCTGGTGGCCGTGGCGCCGCTGCCGTCGGCATCGCTCGATGTCGCGACGACGCGGAGCTGATGGCCTTCGTCCGCCTCGCTCGCCGTATAGCTGGACGCGGTCGCGCCGGAGATGTTCGACCACGTCGAGCCGCTCAGCGACTGCCACTGATAAGCGATCGCGGCGTCCGCATCATTGGCCGCAGCATTCGCCGTGAGCGTCTGGCCTTCCTGCGCCGTCCCGCTGATCGTCGCTGACAAGGTCGGCGCGACGTCGATCACCGCGGCAGTCGCAGCGCTCGTGGCCGACGTGCCGCTGCCGTCGCTGTCCGACGAAGTCGCATTTACGCGGAGCTGATGTCCCTCGGCGGCTTCGATCGCTGTGTAGGTCGAGTTCGTGGCGCCCGAGAGGTTCGACCAGGTCGAGCCGCTCAACGATTGCCACTGATAAGAGATGACCGCGTCCGCATCGTTGGCGGTGGCCGCCGCCGTGAGCGTCTGGCCTTCCTGCGCCGTGCCGCTGACTGTGACGGAAAGCGTCGGCGTGATGTCGATCACAGCGCTGGTCGCCGCGCTGGTGACCGTGGTGCCGCTTCCGTCGGTGTCCGTTGAGGTCGCGACGACGCGGAGCTGATGCCCTTCGTCGGCTTCGATCGCGGTGTAGGTCGATCCGGTTGCGTCGGAAATGTTCGACCACGTCGAGCCGCTGAGCGACTGCCATTGATACGTGACGACGGCATCTCCGTCGTTGGCGACTGCCGTTGCCGTGAGCGTCTGGCCTTCCTGCGGTGTGCCGCTGACCGTCACCGACAGCGTCGGCGCGATGT
>JAFAUQ010000074.1 GCA_019243195.1 Hyphomicrobiales bacterium
ATCATGAATCTCGGGCCCGGCCTTCGGCCGGCCTCGGAATGACGCGCTACGGATTGGGGAACGCGAGGTCATCTATGGCAAATGACGTCATCTATGCGGAGAGATCACCTATGCGGAGCGAAAATCAAACTCAGCACCGAAGAGTATGGATTCCGGGCTCCCTCGCTGCGCTCGGGCCCCGGAATGACGCGCTGCGGATTGCGGAGAGCACGCCATCTATGCGCGAACACGTCATCTATGAGGGGTCACGTCATCTATGATGCGCCAGGTCATCTAGGCGGTGCTCGATCTGCCCGTAGCCCGTGTGGCAATACCGGCCCCCGGATATCATCCGGGCTACAAGAGGTCACCAATGCACCGCGACGTCACCTATGTGAACGTGGTCACCTATGGAGCAGGGATAGAGTCGGCGGCATGGGGCTTTTGACTTTCGCCCTCAACGTGACGCTGGACGGGTGTTGCGACCACCGCGAAGGGGTCGCCGACAACGAGATGCTGCGCTACTGGACGCGCGTGATGGACGCGGCGGGAGCGATGCTGTTCGGCCGCCGCACCTACGAGCTGATGGAGGACGCCTGGCCCCAAGTGGCGCGAGACCCGAAGGCGACACCGTCGAACCGGGCCTGGGCGAAGAAGCTCGAAGCCAAGCCCAAGTACGTGGTTTCGACAACGCGCAGCCACTTCCCGTGGAGCAACACGCATCACGTCGAAGGGGACCTCACCCGGGCGGTGAAGGCGTTGAAAAAGGCCACGCCGCGCGGAGTGCTGGTGGGTAGCCCCAAACTTTCGGCCGCGCTTCAGCAGCTGGACCTCGTGGACGAATATCGCTTCGTGGTTCATCCCGTGGTGGCCGGGCACGGTCCGTATTTGTTTTCCGGCCTGCAGCGATCATTGCGCCTGAAGTTCGTAGCCGCCACGCGGCTCAAATCCGGCATCGTGGCGCTGCACTATCGGCGGCGCTAGAGCGTTACTTTTCGTCGAATCGCGGCCACAGCCGCAGCGGCGTAGAACGCCGCGAAGAACTTCGTTCGCAAATAGGGATACCGCCGCATGGCGATTGATCGCCGCCAGGTCTTGACCTTTGCCGCCGCGGCTTCGTGCGCGAGTCCGGCATGGGCGCAGGCCTGGCCCAGCAGGACGATCCGTATTGTCGTGCCGTTTCCGGCCGGCGGCAGCGCCGACCTTTCCGGCCGCCTCCTCGCCGAACATCTGAAATCGGCGCTGGGCCAGTCCGTGATCGTGGAAAGTAAGCTCGGCGCAGGCGGCAATATCGCAGCGGTCGAAGTTGCGCGGGCGGAACCGGATGGCCACACGCTGTTTATCGGCACCAACGGCACGCAAACAATCAACCAGAGCCTCTATCGCCAAATCCCCTACGATCCGGCGAAGGACTTCGCGGCGATCGCGATGATGTGGCAGGCGCCGCACCTGCTGGTGGTGGCATCATCGGTGCCGGCCGACTCGCTCAGCGCTTTCATTGCATACGCCCGCGCCAATCCCGGCTCGCTGAACTATGGATCATCCGGCGTCGGCTCCTCGACCCATCTGTTCGGCGAGATGTTCAAGTCGCGCACCGGTATCGACCTCACGCACCTGCCGTATCGCGGGCAAGGCCCGGCGCTCAACGACCTCGTGGGCGGACAGATTCAGGCGATGTTTCCGATCGTACCCGACGTCATCGCCCATGTTCGCGCCGGGAACGTGCGCGCGCTCGCACTCGCGGCCGCGCGGCCCTCCACAGTGCTGCCAGAGCTACCGTTGATGCCCGAGCTCGGCTATCCCGACCTCGTCGCCGCCGCCTGGGTTGCGCTCTATAGTCCGGCGCGGACGCCGTCCCAAGTGATCGAGCGCCTACGGGCGGAGGTGACTGCGCTTTTGAACAACACGGCCTTCGTCGATCGCATGAAACAGGTCGGCGTTGAGATTCGCGCCATGGCAGTTGACGAATTCGAGATTTTCACGAGCCAGGAACGCGCGCGCTGGGCGAAGACGATCGCGGAACTCAAGCTGAGGATCGACTAAATAGAGCATGATCCCGAAAAGTGGAAACCGGTTTTCGGAAAAGATCATGCTCCAAGAAGAAGTTAGAGCGGGATGACGATTCGAAGAAACGTCATCACGCTCTAAGCCGTTACAGGGGGAGGCCATAATCGAATATTCCCTGCCCGGTCGGGGCGTCAGGAACAACGGCGCCCGGCGGCAACACGGGGGTGAGGCCGAGTAAGACGTCCGCGGGCACGCCCGGCAGGCGGTGGACGAGGGCGAAAAACCGGTCCGCCTCCCCCTCCCCCACGGCCGCGCCCGCGAGCGCAGCAAATTTCCCGACGTAATCAGGCCAGGTCCACGGCGCCTTCCCGTTGGGGTGCGCGTCGGCGACCGCCTTGTCGCCGGCGATCACGCGACCGTCGGCGAAACGGATTTCGATGCGGCCGCCGAACGCGCGCTCGCGCGGGTCGGCGGCAAGATAGCGGGCGTTCCACGTCGCATCCTCGACGGTGCGGATCTTGCGCCACAGCGCCACGGTCGAAGGACGCGCGGCGCGCTCGCGCGTGTAGCTCTTCTCATGATGCCAGGCACGGTCCTCAAGCGCGACCGCGAGGATGTACATGAGCGAATGGTCGAGCGTTTCGCGGCTCGCCGCCGGATCGAATTTCTGCGGATCGTTCGAGCCGGTGCCGATCACCGCGTGGGTGTGATGGCTCGTGTGCACGATGATTTCCGCGACCGCGGCGAGATCGGATACTTGCGCCGAAAGCTCGATCGCCAGATCGATCAACGCCTGGGCCTGATATTCGGCCGAGTGCGCCTTGGTAAACGTCTCAAGGATGGCGCGCGGCCGTTCGCCCGGCGCCGGTAAACTCACCTCGTAATGGCGGCCGCGGCCGCCGAGCATGAAGGCGATCACCGATTCTTCGCCTTCGTAGATCGGCGACGGCGCTGCTTCGCCGCGCATGGCGCGATCGACCGCCTCGATGGCGAGCTTGCCGGAGAAGCCCGGCACGAAAGCTTTCCAAGAGCTGATCTCGCCCTTGCGCGACTGCCGCGTCGAGAACGCGAGATGGACCGCCTGGTTGATCGCCTGAAAGATCGTCGCCACGGGAAGGCCAAGCAGGGTGCCGATCCCGGCGACGGTCGCTGGCGCAAGATGCGCTACGTGATCTTTCTTGAACTCGTGCAGCGAGATCGCCTTCACCAGTGCCACGTGAATCTCATAGGCGACCGCAATAGCGCGCATGAGATCTTCGCCGCCGCGCCTCGTCTGCTGCGCGACCGCGACGAGCGGCGCGATGGAATCGCCGGGATGGGCGTAGTCGGCGGCCAGAAACGTGTCGTGATAATCGAGCTCGCGCACCGCCGTGGCATTCGCCCAGGCGACCCATTCGGCATCAACGCGCACCGAAGACCGCAGGCCGTAGAGCGTGGCGCCGCCGCGGCGCGGGTGCGCGAGCGCCATGGCGCGAGCCGCCGCGACCGGCGCGCGGTTGATCGCGGCCAGCGCCACAGCCGCGTTGTCGACGATGCGGCAGCGGATCATCTCGACGACGTCGTCATCAAGCGCGCGCGTTAACGCCGCGACCTCGGCGATTTTCCACGCGAGCTGCTGCTCGCGCGGCAGCCGTTCCGCCGAGGCGTGCACCCGGACTTTGTGAACGATCATGTAATCGCTACGATTTCGGCGTCCGAATTGCCGGCGCGCACCACCTCGCCGATCTCCTTGCCGAGCAGCGCGTGCGCCACCGGCGAGACGTAGGAAATCGTGCCGTGCGCCGGGTCGGCTTCGTCCTCGCCGACGATGCGATAGGTCTGCCGGCGGCCGTTATCGCGCGCGATCGTCACGGTCGATCCGAAATGGACCTTGTCGTGATCGGCCGGCGGGGTGACAACCTGGGCCGAGGCCCGGCGCGCGGTCCAGTAACGTAGGTCGCGCGCGGCGAGCGCCAAGGCGGCGCGGTCGTGCGAGCGCTGCGCGGCGGCGTAATCCTCGTGCAAGTGCGCCAAGGTGGCTTCGATCGCGGCGAGGCCCTCGGGGGTAACCAGGTTCGGATGCGGCGATACCGGCCGATCGGGCGGCTCGTCGAAATTGTCCTCGTTATCCTTGACGAAAGCTCGGCTCATCGTTTGCCTCCGGCCGGCACGCTGTCGGGGCTGCCTTGCCCCTTCCTGAGGTCGGGGTTATCGAGAGCAAAATGTATGGCCCTTCGGCGCGCTTTGGAAGAATACCCGCGGCAATCGCGGGGGCCGTGCGCCCTTTCATCGCCCGCAAGGGGCCCTGGTTCCTGATCAACCAGTTGGTGTTCTGGGCGCTCGCCGTGTGGCTGGCGCTCGGGGTCGCGCGCGCGAGCGGCGTGTTCGAACAATCGTACCTGATCGTGCGCGTCATCGCCCTCGGCTATGCCGTCGTATTTGCCTACCTCTCATTCGTGCTCGAGCGGCGCGGCAACGCGCGGCTGCTGCTGCATTTTGCCGCCGCCTGCATCTGCGGCGAAATCGTGCTGCGCACGATGGGCTCGCTCGGGGCTGGGGTGAAGAACGATCGGCCCTGGCGCGAGCCGCGGCCCTATTTCTTGTTCGGCGGGCCGACCCACGGGCGCACCGTCAATTTGCTCCCGGCCATGGACGAGGGCATGGGCCGGGCGATCCGGCTCAACGCCGAAGGCTTCCGCACACGCGAGATCGTCACTCCCAAGCCGGCCGGCGAAGTCCGCATATTTTTTCTCGGCGGATCGACCGTCATCGGCGGGTATGAGGTGGAAACGACGATTCCCGGCGTGGTCGAAGCGCAGCTTCATGCCAATGGCCTGCCGCAGGCGCGTACCTATAATTTCGGCGTGCTGAGCTTCGTCTCGGGACAGGAGCTGGCGCTGTTCGTGCATCGTTTGATCGATCTCAAGCCCGATCTGGTCATTGCCTACGACGGCGGCAACGACCTCTATCAGCCGTGGGTTTACGATCCTCGTCCCGGTTATCCGTTCAATTTCGTCACCGAAGAGGAAGCGATGACCTCGCTCGCCAACCGGGAGGGCGACGCGAAGACGATGGCGAGCCTCGCGCGCGACAGTGCGCTGCTGCAGGCGCTCTTGGGGACGACCGAGTGGTTCAACCGGATGGAGATGCGGCTTGACCGCCTGCGCGGCGAGGTCAATTTCGGCAGCGCGCAGTGGAAAGAGGCGGTGGTCAACGCCTACGCACGCAATCTCGCGCAGATGTGCCATTTCGCGCGCGGAAGCGGCACGTTGTTCGCTGCCTATTTCCAGCCGCTGCTCGCCTATTCCAAGCCGCTCGACGCCAACCAGGCCGCCTCCACCGGTGGCGAGGCGATGGTGGGTGGCTTGCGTGCGCAGCGGGAGCTGGCGTTGCGGGCGATCGGCGCGCAATTTCCCGCGCCGGCAGTCGAGGCAGGGTGCCGGTTCGGCAACCTCTCGGGCCTTCTGGAGAACGACGCCGCCGCCTTCACCGACGCCATTCACGTCGACAACAAATCAAATCAGCTGATCGGAACCCGCATCGCGGAGGATCTGCTGGCGTGGCCGGCTTTGCAAACCAAGGCACGTGTGCACTGATCTGACGGCGCGCGAAACAAACAGGCCGTCACCCTGAGGAGCTCGGCGCGAAGCGCCGAGCGTCTCGAAGGGTGGAAGCAGACTCGGTGCCCGCGGCCACCCTTCGAGACGACCGCTCGCTTGCGCGAGCGGTCTCCTCAGGGTGACGGCGGAGTTTTACTCGGCCAGCTTCTTCAACGCGTCGCCGGCGAGGCGGAACACGGTCCAGTCGTCGACCGCGACCGCCCCCAAGGATTTGTAGAAATCGATCGACGGCGTATTCCAGTTGAGCGCCTGCCATTCGAGCCGGTTGAAGCCCTCGGCTTCGCAGCGCTGCGCGAGGTGCCGCAGCAGCGCCTTGCCGATGCCGCGGCCGCGGTACGCGGGCTCTACGAACAGATCCTCCAGATAAAGCCCGTGCCGCGCGTGAAAGCTGGAATAAATATGGAACCAGAGCGCAAAGCCGGACGGGGCGCCGTCCCAGAAGGCCAGGTCGCAGAACACGCGCGGGTTTTGTCCAAACAAATCGTGCGCGATGTCGGTTTCGGTCGCCACGACCAGGTGCAGCAGCCGTTCGTATTCCGCGAGCTTGCGAATGAAGCTCAGGATCAGCGCGGCATCGGCGGGTTCGGCGGGGCGAATTTCGATCATGGCCTTACGCCGCCAGCGCCGAAAGCCCGCGCAGCGCGCGCACGCGGTCGCCTTGCACGACCTCGGCCAGCCGACGCTCGTTCTCCGGCAGGCGCGAGCGGTCGAAATCCGGATGCCAGAGGTGGAGCACCGCCGTGGCGTAGCGGCCGTCCTTGCGGCGGACGCCGGCGCGGATCAGGCGCACCATGATGTCGGAATCCTCCCGGCCCCAGCCGTTGAACGTGGCGTCGAACCCATCGACCCGCGCAAGGTCATCGCGGCGGATTGCGAGATTGGTGCCGCGCGCGCTGCGCCACGCGGTAGGCCCCAGCCGCCGCAGCGGCCCCAGCGGCAAGTGAACGAGCGGCAGCAGGCGGTTGACGTCGCCGTGCAGGCGAAGCCGCATCCATTCGCCGAACCTCCACCGCTCAGGCTCGAGTCGCTCGCGCAAGATGCGCGCGCTGAACGCCTGGCCGAGCAGGACCCGGTTGCCGGCGACGAACCAGCCGGGCGCGGCGAGGCGGCGATGGGCGGCGACGAACCCCGGCCGCGGGATGCAGTCGCCGTCGAGGAAAATGCATAAGCCTCCGGCGCTCTTGAGGATCGCGCGGTTGCGGATTTCGGCGAGCCGAAAGCCTTCGTCCGCATGGCGCACATGAGCGAGCGGGAATCTCGCGCGCGCGCGCCAGTCCGCAACGACCGCCGCGGTCGCCGGCCCGGAGCCGTCATCCGCGACCAGCACCTCGAAATTCCGATCGCTCTGGCGCGAGAGCCCGCGCAGCACCGCATCGAGCGCATCCTCGCGATTGTAGGTGGCGACGATGACCGAGATCAGCTCACCCACGGCGGCGACTTTCCAGCCACGCCTTCATGTAACGGTAGTAGCTGCCCTCGGCGTTGGCGACGGCGAGGAGGAAGCCTTCGGCGCCGTCTAGGAAGCCGAGGCGCAGCACGTAGGCGCGCAGAAACGAGCCGATGCCGTGGCCGATGCCGGTCATGAAGCTCACGCGCCGGCCCGAGGCGACGATCGCCTGGGCGCTCGCGGTCGAGTAGCGATCGATGCGCGAGATCGCGTCCTCGAGCTTGAGCACCGGATGATGGATCAGCGGCTCCTTGAGCCGCGCCACCGGCCCGTCGCACACGACGCGCTCGTGCACGATCACGTCGGTGAAGCGCGCGCGGCCGCGGCGGAACAGGCGCAGCACGTAATCGGGATGCCAGCCGGAGTGGCGCAACGGGCGTCCGCAGAAACTCGACAGGCGCGGAAACTCGTAGCCGTCCGCCCGCCCTTCTTCGATTGCGTGTTTGATCGCGGCAGCAAGCTCGAGGGTGACGCGTTCGTCGGCATCGATCGAGAGGACCCAGTCGCCGGAAGCGAGCGAGAGCGCGTAGTTCTTCTGCACCCCGAAGCCCTGCCAGGCGTGAAAGGCGACCGTCGCGCCTTTGGCGTGCGCGATCGCCGACGTGTAGTCGGTGCTGCCGCAATCGACGACGATGCGCTCGTCGCAGAAGGCGAGGCTGTCCAAACATTCGCCGATGTTGCCGGCCTCGTCGCGGGTGATGACGATGGCGCTCAGGCGCGGACCGTGGGTCTCCGGCATCATTTCGCGACCGCGCCGCGCCCGCCCCACCAGGTGCCGTAGCGGATGCGGCGCGAGGCCTCGCGCAGATGGCGGAACGGCACGCCAAGATAATGTTTGCGGAAAAACTGCCAGCGGCCGAACAACCCGATCTCGACCGACGCGTCAGCGGGAACATACCAGCTGTTGAGGCCGGTGCGCCGCATCCATTTGTAGCCGTGCGCGGTCAAGCAGCGGTGCACGTCGAGATTCATCGCCAGGTCTTCGATGAGAAAGAGGCGCGGCCGCCAGCGGGCGAAGTCGAAGCCTTCCAGCGCCTCGATCTCGTGTCCCTCGATATCGATCGAGAGAAAATCGATCGGCGCCGGGGCGCCGGCTTCAGTGAGGATTTCATCGAGCGTCTTCACCGGCACTTCGACACTGCCTTCCGCGCGCGTCGTCGAAATATTGAGGTCGGGATCGAAGGAGGAATGGATGCCGGCGAGATGGAGCGCCATGGTGCGGCCCGATTGGCGCGGCGACGAACAGGCGACGGAATAGACCTTGGCGCGGCGCCGGCGCCTGAGCTCGGCGGCAAGATCCGGCTGCGGCTCCACCAGCACGCCGCTCCAGCCGCGCTGTTCGAGATGCCACGTCTGGGACAAATATTCCGGATCGTTGGCGCCGACCTCAACAAAATAACCGGTGCGCGCGCCGCCGAAGAAAGCTTCCTTCAGCTCGTTCTCCACATCGGGTGGAAACATCGTGCGCATGAAGAGGCTCACGCCTCGACGGGCGGCTTCTTGCGACCCGCCGGCGACGCCGGTTCGCGCGAGCGCGTCACCAGCCGGGTGGTGCTGTGGCCCGGCATGAGATCGACCAGCACGACCTCGCCGCCGGCGGCCTCGACCACGTCGTAGCCGACCACTTCCTCGCGCTTGTAGTCGCCGCCCTTGACCAGCACGGTGGGGCGCACGTGGCCGATGAGTTCGAGCGGCGTGTCCTGTTCGAATATCACGACCAGATCGACTGCTTCGAGCGCGGCGAGCACTTCGGCGCGCGCCTGCTCGTTCTGGATCGGCCGGTCTTCGCCCTTGAGCCGGCGCGTCGAGGCGTCGCTGTTGAGGCCCACCACCAGCCGATCGCAGCAGGCGCGCGCCTCGGTGAGCACTTTGATGTGGCCGGGATGGATCAGGTCGAAGCAGCCGTTGGTGAAGCCGATGCGCAGGCGCTGATGCCGCCATTCGGCGAGGCGATCGTCGAGGATCGACCAGTCGAACACGATCTTCTCTTCGGGCGCCAAGGTCGAGGCGGGGAGGATACGCGAGCGCAGTTCGGCAACCGTGACAGCCGCAGTGCCGCGCTTGCCGACCACCACCGCGGCCGCCGCATTGGCGGCGCGCATCGCCGGCTCGAACCCCGCCCCCATGGCGAGCAGCGCGCCGAGCACCGCGACGACCGTATCGCCCGCGCCCGACACGTCGCGCACGTTGACCGCATAGGCCGGCACGTGGACCGGCGGCTCGCCGCGCACCACGAGCGTCATGCCCTGTTCGCTGCGCGTGACGAGCACCGCGGCGCTCGCGGTCGCGCGCGTCAGTTCGCCCGCCGCCGCCGCGACCTCGGCGTCGCTCACCGCATGCCGCCGCGTCGCATCGGCCAGTTCCTTGCGGTTGGGCGTGATCAGGGTCGCGCCGCGGTAAACGGCGAAATCGTGCGCCTTGGGATCGACGACCACCGGTCTGTCGAGCTTGGTGGCCGCCTCGATGACCGCGCGCACCACGCGCTCGGTGAGCGTGCCCTTAGCGTAATCCGAGAGCACCACCGCGCCCACGTCGGGCAGCGCCGACGTTGCGTGGCGGATCACCGCGTCCTCGATCTCCCCCGTGATCGGTTTTGCGACTTCCCAATCGGCGCGCAGCATGTGGGTCGACTGACCGCGCTCGCCGGCGACGAAACGGACCTTGCGGGTGGTCGGGCGCGAGCGGTCGATCACGAGACTCGCTTCGATATTCGGTTCGGCGGCGAGCGCCGCGCGCACGGCGCGGGCGCCTTCGTCATCGCCGATCACGCCGACGAACAAACAACGCGTGCCGAGCGAGGCGAGGTTGCGCGCCACGTTGCCGGCGCCGCCGATCACCGCCTCCTGGCGCGCCACCGCGATCACCGGCGCGGGCGCTTCCGGCGAGATGCGCGAGACATCGCCGTAGACGAACTCGTCGAGCATGAGATCGCCGACGCACAGCACCGTCTGCGCGCTCAGCTCCGCCAGCCGATGCTCGAAGTCGAAAATCATCGTCTCTCCGCCCGTCTGTCCGCGCTACCGGTACCGATCCGCGCGGTCGAGAAACCGGGTGACGTAGTGCGCGACCGCGTCGTTGAGCGGCGTAAACGCCGCGTTGAAGCCGGCGCGCCGCAGGTTCTCGACCTGGGCTTGAGTGAAATACTGATAGCTGTCGCGGATCTCCACCGGCATATCAATGTATTCGATCTTCGGCTCCCGGCCCAGCGCCGCGAACATGGCGAGCATCATGGCGCGGAAGCTCGACGCTTGGCCGGTGCCGACGTTGAATATGCCGCGCGCGGACGGCGCGTTGAGGAGCCAACGGACGACCGCGACCGCGTCGTCCACGTAGATGAAGTCGCGCTTCTGTTCGCCGTCGGCGATGCCCTGCCGATGCGACTTGAAGAGCCGCACCGGCTCCCCGCGTTTGGCGCCGTCGAACACTCGCGCCAGCACGCTCGCCATGGTGCCCTTGTGATACTCGTTCGGCCCGAACACGTTGAAGAATTTGAGCCCCGCCCATTGCGGCGGCAGCTTTTCGCCCTTACTGAAGCGATCGACCAGCGCGAGATCGAACAGGTGTTTGCTCCAGCCGTAGAGATTCATCGGCTTCAATCGCTTCAGGGCCTCAAGGGACCAGTCATCGGCGAACCCCGCCGAGCCGTCGCCGTAAGTCGCGGCCGAGGATGCATAGATGAAGCGCGTGCCGGTTAGGGTGCACCAGTCGAGCAGTTGCAGCGAACGGCGGAAATTCGCCTCGATGACGCGATCGCCGTCCACCGCCGTCGTGTCGGAGATGGCGCCGAGATGCACGACGGCATCGAGCTTGCGCCCCTCGAGCCAGCGCATCAGTTCGGCAGGCGGCACGAAATCGGCGATCTGGCGGTGCTGCAGGTTGCGCCACTTGCCGGCCGAACCGAGCACATCGTTGACGACCACGTCGGTGCGCCCGGCCTCGTTGAGGCCCGCCACCACGTTCGACCCGATAAACCCGGCTCCGCCGGTTACCAGCAGCATCAAACAGCCTTTTGCGCGGACGCAACGAACCGCAACGCGTTAACTTCGCCCCACGGGCGAACCGCGTGCCTCCTTTGCCCCACTCTGCCCGCAGGCGCAACACTGCACCCAACTGCTTGTCAAGTCTGGACAAACCGCCGCCCGACCGGTAGGCGGGCGCGGCCCAAACCAGCAACAAACCGCGGCCCGGGATGACGAGCCTTCCTTCCGCCGACGCCCGTCCGATCCTCATCGTGCCCTACATGTGGATCGGCGATTTCGTGCGCTGTCACTCGGTCGTGAAGGTGCTCAAGTCGCGTTGGCCCGACCGCCCGGTGGACGTGCTGACGACGGCGCTGTGCCGTCCGCTCGCCGATTACATGCCGGGGCTGCGCCAAGCGATCCTTGGCGACCTGCCGCGCAGCCGCATCGCGCTATCGGCGCAACGGTCGCTCGCGGAGCGCCTGCGCGCCAACAGCTACGGCCTCGCGCTGATCATGCCGCGCACCTGGAAGGCGGCGCTGGCGCCGTATCTCGCCGGCATCCCGCAGCGGGTCGGCTTCGTGGGCGAGGCGCGCTTCGGACTGCTGAGCGAATGGCGCTGGGGCGAGCGCCGGCTGCCGCGCATGGTCGATCGCTGCGCCGCGCTGGCGTTACCGGAAGAGGCTACCCTGCCTGCCGAATGGCCGCTGCCCGAGCTGGTGGTGCCGGCGGCGGAGGTCGCGGCATGGCGCGAGCGCCTCGGCCTCGACGCCGCTCGTCCGGCCGTGGCGCTGTGCCCGGGCGCGGTGGGACCATCGAAACGCTGGACCGCCACCGGCTACGGAGAGATCGCCCGCACGCTGACCAACCGCGGTATGTCGGTGTGGGTAATCGGCGGCCCAGACGAGGCGCGGCTCGCTGGCGAGATCACCTCCGCGGGCGGGCCGCTGGCGCGCGACCTCACCGGCCCCGATTTGCGCAACGCCATCCTGGCGCTCGCCGCCGCGAAGGCCGCGGTATCGAACGACTCCGGGCTGCTGCACGTGGCGGCCGCGCTGGGCACGCCGGCCATCGGCATTTTCGGGCCGACGAGCCCCTGGTATTGGGCGCCGCTCAATCCCCTCGCCGCCGTTATCGAGACGCAGACCGAGGTCCCGTGCCGGCCCTGCCACAAGCCGACCTGCCGCCTGCGTCACCACCGCTGCATGCGCGACATCCCGGCCGCGCGGGTTCTCGACGCGGTGGATCGGGCACTCGCGGCGTAGCGTGTCGTAGAACAAGCTGCTCACTGTGGAATGGAAGGCCGGCTACGTAGCGGCACGGGCCCAACTGTGGTGAAGTGTCCGCGCGCAAATGTCGGCCCATGAGTAACCCTCGCTGATGCCGAGGAGAAAAGCATGCCATCCCGATCACCTGCGACTACTGTGGGGCGCTTGCCAGAACTGCTTCTCATTGATGCAATCGAGTCCCTTGCTGAAGCGTACTCGGAGCAGCACGGACGAATCCCCACGCATGTCTCGCATTGGGACCCATCGCAGCAGTTAACAGCCCTCTTGCGAAAACAAGCGCCCTACATTGAACTGAATGATCCAGTTCCGTACCGCTACTCTTATCTCGTTCAAAGAATTCCCCTTATACTTGAGAAACTCGGCTTTCAGCCTGCAAAAACGCGTGCCCTTCTGACTGAAAACGGCACAACGTGCATTTCCTTGGTAGCAAACTGGTTGAAGCTCAATGGCGTCTTTGAAGTTATTCTTCTTACGCCTTATTATTTTACTACGCCATATAACTTACGGAGGCTCGGCATAGAAGTACGTGAGTTGCCAAGTAAGCGGCCGGATTCGTACGGGCTCCCGCCCGATATTAAAGTAGGACCAGGGCAGGCGCTGTGGGTTACCAATCCTATTTATAGCACGGGTTTGTTTCTGCGAGAAACCGACATTGACCAATTACTGACAATTGCCAACAACGGAGCGTTCGTGATTGCCGACGAGGCGCTCGCGCCGCCTCCAAGCAAAATAGCGGCAGCCCTGTGCGGGCATCGAAATTTTGTAGGTATTTATACTCCCCACAAGTCAATATGTATCAACGGCTTGAAATTCTCCGCGATAATTTTTCATCCAGAACATCAATCCGCATTCGAGGACTGGGCCGATATACTATCCGGCGGTCTAAGCGTGTCCGCCATGGCGGCCATAGACCATTTCTTATCTCCTGCATTTGACAATTATCGTGCCCTTTTCATTGCGATTGTGGATGAAACCAGAGAATGGCACAATTCCCTTGTAACCTTATCGGGCGATTCAGTTCAAACTGATCACTATACCAGAGGTCATTTTGTAACGACTTATGCACCGAATCTCAGCGCAAGCCTTGGCAACAACCTTTCATTTCTATCACAAATGTTGAAAGAAACTGGATGTGTGCTAATTCCGGGATCAAGAAGCGGATTTGACCCACAGCACGGTTTCTGTTTTCGGGTGAATTTGGCGCAGGACAGCGATGAATTTCGATCCGCCCTGCCCGGTCTCTACAAATTTCTCTCGAACACCACCTCGAGGATTCATTTTAAGCGTCATCATCAGGCTCAGTTTTCACCAACTGTATCAGCCGCTGAAGTTCTGGCGAGTAGCTAAGTATCCCGCCGCGTTGATTAAGCCATTCACTTTCGCGTAGATATTTCTTATGGTATTGAAGTTGACCCATTATGGTGCGATGCCATTTAGTGGCCTCTCCACCGCTGTGTTCCAGTAATTCCTCGCATGCCCTAAATAAAATCCCAAGAAACCACTCGTATTCTTTGAAGTGTTTGGGATCGGTTCTTTCATCAGGCGTTTTCGTATCTGGCTCGGCATAATCAACGTGTTGGAACGCCAATTCCAAATATCGCCGGTAAAAAGTCACAGCATTTGCGAAGCGTTGGGCCTCTCGATCCGATTTGAATTTCAAATAAGCAATGACGGCAGCTGCAGTAGCCGCTACGAACGCGGCAAGGGGAGTAAGTTTGCTGACAATGTCTATCAAATCGCGCGGCATCGCCACTGGTCCCAGTCCCGCAGCCAGTCCTGCGAGCAGACCTCCTATGAAGCCAAGAAAAACGCCTACGGCAAAATCCTCTATTATACGCCGTTGCCGGATTGGGTTAGTTTGATCCCAAACGCTCATAGATAGTCTCGTGTGGTTGATCCGAGCCTATAGGTCGCCAATTTGCAGCGCAAGTGTACGTTGGCTATAATGTATAAACAAGTTTTGTTTTAGATGAACCTGAGATGTCCAGCAATTGTGACCGCGTCCTATATATTTACCATGGTGAAGCTGGGGAAAAAGGTGCGCAAACGACGCCACGTCACGGGTGCCGAGCTTGCGGAAATACGCCGCCGCCGTCTGGCGTGCGCGCCTCACTCGCCTGTGAGGGCCTCTTTTGGCGCCCGCAGAAGAAGCGCTGTTCGAGCAAATGGACAAAGAGCGGCTGACCGCAGATCAGCGCGCGGAACGCATCGTTCAATTCCTTCGCGCGAGGGGCCGCAAGCCAACGTGAGGGGCTTGTGATGCCCGATACTGGCACCCGGCCATCGCCTGCCGCCCGGCAGGCCCTACCCTTTTTGACCGATTGAGACTGTGCTGTACTTAGGTGCGGGGCCGTTGTGGACCGAGCACCTTGGGCGGCCAATGGTGCGCCACGCGTCCGGTCAAGCCGAAAACGGCGACCGGCCGGCCCCTGCAGACGAGGGAGACCAGCATGGCGAAGCCGGCAAGTTCGACAGCGACATCGCGGCGGAAATTTCTCAAGTACGCGGCGGCCGGGGCGACGGCCGCAATCAGCCGGCCGTGGCCGGCGCGCGCCGACCAGAAGACGATCACCATCCTGCACGAAAGCTCGTTCATCAAGCCGTTCGACGAGTATGTGACGAACACCCTCGCCCCGGCCTACGAGAAAGAGACCGGCATCAAGGTCGTCTACGAGGTGACCAGCGTCGGCAGCCTGCCGACCCGGATCAGCACCATCGCCGAGACCGGCTCGGGCGCCGACATCGCGATGAACGCGCTGCTCCAGATCATCCAGTTCGGCGAGAAATATCTCGACGTCGGCGACCTCGCCGAAGAGATCGGCAAGGCCCAGGGCGGCTGGTACGATGCCGGCAGGGAAGCCGTGCAGGTGAACGGCCAATGGAAGGCGATCCCGTTCAGCAACATCGGCCAGCTGATGAACTGGCGCACCGACTGGTTTGCCGAGGTGGGCGTCAAGAAGTTCCCCGACACCTGGGAAGAACTCTACGAGGTCGGCAAGAAGCTCAAAGCAAAGGATCATCCGTTCGGCTTCGAGCTTGGGCATGGGTTCGGCGACAACCACGGCTGGCTCTACCCGCTGCTGTGGTCCTACGGCGGCGCGGAGGTGGCGGCCGACGGCAAAACCGTGGTGATCGATTCCGACGAGACCGCGCGTGCCGTCGACTTTTGCCGCAAGTTCTTCAAGGACACGATGCTCGACGACGTGCTCGGCTGGACCGACGTGAGCAACAACAAGGCGTGGATGGCGGAACAGATCTCGTGCACGAACAACGCGGAAAGTATCCTGTGGTTCGCGAAGCGGGAATTCCCCGAGATCGGCAAGGTCACCGACCAGGCGATGAACCCGGCCGGGCCGAAGGGACGCTTCCATTTGCTCAATTCGATCAGCCATTCGATCTTCAGCTTCTCTCCGGTGCGGGAGGAGGCGCGCACCTTCATGCACTGGCTGATGCAACCGAAGCAGCTCGGCGGCTGGTACGCCGTCGCCGATTCTTATTACCAGCCGCTGCTGCACGGCTATGACAACGCGCCGATGTGGAACGTGGAGCCGCGCAATATTCCCTACCGCGACGCGCTTGCGAACGCGCACCTGCCCGGCTGGCCGGCGCCGGCAAGCCGGCAACTGGCGGAAAGCGTCGCGAAGTACATCGTCGTCGACATGTTTGCCAAAGCTTGCGCCGGCGCGTCCACCAAGGACGTGATCCGGAACGCGGATGCTCAGCTGAAAGAGATCTACCGCTCGGCGTGACATGACCGTCGTTTCCGAGCGACTTCCCGCACTCGGCCAGGCGGCGCGCCGCCGCGCGCCGCTGAGCCTGGTGCTCGATCGCGAGAGCGTATTCAGCTGGCTAATGATGGCGCTGCCGCTGCTGTTTCTGGCGGCGCTCGTCGGCTATCCGTTTTTCTACGGCATCCTATTGAGCCTGCAGTACCGGCCGGTCGCCCACACCGGGACTTTCATAGGGCTCAAGAATTTCATCACCAACCTGCACGACCCGATCTTCTGGCAGGTGACCGCCAATACCTTCATCTATACCGGCGTCGCGACCTTCTTGAAGATGGTCGGCGGGCTTTGCCTGGCGCTCGCCATGAACCAGCACTTCCGCATGAAGAACCTGGTGCGGGCGCTGCTGTTGCTGCCCTTCATCGTGCCGACCGTGCTGAGCACCGTCGCCTGGCTGTGGATGCTCGATCCGGCCTTCAGCGTGGTCAATCGGCTGCTGGTGGCGCTCGGCTGGCCCAAGCCCGGCCCATCGTGGCTCGGCAACCCGACCCTGGCGATGGTCTCGATCATCATCATCAACACGTGGCGGGGATTGCCGTTCTACGGGATCACTTTGCTGGCCGGACTGCAGACGGTTCCGCCCGAGCTCTACGAGGCGGCGACGATCGACGGCGCCAGCGGATTGCAGCGGCTGCGGTTCGTGACCCTGCCGCTGCTGCGCCCGATCATCCTGATCGTGACGCTGTTCTCGGTCATCTTCACCTTCGCCGACTTTCAGCTCGTGTACGTGCTCACCCACGGCGGGCCGCAGAACGCCACGAATTTGTTCGCGACGTACGCGTTCGACATCGCGATGGGCGCCGGCCAACTGGGACTGGGCGCGTCGATCGCTTTGGCGATGTTGCCCGCGCTTGCATTGCTGATCGTCGCGCTGACGATCTACATGCGGAGGGTTTGATGGTCACCGGCCATGGACGGATCGAGCACATCGTACGGGTGTGGCTGCCGGTCGCCTTCTTCCTCGTGCTGGCGCTTTTTCCGTTCTATTGGATGGCCATCACGTCGATTAAGCCGAACGCCGAGCTCTACAACAAGAACGTCATGCCGCTGATCGTGCGTGCGCCGACGTTGAAGCATTACGTCGATCTCTTGACCAAATCGAGTTTTCTGCTGTGGACGTGGAATACGATGCTGGTTGCGGCCGTGGCGACGGCGATCTCGCTCGTGCTCGGCGTCATGCTCGCCTACCCGCTCGCGCGCATGCGCTTCGCCGGTGCCGGGTTGATCGCGATGACGGTCGCGGCGATCTACCTGGTGCCGCAGCCGCTGCTGTTCATCCCGCTCGCCGACGTCATCAATCGTCTCGGGCTGGGCAATACGCTCACCTCGGTGATCCTGACCTATCCGACCATGCTGGTGCCGTTCTGCGCCTGGCTGCTGCTCGGCTATTTCAAGACCGTACCTAAGGAGCTCGAAGAGGCGGCCCGCATCGACGGCGCCAGCCGGCTGCAGACCATGCGACAAGTGTTCCTGCCCCTGTGCACCCCCGGATTCATCTCCGCCGGCATCTTCGCCTTCACCTTGTCGCAGAACGAATTTCTCTATGCGCTCATATTCCTGACCAAGACCACGGTGCGCACGGTGCCGGTCGGAGTGATCTCCGAACTGATCCGCGGCGATGTGTTCTACTGGGGTCAGCTCATGGCCGGCGCTTTGCTCGGCTCGATCCCGGTGGCGCTGATTTACTCATTCTTCGTGGAGCATTATGTCGCCGGCCTGACCACGGGATCGGTGAAGGGATAGCCTCCGGCCTTTCGCACGCGAATGAGCAGTCACGGAAGCGACCTTCTGCGCAATACAGAGAACCCCCGCATCCTGGTGATCGCGTTGCGGCGGCTCGGCGACGTGCTGCTCACCACGCCTTTGGTGCGCAGCCTCAAGCGCGGCGTGCCGGGCGCACGCGTGGACATGCTGGTGTTCCGCGGCACCGAGGGCATCCTGGCAGGCAATCCCGATATCGATGCGGTGATGACGGTTGCCATGCGGCCGACGGCCAAGGAAACGCGCGACCTCATTCGCGGGCTGTGGCGGCGCTACGATCTCGCGGTCTCGACCCAGACCGGCGACCGTCCGACCTTTCTCGCCTTCATCGCCGGGCGCAGGTGCGCCGGCCTCGTGCCCGCGCAAGGCGGCGGTGGTTGGTGGAAACGGCGCGCACTGAACCTTCGCGTCATGGCAGATTCGGACAGCCATCGCGTCGTCGAACTGCTGGGGCTCACACGCGCCCTCGGCGTGCCGCCGATTCCGGAACTCGTCCCGCCTGCCGCAGCTATCGAAGCGGCGCCGCCGTCCGCGCGCTATGCGGTGCTGCACGCCAACCCGCTCTACCGGTTTCGCCGCTGGACCGACGAAGGCTGGCGCGCGCTTGCGCGGGCGCTCGCCGAGCGTGGGCTCAGGGTCTTCGCGACTGGCGGGCCCGATCCGGAGGAGTGCGCCTATCTCGATCGCGTGTGGAACGGTCTCGATCCGCCGGTAGAGCGGCTCGATGGCAAGCTGGACTGGCCGCAGCTGGCGGCGCTCATCCGCGGCGCGGCGGTCTATGTCGGCCCCGATACCTCGATGACCCATCTGGCGGCCGCGACCGGCTGTCCGACGATCGGGCTCTACGGCCCCGCGAGCCCGCACGTGATCGGGCCGTGGCCGATCGGCGGGCTCGATCGAGCCTGGGCGCGCGCCGGCACGATTCAGCGCCGCGGCAACGTCTGGGTGGTACAGAACCCGCTGCCGTGCCTTCCGTGCGAGCGGCTGGGATGCGACGGGCATTATGAGAGCCGCAGCCAGTGCCTCGACGAGTTGCTGGCGCGGCAAGTGCTGGCCGCGGTCGATCAGGCGCTCGCGGCCGTCAGGACCGGCGGCACGCCCGAACGCGTTTCTTTGGCGTGAAATCTCACGATCGACAAAACGGAAACTCCATTTTGGTCGTGAAAGCCGGCAGCCAGGCACAGGTCTCTTGCGGCGTGTTGTGACGCAGCACGGCTTTCACCGGCTCGAGATGCGCCCACACCACGTAAACCACGAGCAGGGCGATCGCGGCGTGCTGCGCCCATCGGCGCGCCTGCAAATCGGGCAGGTGCGCCAGAACGAGCACCGCCGCGAGGATCAGCAACGGATCGGTGTACGCGAAATACGGCGTCTGCAGGCTGCGCAGCGAAAACACCGTGTCGAGCCCCCACGCCGTGACGATCAAAACGGCGACCCGCAGCGGCAGGCGGCGCTCGCCGCGCCGCCACAGCACGACGGCGCCGACGATCGCGAACCACTCGAGCAGCAAGGTAGGCCGCGCCGACGTGCTGAACACGAAGCTGTGCATCGCGAGCGCCTGACCCACGCCCTTGACGAGCGATAATGCGAGCGCGCCCGTGAGCATCTGCGGCTCGTGCGTCAGCATCGGCGTGGCGACCGCGGCGGACTCGAACATATGCTCGACCGGATTGGCGACCGCGACGACATTCAGATGATGGTAAAGGATGTCGAGCGACAGCAGCCCGAGCCCGAGCCCGCAGGCGAGCGCGGCCGCGGCGGCAATCGTGTCGGGCAGCGACACGCGATACGCGGCCGCGTAGGCCGCCATGCTTCCCACGACCCACAGCGCAATCAGCCATTGATAAACGCCGGAGAGGCCGCCGCCGATGGGGCGATACATGCTCCCACCCGCCAGACCTTCCGCCAGCAGCCCAACCGCCGGATAAGCGACGGCGACTGCGAGCCCAGCGGCGACCAAGGCGACCGTCCAGCGGCGGGCCGTGTCGGGCGCTTCGGCTCCCTCCGCGGTCACCCTTTGCCCGAACGCCAGCGCAATGATCGGAATGGCGAGCGCGGGCAGCAGCGCCTGCACCTTGGTGACGATCGCAAGCATCGCACACAGCCCGGCCAAACCGATGTAGATGCAGCGGCGGATCGTGCCGGCGTGCGCGGCCACGAGCACGAGCAGCAGCGCGGATGTCACCAGACCGGCCGAGAGAAGTTCCGTCCGCATGATGCGGATGTGCAGGGCGATGCCGCCTGACCAGGCGAGCGCAATTGCCGCCACCACCGCAAGCCGCCAGTCGCCGACGAGACGCCGCACCAGCGCCGCATAGACCCACACGAAGGTGACGCCGAGAATGAGCGAGAGGACGCGGCCGGCCTCGATCAGTTGCTGCCAGGCGCGATCGAAGGCCGCGACGTCGGTCAAAGGCGGCAACTCCGAGAGGGCGTGGACCGGCAGGAGACCGAGCCAATGGAGCAGGCGAAACCAGTTGGCCAGCAGCAGGATGTAAAGGTAGCCGGTGTGGTCGAAATATTCCTGCGGCCGGCCGTCGTTGAGTAACAGTCCGTTATAAGCGAGCGGCAGATCCTGATCAGCGATTTTCCAATACGGCATGAAAAGGCCGACCAGCAGGAGGGAAACCGTCATGCCGGCCGCGATCGTGCCGAGCGACATTTTCCAGCCGGGAAAAATTACCTTGCCGACGCGGGCCGGGAAGCCACCGGTCTGCATTGATCTGTTCCCCTCGCCCCAAACGAAAGCCATGCCGTTTGGCTATTGTTGGAGCATGATCTTTCCGGAAACGGGTTCCCACTTTTCGGGATCATGCTCAGTCGTCCCCCGCCCTTGCGGCAATAGCGCGGACCGGGCACTATCGCACTCTTCCCATCGCATCCAGGAAAAATTGCGCCTCCATGTTGTCGCCTGTCGCCTCCGCGGAAACGCGCGCCGTTGCCGACGCCATGGCGGCGGGCCAGTTCGGCCCGTCCGCGCTTACGCGGCGCGCCGAGGAGGTACGCCGGCACTACGACCAAGCTAGCGCGGCGCGCGGCGGCTACATCGGGGAAAACCCGTACTATTATGAGCAAATCTATCGCCTGCTCCGTTTCATCATTCCGCCTGGCAAGCGCGTGCTGCAGGTCGGCTGCCTGACGCCCGATTTCCTCGACGTCGTCCAGCCGAACTACGGCGTGGGCATCGACTTCAGCCCCGGCCACATCGAGGAAGCCCGCCAGCGCTTGCCCCATCTGCACTTCCGCCTGCACGACAACTACGCCGTCGGCCAAGGCGAGGTGTTCGATTACGTCCTCGTCACCGACATCAACGACCAAGTCGATCCGATCGCGACGTTGCGCGCGCTGCGGCCGGCGATGCACGACGATACGCGGCTGATCATCGACAACTACAACCATCTGTGGGAGCCGGTCATCCGCCTGACGGAACACTTCGGCCTGAAATTTCCCCGCCCGCTGCAGAACTGGCTTTCCATCGGCGATCTCTCCAACATCATGTCGCTGTGCGATTACGATCCGCTGCAGGTGCACCGTACGGTGCTGCTGCCGAAGAAAATCCCGCTGCTATCCACGCTTGCCAATTCATTTCTCGCGCGGCTGCCGGGCATCCAGCGCCTGAATCTCACCAACATGGTCGTTGCGCGACCGGCGCCGCCGCGCGCTCCGGAGCGCGACTATTCCGTATCGATCATCGTTCCCTGCCGCAACGAAGTCGGCAACGTCGAGGCCGCGGTCGAGCGCATCCCCGATCTCGGCTGCCACACCGAAATCATCTTTTGCGACGACAAGTCGACCGACGGCACCGCGGACGAGATCCGCCGCGTGCAGGCGCTGCATCCGGACCGCGACATCA
>JAFAUQ010000181.1 GCA_019243195.1 Hyphomicrobiales bacterium
GCGTTCTCCATCGACGTCTTGTAGTAGGTGCCGACGAGTTTCGGCAGCGCCTCCTCCGGATTGGTTTCGGCGATAAGTTGCGCCTTCATCATGCCTTTGATCAGGGCCTTGAGGGCGGTCGGATTCTGTTTGATCAGATCCGAGCGGCAGGCGAGCACGCAGTCGGTATAGCCCTTGCCGTAGATGTCGCGGCCGTCGGAGAGCTTGTGCGAGCCTTTCACGTCGTTGAGCAGCGCGCTCGCGTAGGGTTCTACGGTGCAGATCCAGTCGATCGCGCCGGCCTTGAACGCCTCGACCGCCTCGGGCGTGTTGCCCATGTAGCGCACCGTTACGTCCTTGAAGCTCACGCCATTCTTCTTGAGATAGTCGTAGGGCATCACTTCGAGCGTATCGAGCTGGAAGGTTCCGAGCGTCTTGCCCTTGAGCTTCTGCGCGGTGTCGAGGCCCGGTTGCGAGACGATCACGCAGCCCTCGATGCCGCCGCCCGCCACGACCTTGACCGGCGCGCCGGCGTCGAACAGCGCGATGAAGCTCGTATACGGCATCAGCCCCACGTCGACCTGGCCGATGCCGAGAAAGGTCACCTGCTCGGCGAAGGTCGGCGTGTTGACGAACGCGAGTTCGAGCCCGTCCTCGCGCGCGGTCTGCAGCGCGTGGGCGAGGAAGATGTTGAGGTTGCAGAAGCCGCTGCCGTGAGTGGATTTGATCGTGTCGGCCGCGAGCGCGGTGCCGCCGAGGCCCGGCCCGAGGGCCATGGTGAGCACGGTCGCGCCGGTCGCCTTAAGCACGCCACGCCGGGAAAAATCGCAGGATTTGAGCCGGCCCAAGTCGAGGCCGTGATGTTCGCACATGGGAAGCTCCCGTGTCGGAGGGCGGATGATTTCACGGCTTCCGAGTCACTTTCCGTGCCAAAGGAACGAACTATTTGGAATCGCTGAGATAAGCGCGGTTAGGCGTTTCTTTGCAAGAAACGCGTGCTTATGAAATGAGCAGTGCTGCGCCGAAAAACGGCAGCTAGTGAATTGTAGGGTGGGCAAAGCGCGCGCAGCGCGCGTGCCCACGGCTTACTCATTAAGGCCCTTGCCCGGATAAGGGTGGGTCGCGATCCAATGGCGGGCGACGTCCCGCCGGCGCGCGATCCAGATGTCGGCGTGCTGCATCATGTAGTCGAGCAGCCGTTCGAGGCCTGCAGCGCGAGCCGGATGCCCGGTCAGCCGCATGTGCAGGCCGACCGACATCATTTTCGGCTGGGTCGCGCCTTCGCGATAGAGCACGTCGAAAGCGTCGCGAACGAAAGCGAACCAGTCATCGGCCGTGCCGATCGTGCCGGTGTATTTGCCGTCGTTGTTGGTCAGCGAGTAGGGCACAATGAGATGCGGCTTGCCGTCGACGGTCTTCCAGAACGGAAGCTCGTCGCCGTAATAATCGGAGTCGTAGATAAAGCCGCCTTCCTCGACGAGCAGCCGGCGCGTATTCACGCTGGGCCCGTAGCGGCAATACCACCCCACCGGCCGCTCACCCAGCGTCGTCTCGAACGAGCGGATCGCTTTGCGGATATGGTCACGTTCCTCGTCTTCCGACAGCTCGAAATGCTTGACCCACCGCCAGCCGTGCGAGCACACGTCGAATCCGGAGGCGCGGATCGCGGCGGCGGCCGGCGGATGGCGCTCGAGGGCGAGCGCGCAGCCGAAGATCGTCAGCGGCAGGTTGCGCGCCTGGAACACGCGCATCAGCCGCCAGAAGCCCACGCGGCTGCCGTACTCGAACATGCTCTCGCCGGCGAGGTCGCGGCCCCTGACCTGCTGACCGCGGCCGTGCGCTTCGGTGAGACCGATCTCGGTTGCTCCCTCGCCGTCCTGAACCGAGGGTTCCGATCCCTCCTCGTAGTTGATGACGAAATTGATGGCGAGACGCGCGCCGCCGGGCCACTTCGGATCGGGCGGATTTGCCCCATAGCCGATCAGATCACGATCGTAGGCGCCTGCCATCGTCTCCCCCCGTCAGACGGGCACGTCGACCGTGAACGGCCGGTCGAGCGTGACGAATTCCTCGTCGGTCGCGCTGTGCTCGAGCCAAATCAGCACGGCAAACCGCGCCGGGCGATCGAGCACGGTGAGCGGTGATGCCAGGTATCGACGCGATAGGTGACGCCCTGGCCGGGGCCGGCGAGGAAGGCGCGTGCCCGCGCCGCGTCAGGCCCCCCGCCGGCCGCCTTCGGTGCGACGATGACGAGCCAGCGCTCAACGTCGAGCGCGAGGAAGCTTTGTGAGGAGAATTCGTGCCGTTCCATCCGCGTGGCCACCAGCGGAAACGTCGTGAGCGGGGGAACGTGAGCGACCGCGAGCGAGGGCGCGGCACCCGGCCGGCGGTTGGCCAAGCCGTTGGCAAAGAAATTGCGCCCCGTCTGCGCCGGCGGCTCGAGCACGTCGCCGAACGGCGCGAATGCCTCCGCCCGCAACGGCTCGGGGGTGATGATCATGTCAATTTCTCCGCTGGCGCACCGTCCGACGCTTCGGCCTGATAATTGCACGATAATCGCGATAATCGAACGGAGGCCCGCCATGTCGATCTCCCGCCGTACCGCCTTGCGCCTGGGAGGCGCCGCGCTCGCCGTCGGCTTCACCGATCTCGCCGCCGCCGCCGACACCGTGGTGGCCACCACCTATCCCGGCAGTTTCGACGAGGCGTTCAAAGCGGTAGTCGGGCCGGCCGTTGCCAAGGCGACCGGTGCAAGCGTGAACTTCACGCCGTTGCTCAACGTCGACCAGATCGCCAAAATCCAGGCGGCGCGCGCCAACCCGCCGTTCGACGTGGTGCTGTTCGACGAAGGCCCGTTGATCAACGCCAAAAAGGCCGACGTGCTCGACAAGTTCCCGGCCGAAAAGTCGAAAACCATCGCGGATATTCCGGCTGCGTTCCGCGATGCCGACGGCTTTGCGCCCGTCATTACCTGCCAGGTGATCGGCCTCGCCTACAACCCGAAGAAAATCCCGACGCCCCCGACTTCCTGGGACGACCTGTGGAAGCCGGAATACAAGGGCCGCGTCGGCATCACCGGCATGGCGTCGAGCCTCGGCACCGCCTTCATGGTCGACGTGGCGATGATGAAGGGCGGCTCGGACACCGACATCGAGCCGGCGTTCAAGGCCATGCACGAACTCTTGCCCAGCGTCGGCGCGATCGCGCAGTCGCCCGGTGCGCTTGCCGCGCTGTTCCAACAGGGCGAGATCGACATCGCCTTCAACTATTTCAATAACGTCGAGCTGCTGCGTGCGAAGGGCGTCGATGTCGATTTCGCCGTCCCGAAGACCGGCGCAATCATCGTACGCACCAGCGCGCAGCTGGTGAAGAACGCCCAGGCCGGCAAGGCGACCTTCGACTACATCGAGACGGTGATGAGCGAGCCGGTGCAGAAGGACCTCGAAGCCGTTCCCTGGGTGATGATGCCGACCAACAGAAAGGTGAAGCTCACCGGCCCCAATCTCAAGCTCGCCGCGGGAGTCGATGAGCTGATCACCAAGAACCGCCTGCTCGACTGGACAAAATTCCAGCACCTGCGCGGCGACTGGATCACCCGGTTTACCAAAGAGGTCAAAATCTGATTAGTGATCCACTCATCGTCATCGTCCGCGTAAGCGGACGATCCAGTAATGCGCGGCGGCGCGGCCAAGCTGCACTGCCTCAGATTACTGGATGCCCGCTTTCGCGGGCATGACGAGGGTAGTGCCTAGTTGCAAAACCCGGTGACGCGCCGGCGCACATTCGCAGCCCTCGGTGAAGCCCTTCCGGCCGTGCCGCTCGCGCTCTTCTTCCTCGCTTGGTTCGTGGCGCCGTTCTTGCTGCTGGTGATCATCAGCCTGTTCGACACGGCGGAATTCCGGGCGCTTGGCTTGCGCCAATACGGAAAATTCTTCACCGACGGCTACAGCCTCGGCGTTCTGTGGGACACGCTGGAGCTCGGTTTCCTCGTCACCGCCGTTTGCCTCCCCCTCGCCTATGCGCTCGGCCTCGTCTACGTCGCCGGCGGGCCGCACAGGCGCACGTTGATCCTCTTTCTCATTATGATGCCGATGCTCACCAGCGCCGTGGTGCGCACCTTCGCCTGGATCGTGATCCTCGGGCGCGAGGGCATCGTCAATAACACCATGCTGGCGCTCGGCCTGTGGGGCACGCCGGTGCGGCTGCTTTATACCTGGGGCGGGCTCGTCCTCGCGCTCGCGCAGATTCAGCTGCCGCTCATGGCGCTGCCGGTGATCAACAGCCTGCTCAAGCTCGACCGCAACATCGTCGATGCCGCCGAAGCATTGGGCGCGAGCCGCTTGCGTCGCCTGTGCACGGTGATCGTGCCGCTCACGCTGCCCGGCGCGCTCGCCGGCGCCCTGCTGGTGTTTGCCGCCTCGACCACCGCCTTCATCACCCAGACGCTGGTGGGCGGCGGCCGTATCGTGCTAATGCCGCTCAACATCTATCAGCAAGCGGTGGGCGTGCAGGATTGGCCGTTTGCCGCCGCGCTCTCCGTCGTGTTCACCGTGTCCATCCTCGTCATCACTTACGTTCTCAACGCCGCGGCGCAGCGTCGGATGCGAGGCATCGATGCGGCTTAGGCCGAGCGACCTGGTCTACGAAGGGGCGGTTTGGGCGGTCGCCGGCTTTGCCATGCTGCTGCTGCTCGCGCCGACCGTAGTGGTGCTCATCACGTCGTTCACCGGCGGGCAGACGCTCAAGTTCCCGCCGCCGACCTGGTCCGTGCGGTGGTATGTGGAGTTGGCGCAGTCGAGCGAACTGATCGGCGCGGGGTGGACCAGCCTCAAGCTTGCAACCTTTGCCACGCTCGCCTGCGGGCTGCTCGGCACCGCTGCCGCGCTCGGCATCGCGCGCAGCCGCAGCACGACCGCGCGCCTGCTCGACAGCCTATTCATGTCGCCCATGGTGCTGCCCGCCATGGCGTTCGGCCTCGCTCTGCTCATGGTGTTCAGCGTGCTCTCGGTGCGGCTCTCGCTGTGGACCCTCGCGATCGGCCACGTCGTGATCTGCACGCCGTTCGTCATCCGCATGGTCTCGGCCGCCGTGCAGCAGCTCAATCCCGCGCTCGCCGACTGCTCGTTCAGCCTGGGCGCGAGCCGCTGGTATACCTTGCGCCGCATCACCCTGCCGCTCATCGGTCGCGGCGTTTTTGCGGGATGCTTCGTTGCTTTCCTCGCCTCGTTCGACCACGTTCCGGTGTCGCTGTTCCTCTCCGACGCGCGCACCGAAGTGTTGCCGATCAAGCTGTGGCAGATTCTCGAGGCGAGTCTCGACGTGCGCGTCGCCGCGGTCTCGGGCGTGATTGTCGTCGTCACGCTGGTGGGTATGCTGCTCGCGGAACGGCTATTCGGGCTGGCGGCGAACGTCCAGGAGAGCCGGTAGGAGTTGATCATGGCTGACTACGATCTCGCGATCCGCGGCGGCACGATAACGACCGCGAGCGACACCTTCCGCGGCGACATGGGCGTGCGCGCCGGCCGCATCGTCGCCGTCGCCGACCGCATCGAGGGCGCCGCGCGCGACATCGACGCCTCCGGCCTGCGCGTGATGCCGGGCGGCATCGACAGCCACGTTCATCTGTCGCAGCACGCCTTCGGCGGACCGAAGATGGCCGACGACTTCCTCACCGGCACGCGCTCGGCGATCGCCGGCGGCAACACCACGGTGCTGCCGTTCGCGCTGCAGCCACGCGGCACCAGCCTGCGCGCGAGCGTCATGGATTATCACAAGGAAGCCGACGGCAAGTGCTTCGCCGACTATGGCTTCCATCTCATCATCACCGACCCGTCGCCCAGCGTGCTCGGCCAGGAGCTGCCGGCCCTGGTCGAGGACGGCTACACCTCGTTCAAGGTGTTCATGACCTATGACGATTTGGTGCTCAACGACCGCCAGCTGCTCGAAGTGTTCGAATGCGCGCGAGGCTGCCGCGCGCTGGTGATGGTCCATTGCGAGGGCTACGACGCCATCCGCTTCATGACCGAGCGGCTCGAGCGCGCCGACAACACCGCGCCCTATTATCACGCGGTCTCGCGGCCGCAGATCGTCGAGCGCGAGGCGGCGCACCGCGCCATCAGCCACGCGGAACTGCTCGACGTGCCGATCATGATCGTGCACGTGTCGGGCCGCGAGGCGATGGAGCAGATCCGCTGGGCGCAGCAGCGCGGCCTCAAAGTCTACGGCGAGACCTGCCCGCAGTACATCGCGCTCACCGCCGACGACCTTAAAGGCCTCAACATGGACGAGAGCGGCAGCAAATACGTGTGCTCGCCGCCGCCGCGCGACCGCGCCAGCTGGGACGCGATCTGGGAAGGGCTCACCCAAGGCGTGTTCCAGACGTTCTCGTCCGACCACTGCCCGTTCTATTTCGAAGGGCCGTTGGGCAAGAAGAACCCGAAGGCCCGCACCTCGTTCCGCTGGGTGCCGAACGGCATCCCTGGCGTCGAGACGCGCATGCCAATTCTTTGGAGCAAGGGCGTCGCCGAGGGGCGCATCACCGCGAACGAGTTCGTCGCGCTCACCTCGACCAACCACGCGAAAATGTACGGACTCTATCCAAACAAAGGCTCGATCGGCGTCGGCTTCGATGCCGACCTCGTGCTATGGGACGACAACCGCAAGGAAACGATCCGCCAGGAGCTGATGCACCACGGCACCGACTACACGCCGTACGAGGGCCTCGCGGTCACCGGCTGGCCGGTGATGACGATCCTGCGCGGCAAGGTGGTCGCCGAGGAAGGCAAGATCCTGGGCGAACCCGGCGACGGCGCCTTTCTCAAGCGGGCGATTTCGCCGTACGCCACGACGTAGGGCGCAATAGCGGCGAAGCCGCGTATTGCGCCGCCTAGTCTAGGAGGTGGTACGTAATAATAATACCACGGCAATGAGTAAATCCGGAGCGAGCAGATGGTCGACCCCACAATCGGCAACCCTGCCAAGCGCGGCAACCCAGGGGCTGCCGCTCGAGTGGACATGAAGGCGTGGCTCGCGAAGCTCGACGAGTATCTCGACGAGACCTTCATGCCCGAGGGGCGGCGGCAGCCGGCGAATCCCGCTCGGCGCGACTTATTCGGCCAATAGCTGCGCCATCCAGGCGCAATACGGCCTCCGGCCTATTGCGCCCTACATCAAAACAGCATGCCGAAAGAGGCGGCCAGGGCGGCGACGCCCGCGGCGGCCTCGGCGTTGCTCGATTTACGCAAGCGGCTGGATTCCCGGCCTCGCAAGATCCGGTATTGGGCGCGCACGCCGACGCACAGCAGTACCGCGATCGGCACGGCGAAGAGGCACACGATGATTCTTTGGTCTGACATG
>JAFAUQ010000242.1 GCA_019243195.1 Hyphomicrobiales bacterium
TATTTCTGTTTGATCGGCCACAGCAGCCGGCGCGCCTTGTCGAGGTTGGCGTTGTCCGGCCAGCTGTTGAGCGGTGCGAAGCGCTGCTGGCCGGCGCCGGCGCCGCCGCGGCCGTCGGTGATGCGGTAAGTCCCGGCGCTGTGCCACGCCATGCGGATCATCAGCCCGCCGTAGTGGCCGAAGTCGGCCGGCCACCAGTCCTGCGACTGGGTCATCAGCGCGTGCAGGTCCTTGATCACGGCATTGAGGTCGAGGCTCTTGAACTCCTTGGCATAATCGAACGCCTCGCCCATCGGATCGGACAGATCCGAGTTGCGATGCAGAATCTGGATATCGAGCTGGTTCGGCCACCAGTCCTTGTTCGTGCGTGCGCGCGGACTTCCCGTGAACGGGCATTGGCCCGTCTTGTCGTCGGTCTTTGCGTCCATGTCGGCCTCCAACGCGGTCCCCACCGCGCGCGGCAATGGTCCATCCTCCCTATCTAAGCGCGCCGCCCCATCAGGTCTAATCGGATTGCGTAGCGTGTCCGATAAGCCTAGCTTATCGGCATGCTTTCGTTGCGGCAGCTGCGTTACTTCGCTTCTCTCGCGCGCCACCGGCATTTCGGCCACGCCGCCGACGATTGCGCGGTGACGCAGCCCGCCCTCTCGATGCAGATCAGAGAACTCGAGCGCGAGATCGGCGCCGAACTGGTCGAGCGCCGGCCGGGCGAGGTCGCGCTCACCGCGACCGGAATCGAAGTGGCGGCGCGCGCCGAGCACATTCTCGCCGCCGCGCGCGATCTCGTCGACTTCGCGCGCCACCGCGAGATTCTCTCCGGGGTTTTGAAGCTCGGCATCATCCCGACGATCGCGCCTTATCTGCTGCCGCGGCTGCTGCCGCATCTGCAGCATGCCTATCCGTCACTGCGCCTCGACATGCGCGAAACCCAGACCGCCGTGCTGATCGGCGAACTGATCGCGGGCGAGCTTGATTGCGTCCTGCTGGCGCTGCCGATCAAGCATGCGGACGTCGAGACGGCCGCGCTGTTTCGCGATCGTTTCCTGCTCGCGGCGCCGGCGCACGAACCGATGCCGCGCCGGGCGCTCAAGGCCGAGGATGTGAACGAGCACCGTCTGATTTTGTTGGAGGAAGGGCATTGCCTGCGCGATCAGGCGCTCGCGTTCTGCGCCACGAGGCGCGGCGATTCCGCCGCAGCGCTCGGCTCGACCTCGCTTGCGACGGTGATGCAGATGGTCGCCAATGGCTACGGGATCACGCTGCTGCCGGAAATCGCCGCGGATCTCGAAGCGCGTGATGAGCGCGTGACGCTCAAGCGCTTTCGCGCGCCCGAGCCGGGCCGCACGATCGGGCTCGCCTGGCGCAAGACCTCGCCGCGCCGGCGCGATTTCGCGGCGCTGGGCGAGGCGGTGAAGCAGGCGGCGGGGAAATGAAAACGGGCTGCTGCTTACAAAAAGGAAGGCCCCGGCGCGCAGGTCGCCGAGGCTAGACTAAAAGCGCCGGCTTTAGGTCAGGGGACTACCAGCCCCACCCACCGCGCCAGCCCCATCCACGGCCCCAGCCACCGCGCCAACCCCACCCGCGGCGCCAGCCCCATCCAGGTCCAAAGCCGCCCCACACGACAGGACGGCGCCACACGGGACGACGCCAGCCCCATACGACCGGACGGCGCCAACCCCATCCACGACGGCGCCAGCCCCATCCTCCGCCCCAGCCTCTGCGCCACCAGGCGTCAGCCGGCGTAGCAGAGGTGGTCAGCGCCAGAGCCGAGACACCGAGCGCGGTGGCGACCTGACCACCGAGGCTTCCCACGGCACAGGTCGCGATCACCCCGACCACAGCCAAGCCGCGAACCGCCGTAGCTCTGGTCTTCGCGAGAAGGTTTCCAGCCATAGAAATAGCTCCCCTATACCAGTGTGCGCGCCACTGCAGACTAACGGAGCCCGAAACCATTTGTTCCGGCGCGGCGGCTACCGCACTTGCGATCAGGCCGGCGGGCGGGGCAGAACTCGGCCGGCATTCCTACGTGCAAACCCGCCGCGAGGATCGCCTACTGAGTGGTCTGGCAGACGGTTTCAGCGACATGCTTGCAATAACGCGGGGCTACCGCACCGATCTTGCAGCTTTTGATTGCGGCCGCGACGGAGGAGTTCTTGTCCACGCCCGTACCATAGCCAAAATCGCCGTTATTGCCTTGCGCCGCCGATAGGCAGATCGTCTTCTGCCCGGAGGCGCCTCGGATGATCGTAGCGTAGATCATGCAGGACCCCTTGGGTCCGCCGTTCTTCTCGCACGCCGCGATGGCGTTGGCGTTCGCCTGATTGGCGTCGGCTCCCTTGGCGACGCCGGCGTGCGAGTCTTCCTCGAGGTAATTGGCGACAGCCATCTGTGCTTCGGTTTTGGCGGTCGTCAGCGCAACAATCGCTGCCGCCGCAAACATCATCTTCGACCGCGAGATCATCATTGTTAAGCCCCCATGGATTGGAAACGCAGGATCGGAGTGTTGTCGCAAGCTACGGCTGCACCGGTGCCGGGTAATTTGTTGTCCCTTTGGGCCAACGAAGCCCCATAATTCATCCCAGGGTAGGAGGACTATCCGGAGTTGTCCAGCGGGAACATCATTGCAGAGGTTTAAAACCGTTAAACAGTGCCGCTCGCAAAATTCAAACACTCAACCATACTAGAAAAAGTGACCGATTCTTCGTGATCGGCCTATTCAACTAACACAGATAAACGCGCGCACCGTGGGTGAGACGCTGGCCGCGGTCCGTGGTCGGGTGGATTGGATGGCAGTTATTGTGGTGCCCAGGGCGGAATCACATTGGGGTCATTAAGCCATTGTTTCTACAGGCCAAACCTGGGGTGCAGATAACATCGGTACCCCATTCATACCCGCAAAATTCATGCCTCAAAGTGGAGTCGAACCATGTCCCAGAGACCGCGTTAAGAACCCGAACGCTGCTCACATCGCGATATGAGCATTCCTCCGACCAAGTCAGGAACCATCGACACTCGGTCCCGCCGTTGAAAGGTGTCCGAATTTTTGGGATGAGCGGCGGACGGGCTCGGTGACGCACCGCTCCTCTGCTGGTCCTTCAGCAGGTCGATATTGCAGATATCTCTTGCTTGATTATGCCATCACTTGGCTCTGGAGAGATGAGAGCCAATTGGCCAAAAGACACCCACTCGCCCGGTGCGGCGATATCCCGAGGGTGCGCTGAATTCAGCGACAGGAAGAGCCTTTCACGTACCCCACAGAATATTCGTCACGTGGATGAAGCGAGGGCCGCAAGAACCAGGAGTTGTGACCGAGGTGCCGGTAAAGCGAACTTGCAAGTTCCGTGCCGGATCCATTACCGGATCGGCATCCGACACATCATATTTGTCGCCCATGCTCACACACGTCGATCCCTGTGCTCGCGTGGGACAACCCTCGGCTGCGACAGGATCGGCAGCAGCCGGGTTTGGAATTGCGAGACTTAAAACCAAAGAGAAAACAGCCCGCGACTCGCATTTTGCGTTCCTCCTAAGCCCCGCAACGCGTCGGCCTTTGTTTGCTTACGACTTGATCCACATAGCAGCGACCACATCGATCTAACTGACCTTCAGATTGTCGAGCAGCAGCCGCGCGGTAAAGCGCGGCCCGGTGTCGACGAAATACGTATCCTTTCGCGTCTCGTAACGAGGCTCGTCCGAATAGGTCCCCGGCCGAAAACGATCAACTTCTTCGACGAAAACGGACCACTGTTCGCCATCGCCACTGAAATCCTTCTTGGCAATGTCGAACGAAGCGCTCCATGTCATACAGTCAGAGCCGCAGTGCGGGTCCTGGACCTGCGGATCGCCGCAGATCGTCTCCGGGCCGAGCGGCTCGCCATCCTGTGGCCGCTGGCGCCGCAGCAGGCTGAAATGCATTTGCGGCGCTTGTTCCGGCGAGGTTTTTGGATTCGGGCTGAGGGAACCGGGTTGGGAAAACGCACCTTCGGCGACAGCCTCGATGATCACGCGTTCGCCCGCCGCCGCCTTCGCGGTGGCGCGCACCGTGCGCTCGGGCATAATCTGCGCCCATTCTACGACGGGTTCCGACACTTGAAGCGCGCGCGGGGCATGCGGCTGGAACCGCACGAGGCCGAGCCGCACGAACGGGTACACCGCGCCGCATGGACTGATATCGACGTCGGCATGCCAAATCTCCTGTTCGGGATCGAAACGCGGGGCGTAGGTGATAAGCGAAACCGCCATGAAACCCCCGGGAGGCTGCGCTGCCGTCGACGGCTGGGCGTCGTCATCGACCGGAACCGGCATCAAGACATTCTCTACAAGAAGCGCGTCGGGAATATTTTTCTCGGGCGGCTGCGTGAAGTCGTACGCAGATGTCGTCACTCCCGGGAAGTTTTCTTTTGAGAGAAGCCACCCCTGCACCCCACCATGCTCGCGGATCGGGTCGGCTCCCCAGCGGGTCACCCAACCGCCACCGGTTCCCAGATCGGCGTCCTGCAGTTCCAAGATACTGGTGCCATCGGACGGCAACGATCGCAGATTGATCTGACCCCGGTCGTCCGGAGGCGGCTTGACAAAATCCTTGCGCACCTCGCCGATGTCCGACCCGAACAGGTTAGGCGGCCAGATCACCACGCCGAGTCGTTCGCCCTCCCCGGACAAGAACCACGACCGCTTCAGCCGGATCCGCACGCGGATCGACCTCTTCACGAATACGGCGCTCAGTTTCGGGCTGGCGGGCGTGGGCCTGCACTCGTGCCACTTGAACGCCGGGATCGGCGTCTGCGGCACTGGTCGCGGCGGGCGGATGGTCGCCGCGAGCCAGAACTGGGCCAGAATGTGCGCGGTCTCGGCGTTTACGCCCGATCGCGGCGCGGGCAAAATAGGACGGTCGAGGGCCTCGGGGATTTCGTCATAGCGCGTACGCAGGGCATTCGCATGGCGCGAGATGGCAACAGCGTAGAGCTTGATGTAGCGCGCGCGCGCGTCCGGAAAACTTGGCGGCCGTTTGGCGCGCCACGGATTGTCCGGGGCGTTCGGCTGGTTTTCGAGGACCTCGGCGACACGCTGAAAGTCGAGCAGATTGATCTTGCTTTGCTCCGGACCGAAGCCCTCGATGCGAAGGAGGGTTACCATCTCGTTATCGAAGGTAACCGAGCCGTCGGCGGCCGGCGTGAAGCCGAACAGCCGTTTGGGCACCATGTAGTTTTGCGCGTCCGGCTTCGGCCAAAGACCACGCGCGCGGTCGTCGCGTGAGCGGCCGCGATCCACGTCGTCGAAGCGTCCGCGCGCCGCGGCAGCACCGAGCGCGCGGATCTCCAGGGCGCCTGTGCTTGGCGCATCAATCGTCAGCGTCGCATCGACGAGCACATCGATGGCGCCGGGCATCTGGTTTTCCAGTGTCCAATTCTTGGGATCGCGGAGCGGGTCGCGCGCGATCGTCACTGGCGCGAGAATACGGGGAATTTCGTCGGCCGTGGCGCGAAGCAGCGCCCAGTCGTGGCCGACCACATTCTTCGGATCTTGCTGCGGCAGGTCGACCGCATGAACCGCCTCGATCTCCGTTACGGCGGCGATTTCCGGCAGCGGCGCCCGGAGCATCGCTTCGCGAATCTTTTTGGCGAGTTCGCACATCAGCGGTGGCGTCGGCAGGGGAAGACCGCCAAGCCCGGTAAAAGCGCTTGGGCCGGACACGAAATGCTTGTCCCAAGGGATTTTAGGGAGGAGAGCCTTGAATCCTTTGACGAAATTCGAATCGGCATCCCCACGCGTGCTTCCGCCGCGCGCTACCCACCTAATCGCCAGCGCAGCCAGGGTTTCGGTCGGCGCCCACATGTAACAGAGAAAAGTCTCGCTCGGCACGCACCAGCAGCTGATTGTCGCTTGGTCGCCTACAGCAAGCGTCACCGTGACGTGCGTGACCGTTATCGATGGGTCTTTCGCAGCAGCGACCGAGGTGCGCGGGAGACCGGCGTAGCTGACCTTTGGACTGACGGCGACCGATCGATGCTTGCCATCGCCGCGCAAAATGTCGAGCACGACCGGCATGGCGTCGGGATACCCCGCCGGGACCGGACCTTTTGGTGCGGCGTCTGCGTAGAGAGGCACCACCACCGGCGCGTCAGGCTCTTTTCCGCGGACCGCGACCTGGACAGCCAGCGACACCGCGGCGGGGTCTGGATAATAGGGTTGGCGTTCGAGATCGTTCCGGCGATCGGCCGGCAGCGGACGGAACACGCTGGTGCCCGAACGCTCGATCTGACCTTTGTCGCCCGGCAGCACCCCTATCGCAGACCAAACAATGGTCCGCCGATTCTCGCTGTCATTAGAAAAAATTGTCGTGCCGTTGCCCTTGGTGCGATGCAGTATCTCGCCTTCGTCCGTCATCAACGGCGGCGTAGGCGTCACGGCTTGGTTCTCCACCGGCTCGACTGCGCCAACCGTCATACTTGCGCGGTAGACCGGAAGGCCGCCCCACGCGGCGCGGTAGTCGATAGAACGGAGGCCCCCACGCGGCCGGCTCTTGACCCGATAAGGTCGCCACGCCACTTTGACTTGGTGCCACTTCTGCCGGGCTTTGTTATTCGAATCTTTATTCGGGTCTTTGTTCGAGATCGGCACGAATTCCGGGACGCACGCTTCCCCGGGGAGAAGATGGGTATCCGGATCATCAGGATTGGGCGGCTCACGCAGCACGCGGGGTTCGCACATCTTTACGTGTCGTTCGATGTCGGTGCCCGTTTTGCCGCGGAAGGCATCGTGCAGCACGGCAAAGTCGAGCGCGACCGGCGGCGCGAGAAGCACGCGACGGTCGAACCCCACGCCGGGCAACGCGTCCTGCCCATCCTTAGGGACGCCAGCGATCGCGCGGTTGCCCGCGTCGTCGAAACTGCGCACCACCATCCGGCCGGGCTGCGGAACCGGAAAGCGGCCCTTGAGCTCCACCTGGGTGTAAGTGTTCTTTTTCGTCAGCTCTCCGAACATCCAGTCGGGAACCGCGATGCCGGGCGCATCGATCCGCTCGTGGCGGCGGAATCCTCGCCCCTCATCGGTCGCCGCCGGCAACGCCAAATCGCCGCCGTAGTCTCTCTCATAGTGGCCACGCGCGCGCCTCAGCGGCAGAACGACGCCGCCTGTGAATACGGCTCGCAGGCCGAAATGATAACGCCAGCCAAAGCGCAAGGGCGGCGGCGTGGTCGCCGCCGCCGCGTCCGAGCCCGCCTGCGGCAGGCGATAGTCCATGTCGATGCGCAGATCGAGCGGGTTGAGCGGGTAGGTTGCCGCGCCGCAGGCTAGGCTGAGCGGATCGCCGCGCCAAGCGCCGATGATCTCCTCGGTGAAAACGCTCACCCAGTTGCGCTTCGCATCGGTGACGTCCTTGCGCATTGGCTTCGGCGGATCCCAATCGCGCATGGCCGCCGGCACTTGGAGCTGTCCGTCATCCGCCTCGCGGCGTGCCGCATTATTGGGATAGAGCGTGCTGATGTAGCGGTCGAGGTTGCCCGGGATGAAGTCAGTTCCCGCGGTCGGCTTATATTCCACGAGCCGATGCATGAGTGGGAACCATCGGTTCCGCTTCGCCGGATCCTTGTTTGAGCGGACCGCGACGTCAAGTTTGTAGCCGACCGTGAGATCGGATGCGTCGAGGACGACATCGGTGCTCTTGTAAGTGTCCCGTTGTCCCCGCGAATCCAAATGCCGCGAGATGGCGTGCTGCTGGCGCCACCGGTCGGCAAGAGCGAGCCCCCCACCACGCTGAGTGGGGCTCGGATCGGCTTTCAGCGCGGCTTTCACGCTTGGTGGCAGCCGGTCACCGTCATTAGCCAGGATAAAAGCGTTTTCGGCCCGCCGTTTTTCTTGGTGCGCGTCACTCGCCGTCGCGGAGATGGCATCAAGGGTCAGAATGTCATAGCGTGGTTCCGTTACCCCACCGCCGGATTCCCAGCGCTGGCCGAGATCGACGATGCCGTCGATCTGCTCGGCGATAGCAAGGTCGCGAAGCTCGTCGGCACTGTAGCCGGCAAGGCGTGCGTCGATCTCCTCGCGCGTGCACGGTGCAAAATGTCCTGTCTGTGTCTTACTGTCCTTGACCGGGGGGCGCACTTTCGTGGCGCTCCACAGGCGCGGGCCGCCGCCCCCGGTGCCGAGGCTCAAAAGCAGGAAGTAGGCCGATTGGTTCAGGGCGGCCGGAACCGGGGCGCTCGCGTCGTCGAGATTGGCGTCGAGCACGACCCCGTCGGGGTACGGATTCGCCTTTTTTGCGATGGTGATCAAATCGTCCGTAGGGCATTTGAAATCGACGACGAACCGAAACAGCCGGCCAAGCGACGGGTTGGTTTGCAGCGAGAACAGCCGCCGGCGAGCAAACTCGACCTCCTTCCCGTCCGCGAGCGGCGGAATCGGCTGCCCATCGCTGGAGGCGCGGGAAGCCAACTGATAAGCGGCAACCGCCTCCGTCGTGTCCACCCCGAACGGCGCAACCTTGCTGCCGGACCGCGAAAGAACTCCGGCATACAAAGCCGACAGCGAGGGCGGGCGGCTGAATAGCTGGTCGTGCGCGGCGACCAGCGCTTTGACGGCGTTGTCCGGAGACGTGTTCGGATCCTCATACTTTATCCGCGCCGCAGCCAGTTTGTCGGCGCGCACGCGGCTACCCTTAAGGTCCATCCAGGCCTGGTCGTCGTCAAGCAACGCAGCGACGCGGAAACCCGTCATCTCCGGGGTATGCGGGCCGGTGAGAAATAGCGGAGTGTCCCGCCGAGTCTGAATCTTTTGCGTCGTCGAATCACCGGGTTGAGCGGCGAGTCTCGTCTGCACGGACGACAGGCCGTTGAGTCGCCCCACGACGTGATGCACACGCTCGAATGAGTACTCTGCCGCAGCCTTGCCGCGCCAAGTGCCATGGATGTCCGGCGTTTGTCCTTTGGCATTGGAATCCTCCGGATCGCGCATCGCGGCGTCGAGCGGATCGCGCACCGCCGGCGTTTGCTTCGGATCGAGCGCGGTCTTGAGCGAGGCAAATCCATCCTCTTCACCCATTACCTCGTACCAATATTTCGTCACAATTGCCGAATCGTCGTGGTGCGGATCCACTCTCGTCAGATTCAAATGTTGAAATTTGTCGAACGGCGGCTTCCGCCAGCTTTGATTCGCATCCAGCGGAACGATATCGAGGCCCGCATTCTTCAGCAGGCTGTCGATTTGTTGCGGCCATTTGACAAGATCGTACTTGCCGTTCTTGTCGTCGTAAACTGGAGTCAGCGCAACGGTAACACGCGCCTCGTTGCCGTAAATGCCCGCAGCGACCACGTGTATCGCTACTGAGACTGGAATCGTCGTTGCATCGGTCATGCGGGGAATCCGTCGATGTTGTTGAAATACGAGAGGTAGCCCAGCCAATCCTCCTGCTCGGCAACGGCAAACGAACGCACCGTTGCGGGATGTTCGTGGGCAGCCGCGAGCAACACGTTTGCCGCGGCCAGCCCCACGCTGCGGGTGCCGGAAAAGCCTTTGCCGATGCTTCGTTGCACTCCGACCGAATAGCGCAGCTTGGCGAAACCCATTGAGAAGGAAAAAGTAAAAACCGCCGAGCCCTGCATTGTCCCATCCGCCAGTTGCGAGACGCGGACGACCAGCGTGGCACTGATGGCGAAGCAGGCGATGTGCGCGTCGCCGCCGGCATAGAAGAAGCCGTCGATCAGGACGTGCTGTGAGGCGGAGTCTCCGGTGCCGTCGTCGAACTTCCGAAGATAGATGCCGGTCGAGATGCGCCCTTGTCCGCTCAACGGTCCAAACTGAAAAGCGCCGCCGCCGCCGAACTCGAACGAGGCGGCAAAGCCGATCATTTTCTTTGCATTGGCGTAAAGGGCGAGGAAGCCGCCCCCGAGATACGGCAGGATCGAGAGCAGCACGGGCCGGTCTTCTCGTCCAATTGAAACTGAGAAGATCGCGTCCCTGTCGTCGAACGGGAGAATGCAGGATGCATTGATCGATACGTTGATGAACGCCACTTCGCCGAACGAGATGATGCCCAGGTCGAGGCTGTAGCCGGCTTCAATGCCGGGGAAATCGGAACTGGGCCGGACATAGGGCCCGCTGCCGCCGGGATTCATCAGGTCCTGAAGCGGCTGCAAGAAGGCAGCGGCGGGCCCGAGTTCGAAGTCCTTATAAGAGATGTTGAAGTCGGAGCCCTTGCCGCTCGCGCTCGTGAACTGCGCTCCGCTGAAGATCAACGTCACCACGTCGAACAGATCGATATCGAACGGATCGAGCTTGCAGACCGCGGTGAAGGTCGGCGGGTTGGTGGGCGTCAGCAGGTCGTAGTCGGCGCCGGCGGTGAGCGTGATCTGGCTTCCCGGATGCGGCGTGAAGAAAGGGGGTACTGGAATCAAATCGCCGTGCAGATCGTAGGTAAGCGCGATCTTCGCCGGCACCAACTCCTTGAGTTTTTCTTCGATTCGGCGCCGCGCTCCCTCGAGATCGACGATGCGCTTGAGATCGCCGCTGAGCACGGCCGATGCTGCGTTGCCAAGCTGCACGGCAAGTATCTGGGCTGACCCCTGGCTCTGGCTCCAATCTCTAAATAATTCACTCAATGCTTTGAGCGTGTCCTGGTCGAACCCGCCGGAATTGAAGGTGGCCAGAAGATCCGTGAATTCGTTCCGCTCCGCGGCGAGATAGTCGTTGTCGGGCAGCGGGTCGGTCGGCGTCTTCAGTCCGTTCCTGGGGTGCGGCGGCATCGCGACGAACAGGAGATCGCGGACCTTTTCCAGCGTGATGGCGCTGAGATCGTTGCCGATGCCGTTCGGGTCTGGCGTATCGCCGGCGCTACCGCCTAGCGCGCCCCACGTGAAGTCGCGCGCGCTGACGACTTTGGTCTGTACCTGGCTGAAAAACCCGAACAGCGGAGCGAGCCCCTTGAGCCCGATCAGGACCATTTGCTTGAGGTACGGATCGCCGGCCAGAAGGAAGTTGCCGACGCCGTTGAGAAGCTTCTGCTCGACGCCGACCACGAGATCATTCGTGATGTTGTCGATGGTTCCCGCGGCGCTCGCGGCCAGCTGCACTACTTGGTCGAAATAGGTCTGCTCTTGGCCCGACGACACGGTTGTCGTGGCCAGGGTCTGCATATCGGTGATCGCCTTATCGATCGCCGTCTTGTACGTCCGGGCCAAGCCCGCAACGCCATCGATGATGGTGATAAGTGGATCGATCTGCCCAGTCGCGGCCGGTATCGCAGTTTTGACGGTGACCAGCGCCGCCCTTGTGTCCTTGAGCGCGTCGGTGCTGCCCACGACGACACCACGCAGGGATGTCGCGTCACGCGTCAACTCGCCGAGCACGGACGCGCCGGACAGGGTCGCCGCCGCCACTTGGACGAGAGCCTGGCGCGCCGCCGCGGCCGGGCCGCTCGAGCCGGTTATCTTCGCCAGTAAGGCTTGGAGCTGTCCGCCCACGTTGAATGAGTCGGCCGTCCCAAGCGACTTCACGAACTGATTCAAGGCGACGAGAAGCGCTGCCCGTATCCGCCGCAGCGCCGCGAATGCGTCGAGCGGCGGGTGAGTCGGGGTTGCGCTGCAGATGTCGGCGGCAAGAGTTTTGATGTTGTCGGCAGCGTGCTTCAACGCATTCCGTACGTCGATCAGGGCCTGGAAATCTTGGTCGACCAACGTTCCGATATCGCTTGCAGCCTGCTGCAGTCCGAACGGCACTAACGCCGCCGCGGCGTTAGCGAAGGCCGTCTGCGCCGTCATGCGGGCGGTGTCGATCTTCGCGACCGTCGCGTCCAGCGCGGTGACCTCGTTGAACAGGGTGACGACCGGCACCGTCATCTGTCCGCACAAATTGTGGGCTACGGCCAGGCCGTAGTCGAGAATCGATTGGACGGTGCCGATCGCCGCCGCGGCGGCTTGTTGCACGGAACCCAGGATTGCCCCGACGTTCGGGGTGTTGCCGACTTGCTTGACAAGATTGGCCGCGGCGACGAGCAGCGCGGCGATTAATGGCAAAGCCGTGTCGTACAGCACGCCTTTGACTCGCTGCCCCTGGTCGCCCGTCGCGACCTTCCAGTCGTTGTAAGCAGCGTTAAGATCGGCTTTGAGCTGTCCCGTCGTTGTCGCAATCGCCGCCTGGAAGGCCGTGTCGAACGCCGTGCCGACCGCAGTCGCGGCCTGGTCCAGATTGGTTGGCGTCAGATTGGGGAGGAATCCGGAATCCTGCGCGGCCTGTGAAAACACTTGATCGACGATCGCATCGACCTGAGTTGCGTTCGCTGGATTCGCGAGGGAGTGGGCACCCGGCAAGGCGAACACCAGGCGGCGCCAAGCGGCAAAGGCGGGATCGGAAAACAATCTGGCGAGATCGGTACGCAGCGCTGCTTCGAATTGCTTGAGACCGTCTAACAGCGATCCGGTTATGTCCCCGAGTACCGCCTGCGCGCCGGTGATGACGTCGGCAATCGTCGTGTTGAACGCGTCGCGGATGGCCTCGTGTACGGCGGCAAGGGGGTCGTTGGCGACGCGCTCGATGGCGTCGAGAAAGCGGCGGCCGGCTCCGTAGATCACCGCAAAATCGTTGAGCAGCGCGTCCACATCGCGCACGGCCGCGGCATCGTTGATCGCCGCATTGAGAGCATCGCGCAGCTCGCGGTAGGCCCGCCCCACGTCGGGATAGAAGCGCTCGATCCGCTGGAGCGCCTTTTCTTCAAAATCATCAGACGGCGGCAACTTGACCGCCTGAGCGAATTCGGTCGCGAGCGTCAGCAGCGCGTCGCGCAACGGGATGAGCAGCTGATCGCGCACCTGCGCGACCGCGGCGCCGGGGTCGGCGTCCTGCTGCAAATCGGCCAGCAGCGTCGAGGCATATTGCGTCGCTTCGGTGAATTGCGGCGTACCGGTAATGCCGCCGAGAATGAACTTGAGCGCGGACCCTAGATCGACGACGCCGAGGATCTTGGCGTCGCCAAAGAATTGGTCGGGAGAAGGCTTATCAAGGCCGGTAGACAGCGGCGGGGTGGCCGCCCCTGTCAATGCGCGCTTGGGACGGTGGTTGCCGACCGGTCCGCGCGAGCGCGACATCGCGACCAGCGGGGTGTTCGGCCGCACCGGCCCGCCGGTGCGTTCGCCGTTGCGGCCCGGGTTGAGGCTCACCTCTTTGACGAAGTCGAGATAGACGTCGGTTTTCGCCCGGCGATCTTGCGCGTCGGTGGGCGCCAGACTTAATGCGTCGTCTTTGGGGAAGCCGAAGGCTTTGTACTCGTCGTCGAACCTGACATCAATGTCGCCGGTCGGCCGCCCGACCATGCGATCGACTTGCGCGACGCGCACCGTTGCCACTTGACAGACAGGATAGAACGGCGGCTGGTCGGCGCCTTGCAAGAGCGCGCCGAAATCGAAGTTCGTATTGAAGAACGTGAAGATGCGCTGCGAGTCGATTCTCGGTATCTGCCCTTCCGCTTCCTGGCCTTCAGCGCCGAGAACCCAAGATTTCGTCTCGAAACTGGTGCCGTCGGGTTCCTTTTCCGGCGCGTAGCGGCGCTTCTCGCCGCCGAGTTGAAGCACGCGGCGCGGGTCGGGCTTGTCGGGATCGGGCAGCGCGTTGTACCAATTCGTCAGCGCCTGCATCGTCCCAACGTCGTTGGCCGCCGTGTTGTCCACGAAAATCAGCGGCGTGTGGGTGCGCGCGCCTCGTCCGTCGATCTGCAACTCGAAATTGACCTCGCCCCCTGCGCGCGCACGCACACGTGGCCAGAATACAAGTCCGGGCAGTACCATCCCGGTACCGCTGTCGCGCAGATAGATGCGGCCGCTTGGATCCTCGACGTCAGCCCCGGGCGTGGCGTCGGTCGGATCGATGATGTCCGGCGTGACGCGCGTCATGATCTCAAGCTGCTGGGGCGGCCAGCTGCGTCCGCCGTTCGGCTGACCGATGCTCGGATAGGTCTTGAGCGGCGTGCCGATGCGCAGGAACATGCGCTGGATAAGAAATGCGACGGGCCCGGCCGCGAGTCCGCCGGGACCGGCGACAAAGCGCCGCTCGGTCAACTTGACCAGCGAGCAACGATGTCCGAGGGGGAAAAGAAAGCCCTTATAGACCACCTCGACGCGGATATCGCGGCCGAGCCGCGTGTCCTGCCGCCAGCGTTCGATCGAAAATGCGTCGAACAGCGGCTGCCCAAGCGCGTTGGGGTCTCCCCATTGCTCGGGCGTTCGTATCTTGGCAGAGGCAGGCGGCACGAAATTCGTGTCGGCATCGAAGCTCCCGCCCAAGGCGGTCAGTGTGAGTTCGGTGACGCCGAGCGGCTGCGGCCGGTAGATGGCGGAATAGTCGTCTCTGGTGTTTCCCTGGTCGATCGACTCTAAAGCGGCGTGGCGCAGTTTGAAGCCGGCCGGCGGATTGATCTGGCTGCCGTCGGCGAGCGTGCCGTCCCTCTTGCGCCGGCCGCGCGCCGGCAGGCCGTACAGAGAGCTGAGCGCGACGAGTTCGTGCCGATCGGCCACGTCAAGGCCGGTGCGGAATTTTTCCGGATTTTTGCAGTTTTCCGGGTGTTGCTTGCAGTCCGTCGGCGGCCCGTAGACCGGCTCCTCGTCGAGGTACGGGTTGCGTGCGGTGACGTCCCGCGCCATCGCCCAGGGCGCCCACGGACCATGCGGCGGTCCCCCGAGATTGATGTCCAACAGCGCGTCCGGACGAAAGTCCGGCGACCAGATTGCGCGCAGGCTCGATGTGCCCGGCGCCTCGTCAAGCTGTGCCGACCACAGCGGCACCGGCAAGTCGGCTGGCGGCGTCAGGTTCAGTTTCGAGGGCAACTCGAGCGGCGTGCGCCAAGCGGCATCCTGCGCCGGCGACAACATCAGACGGAACGGCAGCTCGATCGAGGTCTCGTATAGGCTGGGCGCCCTCACCCCGGCGACGACTTCCGCCATGCGCTGCGCGGCGGCGACCGTGCCGAGCCGCGCCAGCGGCAGCGGACAATCGCTTACACCGTCGAGCGCGCGTTGCTCGTCATGCCGGACCGACCAGGCATCGCCACGGGTGATTCCCTGGTGCAACAGCTTTGCCGCCTCGTCGCGCGTTTCCTGCCTCGCCCATCGCGGCGGCAGCCGACCGTTGGCGATCTGCCCGCCGGACGGCGGTCGCCAGCCGGCAAGCGGTTCAAACACTTTCGCGGCGCGGCGCACGACCGCAAGATCGAACGCACCCCAGTTGGTCAAGGCCTCGATGGTGAACGGGAAGGACCCGGCCGGAGCACCCTTGCGGTTGTCCGGTCGCCCGCCCTCGAAGTCATCCGCGGGAATTCGAAACACGAGGCGCGAATTTCCCGACACGCGCGCTTCCGCGGGGATCTCGAACTTGTCTTCGTTTTCGTTCTGAACGTCGAAAGCAGCGACAGTTGCAGCGATCGCCTTGGTAGCGGCCAACTTGGTTGCGTCGGTGGCGAGGCGTTCGACGCGCGCGATCGTGCTGCGGCGACCGTAAAATGCGCCATCAGGCAACTTGTCACCGTACGCGTTGATGGCATCTTTCTGATCTTGCGGCAGCCCCGCGATCCCTGAACGCGTCGCGGCATTTTGCTCGTAAAAAAAAGCAAACAGCCTGTAGCTGTAATCGCTCTGCTTCTTTCTGTCGTTGCGTTCTTTCAGCCATAAGACGATCTTGCCGCTCTCCGGCGGAACGCTCGCATTTCCCTTCTGGGCCGGATAGTCCTCGCTCACAGTATTGTCGTCGATCGCGTATTTGGCTCGAAGCTCCGCGATCACGGCCGGCGGGAGATCGACTTCCGGCACCCCGCGCAGCAGGCGGGCGCGCTCATCTGCGGTGTTGGCAGGCGGATTTGCGGTGGCAGCGTCAGAATCGATCTGCCTGATCAGTGCGCGCGCCACGCGAGCGGATTCGATATCGAGGAAAGCAGGACCGATGTATTTCCTCTGGTCGGCGGGAATTTTCGCGCCTGCGCCGTTTGCGACGTCGACGGCCGCGGGAAATTTATCGCGGAAGGTTTTGAATCTTTTTGAATCGTCGTCGTTGCCCAGCTTATCGTTCTGCGTCTTCGAGACGGCTGTCCGCACGTCCATTCGGTCCGTGGGCTTTCCGTTGCGCAAGGTTTCGGCTTGCGCCTGATCCGGATCGGTGCCGACCGGTGGAACCGGCAGGCGCGGATCGGCCTGCAACTGCCGGAAGAATGCGCGTTCCGCAATGTGCTGGGGTGGGAACTCCACCACCAGAAGCGGCCGCGGATCCGAACGAGGTTGATAGCGCGTTGGATCGTCGGCGTCGGCTGCCTTGTCCAAACAGATGAGCGGCACGCCCGGGTCGGGTTTTGGCTGGCCGTTTGGCACGAATGCCGCGATACGGCGATCCGGCGTGACCGACCACCCGCTGTCGTTCCGTTCGAGCAGCAGGTCCTGAAAACGGTAAGTCAGTGCCAATAGATCAGCTGGCCGGCGGAGCATCAATGTCGCACGACTCAACGAGAGACGGGCGGGCAGCGCAACGTTCTTCGTCGCGCCGATATGGACAATCGCTTCCGCCTGCGGCGGGTCGGTTGACGGCGCCGGCGTGCCGCTCCAGACGTGTTGCAATGGCACTTTGTTGATGCGGAACAGACATTCCGCCTCGTGAAACGTTAATTGACTGAATGGGATCGTGGCGTGCTCGACGGCCTTTGCCGCATCCGCGGACGCCCCATTTTGCTGCATCAACCGGGAAAGGCGCGCGCTTGTGACGCCGATCGCCGCGCGCTCCAACGCGAGCGGGGCCGCGAAATGATTGAGGCTGCGGTCGTCTCTCGGCCCGGTCCCCCCGACCCGGATGGGCGGCACGCGCGCGTGAACCCCGGGGCGCGGCGGAAGCGCCGGCAACGGCGCAGTCGTAAACGGGCCGAACCGCGTGTCGACCGTCATGTCCCGCTGCGTCGGCGTAAGCGCCGCAACGATCCGCACTGCGTAGTCGTCGTCGCGGGCGCGCCACAATTGACCGCTCAGGGGCTCGAACTGACTTGGAATCGCGCCACTCTCCCGTCGCACCGCGAGCGACATCGGCGCTCGCATGGCGAACACGGGATTCCCATCGCTCGCATTGCGCCAACCCAAGAAACATGGACCTTCGTCGTCATGCAGCGTGATACTTGCGCTCTCGCCGCCTGGTCCCTTTCCAAGCGTTATCGTGCCGCTCCAGACATCGCCGGGCGTCGCCTTCGCTTGCGCCGGCGTCGCGAGGCCGTGCCGTACCAGCCCGTAAAGCACCCGAGGACCGAAGGCCTTCGTATCCGCAGCCACCCGCGCCGCTGCACGAGCATCTGTGGGCGTCGTCGCCGAACGGGCTGCCGCATTCCTTTGCACCTGCGTCTGCGCTGCCGGAGCGACGACGACGGGAGCGCGATTGGGCGACCCTTCGGTCGATTTATTTGCTGGTAGCTTTGAACTTTCCGGCGCGGGCGGCGCATCGTCGCCTGCGAACAGCGCGCGTACATCCTCCTGTTCGCTATCGCTCGCTTTCGGGTTGAGCTGAAATGCGACCGCGGCCTCGTTGCCGCCGGTGCCGCCGGAGAATACGGTGAAAAATACTTCCTTGAACCGAATTGAAATACCTTCGGCGGACAAGGCCGCGAAACGGTTTTGCTTTTGGGCAGGTGTCTCGGTTCCGTCTTTTGTCTGGTGCCCGGCCCGCAAAATCCAATAGCCGCCGTGATGAAACACGAGTTGAACGTCATTGGCTTTAGCGGATTCGAATGTCTCGCCGAACAGCCGCTGGGTTAGCGCCGAAACCTGTGCCTTGTTAATCGGCCCGGCAATTTCATTGACAGCCCCTGCCGCTTTGCTGTTCCCGACCATTAGAAACGCACGTAGGTCGTCAACCCGCAATGAGATGTTCTTGTCTGGACGCAAGATAGTGAAGGTGAGGGTTGGCGGCTTGTTTTCCAAAGACGGATCCCAGGTGAGATCGATCATCAACCCGAATAGATAGCCCCCTGGAAACACGCAACGCGCAATATCGGCGCGCCATCCTCCTTGGGTCCGCCGCAGAACAAAACGGCCGTTCCCATTGGGCAGGTTTGGCTCGGTGAACGTCGCGGCGCGCAGGCGCCACTCGTAGCGCTTGTCCTGGGGAGCAATTCCAGTGCGTTTGGCAGCCGGCGCGGGCTCCACCCAGGCGATGACCAAGCCCTGACGTGTGCCATCCTCATATGCCACGTCCAAATACGGGGCCGGCTGCTGTGCCGCGGGCGCCTGACTTGCAATAAGCGATGAAGCGCCGCCAATGAGAACGTCCCGGCGCGTGAAAGTCAGCACCGGATCCGAATTGGAGAAGTCCACGGAATCGGAGGCTTCGCCGCCCTCATCCGTCAAATCACGATCGTCCGCCACGCCCTTGCCCCTTGCGACCCAAGATGTAAAGTCAATAGCGCCCGCAGGCGTTGTTCAATCGTCGGTTCTCCGGAAAAACGACAAATCCACAGATTTCACGACTTGAATTTGAGGAAGCGATGAGAAGAAATTCTCGCTACAACGGTTGTATCGAGGGCTTTCTTTCAGCCGCCATTAGATTTGAGTTGCTGGTGTGTGACGTTTTCCGAAAGCCCGCACCAACTTTGGGCATCATGCTCGAGGCGCCGCGATCATGGCTGGGACAGACTTGCAAGAATCGCGATCGTCCGACCCGGATTGCGGAACAAGTCATGCGACCAGTGCCTGCCGAAGCCGTGGAGCGGCAAAAGGTCTTTCGTGAGAATTGACTTCGCGCCCGAACTGTGCGCACCGCTTTCTCCTTACAATCTACAAACGTATTACCACAACCGATCCGAATGGGTTCGCGAGGCGGAGCGGAACCGCAAAGCTAATCCGCATCTCGCTTCAGGCGATCGTGACTTTGACGGGGTCGCTCAGATAATAACCGCAAAAGTCCGTATAACCGTCGCGGTCACAAACTTCAGGATCGGCAATTGCATTCCCGCTTTCGTCGACATTTTTGGCTGGAGCTGATCCTCTTTTATGAGACCAATAGGCGTTATCATCCAATCGGTACCAATGATAGTCGGTCGCAGGCCAACTGACCAACGCTACGTAATGCCCCACGATGGGCGTTGTTGAAGGTTTTCCGGTAACGACCAGGCCGTCGCGCACGCTTGCAGCTCCTACGTTGCCGCAGTCATATGAGGTGTACATCAGGCCGGAACCTAGGCCAGGCTGCGCTCGCGTATTTGTGATTATATCGTTCGCATAATTGTAGCAATTATTGTTGGTTTGAATATTCGGATCATTGTTCCATTTTCCCGGATCATACGGAACAGGGTACAAGATATGTACGTCCGGTTCGATAGACCGAAAAGCCTCCTCCAATTTTTTCTCAACGTGTTCAATAATGTGCGATTCAAGCACACCCCGGCCCGAAGCCAGGAGAAAGCGTTCGACGGCGCGGCCTCGGTCAAGTTTACTCGGGACAAAACGCTCAAGATCAATGATCCCATCCGATACGACGATCGTAGGCTCAAGGCGCTCGCGCGCAGAGTCAATACGAAATCCCAAATACCCCAGGCCGCCTCGCACCGCGGGTGACCTGAGAAGGCTCCTCTCCGGGACGCGATCAATGAGCTGACGAAGTTGCTCAATTTGCCGATCCGATAGCTCCCAAGTCGGATTGGGGCGGCCTGAAAATATGTCCATTGTCACAACAGCAGTCATGGGTCACACCAGCTGAAGGTTTTCTTCGGGTCGGAGTATCGCGTGCAATTCTATGGCATGCAAGCTTTTATCATTGTCTCTTTGGAGAATTCGATATATTCTCCTGCATATATATATCAAAGGATCGCGGAATCGCGATCCGGAAGACGCGAGTGTGCCTCAGCCCCACCAGCGAATCGAACACTTAGCTCAGATAGTTTGTTGCTCGTTCAACCGTCCCCAGTCCGATTTAACATTCGAAGTGTTACCGCAATCCATGGTCTCGACAAGAACAACTTATCGGAAGTGTGAAGTTTTTCACATTGGAGAGTAACGACCAGACGTTGTTTGGAGACGCGTTTGAAAATCTCCGTAGCTTGAAACCAGGTGCCCCGAGCTTGAGCTCGAGGGTGGTGCCCAGGGGCGGAATCGAACCACCGACACCGTGATTTTCAGTCACGTGCTCTACCAACTGAGCTACCTGGGCGCCGGCCCGCGCCGTTAAGCGAGGGCTGGTAAAGCGGGCGCGGTTATAGGGGGAAAGGGTTCGGGAAGTCCACCCGTAGCCCGGATGAGCGCAGCGAAATCCGGGATCGGTCCACGTATCGTGCGGCGGCCCCGCATTTCGCTTCGCTCATGCGGGCTACGTGGCTACGCGTCCTCCTCGCCATCGCCGCGCGCGGTCGCATCCTCTTCGACCACCGGAATAGCGTAGCGGCCGGAAAGCCAGCGGTTGAGGTCGATGTCAGCGCAGCGCTTCGAGCAAAACGGCCGGAAGCGGTGCAGCGCCGGCTTGCCGCAGATCGGGCAGCGTCTGGTGGGGCGCGGAGTCGGCTGATCCATGGCCGGGATGTTGGCGTTGCGGCGGCAAAATGGAAGCCCACGGCTTTTACCGTCCCGACACAACGCGACGCGCGACCTTTGCTCCGGGGTTGGCGCCTCACAACGGATTGGAATAATGGGTATTGATATGAATAATTTCTGGCGTAAGCTCCTGCGATAGATCGCATTCTTGAAGCACAGAGATGCGGCGATTTTTGGCGTAAAAAAGTTGACAAATCATTCTTCGTAGATTAAGTCGACACACGCAAACGATTTACCGAGGAGATATCCCATGCGTTTCCAGCCCGGACAAAGCGGCAATCCCGCCGGCCGGCCGCTCGGCGCCCGCAACAAGAAGACCCTCGAACGGGAGGAGAAACTCGCGGCGCGGGCGGAGAGGGCAGTCGAGCGGATCATCTCCCTCGCCGGCGTCGGCAATGCGGCCGCTATGCGGATATGCGCGGAATGGGTGCGGCCGGGCGGGAACAGCCGCGCGCTTGCGCTCGAACTGCCGCGGATCACCTGCTCCGCCGACGCCCAGGCCGCCTTGGACATGGTGATCGAGTCATTCGGGTGCGGCGAAATCACGGTGCGCGAGTTTTCTCCCATGCTCGGGGCGGTCGACCGAATGGCCCGCGTCGCCGACCGCATCGCGCAGATGCGCGACCGCGAGCGAGTTGGAAGGCAGATCCGGGGCGAGACCCACCCGAGCATGCTGCCGCGCCAGGTCGGTCCGCCCGATCCGCTGGACGCTGCGATTGCCCGCGGCGAGGACCCGTTTGCTGACGATGAAGAGCCGACGCCCGCCCCGGCGGACCACGAGGGCCTGTATTCCCCTGTTAATTCGGATGGCGAGACTTCCGGCGCGCCCGGCGAAACCTCGCCGGTTGCCGCCGAGCCGAGCGTGGCAGACGACGACGGCCTGTATTTCCCTGCTAATTCGGATGCGGAGACCGCTGGTCCAGACGCATCCGAAGCGCCATCGCAACCCGGCCGCCCCGCCGACGGCCTGCATTTGCCTGTTAATTCGGACGACGAGGCTGACAACGCGGGTGCGTCGGAAGTTTCATCCGAACCCGCCGGTCCGGCCGACGACCTATATTTCCCTGTTAATTCGAACGACGCGACTGCCGGCGCGGCCGGCGAACCCTCGCCCGTTGCCGCCCAGCCTCGCGCGACAGACGACGACGGCCTGTATTTCCCTGTTAATTCGGAGGATGAGGCTGCGAGGCCAGCGCCCGAAGCTTCGTTCGAAGCCGCTCGATCTGCCGCGGCGCCGCCATGACTACCAAGTGTTATTTGCTCCGCGTCGCGTCCATTTCCCGCAGCTCGGTCTTGAGGATTTTGCCATAGTTGTTCTTCGGCAGCGCCGCGACGAAGACATAGTCCTTGGGCCGCTTGAAGCGCGCGACGGCACCCAGGCAGAGCGCGTCGAGGTCCTTGGCGCCGGCCTCGCCCACCACGTAGGCGACCACGACCTCGCCCCACTCGCGGTCGGGCCGGCCGATCACGGAGACCTCGCGCACGCCGGGGTGGGTGAGCAACACCTCCTCGATCTCGCGTGGGTAGATGTTGGAGCCGCCGGAGATGACGACGTCCTTCGAACGGTCCTTGAGCGTGAGATAGCCGTCCTCATCGAGCGCGCCGACGTCGCCGGTGTGCAGCCAGCCGCCGCGCAAGGTGCGCGCGCTCGCCTCAGGATCGCGCCAGTAGCCCGCCATCACGCTGTCGCCGCGGCAGAGAATTTCGCCGGTCTCGCCGGGCGGCAGCGGCCGGTCGTCCTCGTCCGTCACCATCACGTCGACGCAGGCGAACGGCCGCCCCGCCGAGGCGAGGCGCTCGCGCCAGCGCGGATGCTCGCGCGCGGCGATGTCCTCCCTGGGCAGCACCGTGATGGTCATCGGGCTTTCGCCCTGGCCGTAGATTTGCGCAAAGCGCGGGCCGAAGCGGTCGAGCGCGGTGAGCGCGTCTTCCACATACATCGCCGCGCCGCCAAACACGATGGTGCGGATGTTTGTTTCGTTGCAGTCGGCCGGGCAGTCGATCAGCCGCTTGACCATGGTGGGCGCGGCGAACATCGAGCTTCTCGGCCACGCATCGAACAAACGAAAGATTTCCTCGGGCTCGAAGCCGCCCGATTCCGGCACCACGTTGACGGCGCAGCGCGCGAGGTTGCCCATGATGTAGAGGCCGGACCCGTGGCTCATCGGCGCGGCGTGCAAAATCGGCTCGCCCGGCGCGGTCGGATCGACCTCGGCCAAATACGCGTGGCTCGCGACCGCGAGCACGCGGTGAGTGAGCATCGCGCCCTTGGGGCGGCCGGTGGTGCCGGAGGTGTAGAACAGCCAGGCGAGATCGTCTCCCGCGCGCGGCACGCAGGCGATCGGATCGGCCGCGAACAGCCTCTCGTATTCGGCGCCGCCGACCGTGATCAGCCGCTCGAGGCTCGCGGGTGCATGCGGGGCGATTTCCGCATCGAGGCCGGCGGAGGCGAAACACACGCGCGCGCCGGAATGCTCGAGGATGTAGCCGAACTCGCGGCCGTGCAGCTTGGCGTTCGCAGGCACGGCGGCGAGCCCGGCGTGCCACACGCCGTAGAGCAGTTCGACATACGCGGGCGCGTTATTCGCCGCGATGGCGACGCGGTCACCGGGCTTGAGCCCGTGCCGGTCGCGCAAGGCGCCGGCAAGCCGCGCCGCGCGGGCGGCAAGCGCGCCATAGGGGAGAACCACGCGCGTGCCGTGGCCGACGGCCGGCCGCTCGCGCTGGCCCCGGCCCGCCCGCTCAAGCCACAGCGCGAGATTCATGCAACAAACTCTACCGTCATCCTGAGGAGCATAGGCGGCCTTCGGCCGCCGTTCTTAGTAGGGAAGAACGCCGCCGCAGAGCGGCGGCTATGCGCGCTTGCGCGCGACCGTCTCGAAGCATGGCAGCGCGCTCGGTGTTTGTTGCCATCCTTCGAGACGGTCGGCGCTTCGCGCCGAGCTCCTCAGGATGACGGTTATGTTTGTTGCCCGGCATCAAACTTCCGTGACAAACCGCTGTTTGATCGTGCGCACCACGTCGTCGGGGTCGCGCTTCCACCAATTGCGCGCCGACATGATCTCGACCTCGACGTGGCCGCTGTAGCCCGCCGCCTCGACCATGCGGCGGATCGCCGGCAGCTCGATGACGCCATCGCCCGGCATGCCGCGGTCGAGGCGCAGGTCCTGCGTGTCGGTGAGCCAGTCGCTCACATGAAACGCGCGGATGCGCTTGCCGGCGCGCGCGATCTGTTGCGGCAGCTCCGGATCCCACCAGGTCACATAGGCATCGACCGTGATGCCGAACACGTCCTCGGCGCCGAGCGCGTCGCACCAGTCGTTGGCGAGTTTCAGCGTGGTGAGCACCGAGCGCGTCACGCAGGCCATCGGATGCAGCGGCTCGATGGCGATGACAACGCCGGCGCCGCGCGCGTGGTCCTCGAGCTGCGCAAGTCCGTCGAGCACCCGCGCGCGGGTCGCCGCGAGGTCCTTGTCGCGCGCATCGACGCCGCCGGAAAGAAACACGAGGCACGCTGCGTCGATCCCGGCCGCCTCGTCGATCGCGCGGCGCACGTCATCGCGCGCCTTCGCGGCTTCCGCCGGGTCCGCCGACGAGATGAGCCCGGCAAAGCACAGGCCCGACACCGCAAGCCCGGTGCCGTCGATGCGCCTCCTCGCCTCGGCGAGGCCGATCTCATGAAGCTTCTCGCGCCAGACGCTGATCGCCGGCACGCTATGCCGCGCGAGTCCCTCGATCGCCTGCGCCAGCGACCACTGCGGCAGCACGCAGATTTGGTTGATGGAAAGGCGGGTGGGGTCGGGCATGCTTACTTTGTAGCCCGCATGGAGCGCAGCGCAATGCGGGACGAACGATCCCGGATTTCGCTTCGCTCCATCCGGGCTACGCTCAGAAGCCGCTGGCGCTACCCGGGCGCCATGGTACAAGAGCGCAAAATAACGGGGGAACGCATGGGGATGAGGCCTTCGGGCGCGACCGCGGCGCTGCCGCCGGGCGCGCGATCCCGAACGCCCACGCCAGGCCGCGCATGAGCTTTCCCATCGACCTGCTGATCAATGCGATCATCGCCGGGCTCCTGCTCGGCGGCTTCTACGCCGCCGTGACTTCCGGCATCTCGATCGCCTTCGGCATTCTCGACATCGTCAACATCGCCCACCCGGCCTTCATCATCCTCGGCTCGTATATCGCCTACATCGTCAATTCCCAGTTCGGCCTCGATCCCATCCTCACCAGCATCGCCATCCTGCCGGCGTTCTACGCGCTCGGTGCCGTCGTCTATCAGGTCTACTACGTCTCGTTCGAGCGGCGCGGCCAGGAGGCTCTGCGCGGCCTCGCCTTCTTCTTCGGCCTCTTGTTCATCACCGAGGTCGTGCTGATCCTCGTGTTCGGCGTCGACTACCGTTACGTCAACGCGATCTACATCGGGCCGACCCTGCACTTCGGGTTTGTCGACCTGCCGCTGCGCATGCTCATTCCGTGCCTGGTGTCGCTGCTGCTGATCCTGCTGCTGCAGATCTATCTCACCCGTACCTTCACCGGTCGCGCCATCATGGCGGTGGCGCAGGACCAGGAAGCGCTGCGCCTGATGGCGGTCAATCCGATCCGCATCAAACGCACCGCTTTTGCCATCTCGATCGCCACGACGTCGCTCGCAGGCGCCTTCCTCATCGTCATCCAGCCGGTCGAACCATCGGTCGGGCGCGACTACATCGGTCGTGTGTTCGCCATCTGCGTGATGGGCGGCATGGGCAGCCTTCCCGGCACGGTGATCGCGGCGATGCTGCTCGGCATCGTCGAAAGCATCACGGCGACCTTCTACGGTCCGTCGTGGGCGCCGGCGGTCTCGTTCGGATTTCTGCTGCTCACCCTGGCTTTCCGACCGGCCGGCATCCTCGGGCGATAAGGAGCCTGTCTCGCAATTCGATGGAGGCTGCGTTGCGGAGCGAAGGCTGCATGACAGGAGAAAAGCGAAGCCGATACCGGGGAGTATCGGCGAGCTTTTCGACGCATCAGGCAGCCTTCGCGCCGCAACCCTTCGGGCCGGCCGCTTTTGGCCGCCCGGTTCGTCGCCGATCTCGTCCGTACTCCCCGGTACGGCCTGCGATCGGCTCCTGCCGGATCGGCCAAAAGCGGCCGGCGCAGCCCCCATCCAATTTCGAGACAGGCTCCTAATGCGTTCTTGGCTATTCACCCTCATTCTGGCCGTCGCCGGCGCGGCGCTGTTCGCGCTCTCGCGCTTCATCCAGAACGACTATTTCTTCTTCGCCGGCTACGTGGTGCTGCAATACATCGTGCTCTCGACCGCCTGGAACATCCTCGGCGGCTACTGCGGTTACGTGAACTTCGGTACCGCGGCGCTGTTCGCGATCGGCGCCTATACGACTGTCGCGCTGCATAAGCTGCTGGTGACGAGCCGCATCTACCCCATGTCGATGCCGGAGCTGATCGTCATCGGCGGGGCGGTCTCGGCCGTGGTCGGGCTCGGCATCGGCTATCTCACATTGCGCCTGCGCGGCGCGTTCTTTTCGATCGCGACGTTGGCGCTCGCCGTCGTGATTCAGACCATCATCACCAACTGGGACTATGTCGGCGGCTCGCGCGGGGCCTATGTGATCAGGCCGCCGTCGGCGCCGCTCGTCGGCAGCTACATCCAGTATCTGTTCCTGGTCATGCTCGTGCTTGCCGTTATCTCCGTCGCGGTCGCGCGGCTGATCGAGCGTTCACGCCTGGGCTACGGCTTCGCCACGATCCGGGACGATGAGATCGCCGCCGAAGCCTCGGGCGTGCCCACCCTGCGTCTCAAGCTCATCGCCACGACGCTGTCGGGGGCTTTGATGGGGATGGCCGGCGCTCCCCTGCCCTACTACGTCGGCTATCTCGACCCGGCGTCGGGATTCAACCTCGCCTACGCGGTCAACAGCATCGCCATGCCAGTGATCGGCGGCACCACCACCTGGATCGGTCCGCTCATCGGCGCCGTGCTGCTCGGCACCTTGCAGCAATGGGTCACCGTGACGATCTCCTCGGCGGTGAGCCTGCTCATCGTCGGGCTGCTGCTCGTCGGCTTCGTGATCGTCGCGCCAAACGGGCTCGTCGGCCTGGTGCGGCCGCTATTCGTGCGCGGGAAGGGGTGACCGCGATGGCGCCGCTCCTCGAAGTCGATGATCTGAGCAAACGCTTCGGCGGCTTCGTCGCGCTCGACGGCGTGAGCCTCGCGGTCGCGCCGGGCGAGCGGCTCGGTCTCATTGGCCCCAATGGCTCGGGCAAGAGCACGCTCGTCAACTGCCTGTGCGGCGCGCTTCACAACGAGAGCGGCGTGGTCAGATTCGACGGGACCAACGTCAACGGCATGACCGCGCATCAGCGCACCCGGCTCGGCATGGCGCGCAGCTTTCAGCTACCGCGCCCGTTCACCAGCCTTTCGCTCGCCGATAACCTGCGCATCCCGCTGATCTATTCCGCGAACATGCGGCGCGGCTCGCACTTCACCGCGGCCGAGATCGAGAACCGCTGCGGCGAACTGCTCCGGCTCGTCGGGCTCGACGCGAAGGCGCGGCGCCTGCCCCGCGATCTCACCCAGGTGGAAATGCGCAAGCTCGAGCTGGCGCGCGCCATGGGGGCCGACCCGAAGCTGCTGATCGCCGACGAAGCCATGGCCGGCCTGTCGCATTCCGAGATCGAGGACATCCTCAAGCTGCTCGACCAGCTCAATCAGCGCGGCATCACCATCATCCTGATCGAGCACATCATGCGCGCGGTCATGAGCTTCTCGCAGCGGCTGGTGGTGCTGGTCTCGGGCAAGAAGATCGCCGACGGCAAGCCGCAGGACGTGATCCGCGATCCCGAAGTCGAGAGGGCCTACCTTGGCCAGTAGCATCGCGGTCGAAGGAGTGCATGCCGCCTACGGCGCCGTGCGCGTGCTCGAGGACGTGTCGCTCACCATCAACGCCGGCGAGACCGTGGTGCTGCTCGGCACCAACGGCAACGGCAAGAGCACGCTCATCAAGTGCATCATGGGCATGGTGCGGCCGAGCGCCGGCTCGGTGACGGTCACGATCGACGGCACGCGGCATGACCTCGTCGGCCGCTCGACCGAGGAGATCGTCGATCTCGGCATCGCGCTGGTGCCGGAAGGCCGCCGCCTGTTTCCCAAGCTCACGGTCGAGGAGAATCTGCTGCTCGGCGCGTTCCGCAGAACCGCGCGCGCGCGCATCAAACAGAACCTCGAGTTCTGCTTCGAGGCGTTCCCCCGATTATTGGAGCGGCGCCATCAGCTCGCCGGGAGTCTTTCGGGTGGCGAACAGCAGATGCTCGCGCTCGGGCGCGCGCTGATGCTCGCGCCGCGCATCCTGCTGATCGACGAGCCATCGGTCGGTCTCGCGCCGATCCTGGTGAGCCGCACCATCGATAAAATACAAGAATTGAAAACGAGCTACAGCCTCACCGTGCTGATGGCAGAGCAGAATTTCACCCAGGCGATCCGTATCGCCGATCGCGGCTATGTCATCGTGCACGGGCGCATCGCCTTCGAGGGCCGCTCCGCCGCCGAACTCAACAATAACGATTTGATCCGGAAGTTCTATTTGGGACTGTGACGTCATTCCGGGGCGCCGCGAAGCGGCGAGCCCGGAACCCATGAACACGGGCCGAGCCAGTTTTGCATGGCCTGTGTTCATGGATTCCGGACTCGCGGGCTTCGCCCGCGGATGCGGAATGACGCTTCGCGTCACTTCGCCTTTTCGTACGGGAAGATCAGGTTGCCGGATTTATACTCGTCCGGCGTGACCACGACCTGGGTCGAGATGTCCTTGAACTGGCCGACGTCGTTGCCCTTGATGTTCTGGAACTGCACCTGGAGCACGCGCGCCTGCGCCCATTCGCCGTTGGAGCCGAACGCGATGTCGCCGAGCACGGTATGGAACGTGGTCTTGCGGATGTAATCGGCGAGCTTCTGGTCGTCGAGGCTCTTGGTGGCGTCGATCGCCTGGCCCAGCACCTGATACTGAGAATAGCCGAACGGCGCCATGTAATAGCCGAGCGGGTCGACGCCCTCGGCGCCGGCGCGCGCCTGATACTTCTTCATCAGGTCGGCAACGCCAGGGAAGTCCATCTTCGGTACCGGTAGCCAGAAATCGTAGTTCACGATGCCGTTGAGCAGCGGGCCGAGCTGAGTCTTGAAGACGGTCGCCTGCAGGCCGACCATCCCGCCGCCCATCATCTTCGGCCGCAAGCCGACTTCGTTCGCCGCCCGCACCATGCCGACCGAGTCGAGCGGATAAGAGCAGATGACCACCAGGTCGGCGTTGGTGGCCTGAATCGCGCGCACGATCGGCGCGAAATCGGTCGTAGCCGGCGGATAGTTGCGGTCGTAGACGACCTTGAAGCCCGGCCCCTTGGCGTTCGCGAGCGCGCCGTCGCGGCAGTTGTGTGCAAATTCCGCGTCGGCCCACGCGATCGCCAAGGTTTGCGGCTTCGGGTTCTGCGCCGCCGCCACGTCGAAGAAGCCCTTGGTGATGGATGCTTTGGAATCGGTGCCCCCAGTCGGAGCCATCGAGAAATAGTTCGGGTAGTTGAACTCGCTGTTGACCGCGAGACCCAGCAGCCCGATGAACATCTTGTTGTGCTGGATCACGACCGGCATCGCCGGCGCGAGCATGTTGGTGGCATAGCCGCCGGTGATCAGATCGACTTTGTCGACGTCGAGCAGCTTCGTATAGAGGCCCGGGATCGTCGGCGGACTGCTCTGATCGTCATAATAGATGAGCTTGACCGGCCGGCCGAGCAGCCCGCCCTTGGCATTGACGTCCTCCTCCCAGATTTTGATCGCCAGCAGCGCCGACTTGCCATTGGGCGCGAGCGGCCCGGTAAGCGCCATGCCGAAGCCGATCTTGATCGGCTCGGCCGATTGCGTGCGTGCCGGTCCCTGGAACAGGAGCGCGGAAGCCGCAGCGACAATCAGCGCGGCGAGCCAGATGAACGCCCGAGGACTGCGCAGTCGAAACATGAGGATTCCTCCCGTGTGGCGATTTTTATCGATGTTTTATGCCCAAACCGCACGCGCCCGCCAAGGGGGATCGGCAGCATGGTTAGCACTCCGAGTTTAGTTACTTCGTAGCATCGCCGCCGTCGACGATGATGGTTTCGACCTCGCCGGCCCCGCTGCGCCGGAATGCCGCGGCGTCCTCGTATTCGGGGGAAGTGAAGCAGGCGACCGCCTGGTCGAAGGTCGGAAACTCGATCACCACGAAGCGCTGGAACTTGTCCGGCCCTTCCATCAGCTGATAGCGGCCCCCGCGGGCGAGGATTTTGGCGCCGTAGCGCGCGAAGATCGGCGGCAGGCGATCGGTGTATTTCTTATACTCGACGGGATCGTTGATTTTCGAACGGGCGACCCAATAGGCGGGCATGCGCTTGCCTCCTGCGTGGCGATGTCGGGCGATGAGGCCCATATTACGCGCAACCCGGGAACAGCGGCCATGCGGGATTCGGGTGTTGCCGCGGCGGCCCGGCCGGGTAAATTGCACGCCAATCCGCGATTTCGCCTGCCTCGGAGAAAACCATGGCCCATGTGACGGAACAGAACCTGACGGACGTCGTGCTGGAACGCTGGCAGGAGATCCCCGATCCGCGACTGCGCCAGATCATGCAGTCGGCGATCAAGCACCTGCATGCCTTCGTGCGCGAGGTCGAGCCGACCGGCGCGGAATGGTTCAAGACCATCGATTGGCTCACCCGCACCGGCAAGATGTGCACGGAGAAGCGCCAGGAGTTCATCCTCGCCTCCGACGTGCTGGGCGTGAGCACGCTGGTCGACGCCATCAACCATCGCGTGCCGACCGGCGCGACGCCGACGACTGTCGAAGGCCCGTTCCACGTCGCCGACGCGCCGGAGCGCGGCAACGGCGAAAACATGACCGAGGGCGCGCCGGGCGAGCCGCTGTTCATCACCGGCACCGTGCGCGGCCTCGATGGCAAGCCGCTCGCCGGCGCCGTGCTCGACGTGTGGCAGACGGACGGCGAGGGTCTCTACGAGGCCCAGCGCGACGTGACCGGGCCGTGGATGCGCGGCGTCTACCGCACCGGCCCGGACGGCAAATACGTCATCCAGACCGTGGCGCCGATCGGCTACACCATTCCGATGGACGGCACCGTCGGCGAACTGATGAACCGCACGAAAATTTCCCACATGCGCCCGGCGCACGTGCACTTCGAAGTAAAGGCGCGGGGTTACAACGGCGTCGTCACGCATCTCTTCCGCAACGGCGATCCCTATATCGAAACCGACGTTGTGTACGGCGTGAAGAAGGAGCTGATCGTCGATTTCGAGCGCAAGCCGGCGGGCCGCGCGCCCACGGGCGAGAGCGTTGCAACTCCGTTCAACGTCGTGCGTTACGATTTCGTGCTCCTCGAGGCGCAGGCCGAGAAGCTGCGCGGCGCGGCGTAGCATTCAAACCGCTCCACCGTCATCCTCTGATGTCCGTTAAGTCAAGAGGCGGACGTGGTTATTTTTTCACGCACGGAACGGCGTGTGAGCACGTCGTAGCCGGTGCATTGGGTCTGGGAGCGGGCGTAGCTGCGACGGTTGATCGATCTCTGATACGTGG
>JAFAUQ010000134.1 GCA_019243195.1 Hyphomicrobiales bacterium
ATCGGCTCGGCATCGAGCACATTCCGGCCTACTCCCCGGAAGCGCGCGGCCGCAGCGAGCGCATGTTCGGGACGCTGCAGGATCGCTTGATCAAAGAGCTCAAGCATGCGGGCCTGCGTGACCTCGAGACGGCCAACCACTGGATCCCTGAGGTCTATCTGCCGCAGCACAATGCCCGCTTCGCCAAACCTGCGGCGGTTCCCGAGAAGGCCTTCGTGGCCGTCGACCCCGAGGAAGCGGGTTCATCGTGACCCGCCCAGCGGCGCCGGGGGTTGTTCCGATTCCCCTCGAACGCCGAACCCAAAAGCGGACAACTTCAAACGCTACCGACAAACCGCTATGTCTCGCCCGGTTCGAGGCCACAGGCCGTCCGAATGAATTCGCCTCGTACGCCGCTTAACTCCGCTCGGCGGCCCGGCGAGGATCTGTAGGTTGTCGAGAACGCCATCGCGTCGCCCACAAGGCCCGCAAGCAATCGATGTCCTACAAAGCGAAGACATCTTCACGCGCTACGGACAGGGCCGCGCGCTCACCCGCGGAGAGGACGCGCGGGGCCGAGAACGGAGCGCCCTCTGCGGATCGAAGAACGGGTTTGGCCGGCCAAGACCGCGTAGCCGCCAGCCAGGATTTTGCGCGCTTCCCTAAGCGCGCCGACTGTACTTTGCCACATTCCTCATAATGTCGCCTTAGTGCGAAACAGCCGGCGCTCGGCTTCAATGCTTGGGCTGAAACACCTTCGCGCTATGTGGCAATGACGCGCACGCCCATTCGGAAAATTTTCACCGCGACTGTCAGAAAACACGCAATCGACGTTTGTGCGGCCCCTGGGGCCTATCGCTCAGATGGCATGCGCGACCTACCAGAGTGCAGAGGTATACAACCGATGGCCGCGGAATAGATTGCGAAACACACGATTTGACGTTTGCGTTCAGGGAGCGAGCCATGACCATGGCCGCAGCAGCAGAAGTCCACATCCGCGCGAGCCGAGATCGTCGGCCGTTAACCAGAAAGGCGGCCACGACATGACCCGTCACGGTTCAGCCTCGGCGCCTCCGCCGCAAGCGGACGACTGCGTTGCCGCGTTCGACTAGGCGAGCGTGTCCCCGGCGGTGGAAAGGTTCCTGCGGTGTCACGCGGATCGCATCCGCCGACAATGTGTCGCCTCGATTATCGAAATCCGCAAGGCCGTGCCGCTCGCCCGGCACTACTTGTCCGGTGCCAAGTTCCAGGCCTGGATCGAAACCGAGATCGGCCTTTCGGCGCGCAGCGCGCAAAAGCACATGCGCGCCGCGAAATAGGCAGCGAGCCGGGGCGAAACGGTTACGCATCTGCCGCCGTTCGGCCTTTACCTGCTCGCGTCCCCGACCCCGCCGGACGATCTCGCCGTTGACGTCCTCAATCGGGTCGAGGCCGGCGAGCGACCGACGCTGTCGAGCATTCGCGGCGAGTTGCACATCCCGCAATCAAGAGCACCGGACGGCGGCGAAGGCGAATGCGCCGAGCCGCAGGAGCCGACCTTTCATCAGCGGCAACGGGCATCCCGCTCGTTAACGGCGTCGTTCTGCCCAGGATGGTTCGCCCATGAAGCACGTCATTCCCGTCTCACCGAGCTTCCAGCCGCCAATTCGCAACGAGAACAAGCTGAAGCTGGGGCTGTTCGGCCCCAACTGTTCCGGCGGGTTGGCACCGACGACGGTGCCTGAGCGATGGAGGAATACCTGGGAGAACAATCTCGCGCTGGCGCGGATGGCCGACGACGCGGGCCTCGAGTTCCTGCTGCCGATCGCGCGTTGGATCGGCTATGGCGGCAAGACCGACTTCCACGGCAGCGTGCTCGACAGCATGACATGGGCCGCGGGCCTGTTGGCCTCGACGAAGCACATCAACATCTTCGCGACCGTGCACACGGCTGTGCACCATCCGGTGGTCATCGCCAAGCAAATCGCCACCCTCGATCAAATCGGCAATGGCCGGGTCGGGCTCAACGTGGTGGTGGGCTGGAACCCGCCGGAATTTCAGGCGCTGGGCATATCGCTGCCGGTCGACCGTACCTCGCGCTACACGCTGGGGCAGGAGTGGTTGGACATCGTCGTGAAGCTCTGGTACGGGCCCGGACCGTTCGACTGGAACGGCCAGCACTACCAACTGCAGCGCGTCTACAGCGAGCCGCGGCCGATCGTCAGCCCGATCCCGATCTTCAACGCCGCCATCTCGGCGGAGGGGCGCGAGTTCGCGATCCGCAACGCCGAGTATCTGTTCACCGCGGCGATCGACCTGCGCACCGCCAGGGAGGACATCCGCGCGCTGAAGGCGAACGCCGATAAGCTCGGGCGCCGCGCCGGCGCGCTGACGTTCTGCTACGTGGTTTGTCGTCCCTCCGCCAAGGAGGCGACCGAGTACCATCGCTACTACGCCCAGCAGCACACCGATCATGACGCGGTCGACCGCCTCATCGACACCATGCTGCCGCACAGCAAGACGTTGCCGGCAACCGTGCAGGCCATCATCCGCAACAACTTTGCGGGCGGCCATGGCGGCCGTGCGCTCATCGGCGACCCCGACATGGTGGCGGACGGCCTCGAGGCGATCAGCGCGACCGGATTCGACGGCACGACTCTCGCCTTCGTCGACTATGCGGGAGAGTTTCCGTACTTCCGCGACGAGGTGATCCCGCGCCTGGAGCGGCGGGGATTGCGGCGGCCGTTCCGGCCGCACATCGACGGCAATTCCGCTGCCGCCGCGACGCGGCAATGCGCGACCTACCAGACTGCGTAGGTGCGCGCCGGCCGCCGCGACGTTAGGTTGCCGGCGAACCAACGAGACGTTCATTTCACCGAGGAGCTCGTCATGTGGGCAATTGGTAGGGACAGCGGCCTAGTCGCCGGAATCGTCGCCGCGGTCGCGCTTGTCCGGCTCTCCGCGGCGTCCGCCGGGGAGCTGAAGCTGGAGTTCGCGGACGTTCTTCCCGGACAGGGGCCCGTTCTGGTCGCGGTCGTGCCGGAAAAGCATGCCGCGGCGTTTCCCACCGTTGCTAACCGGAGCGGCGTCACCTTCCTGCAGATCGACAGCCGCAAGCCGCCGTTCTCGACGACCGTTGAGGTCCCGAACGGCCGCTACGCCGTCGCCGCCTATCAGGACGTCAACAGCGACGGCGTCCTGCAGACGGCCGAGCCCTTCGGCATCCCGGCGGAGCCATGGGGCATCAGCAACAACCGCAAGCCGGCGCAGCGCGCTCCCAATTTCAATGACGCGGCGTTCGTCGTCGGCGACGGCATCAATGTGCAGGTCATCAATTTGGGCCAGTAGATCCCTGGCGCAGACAACCAACCGGCCGAGTATCGACGATGACGCACACCATTATGCAGCCGATGACGCACACGGTCGTGCCGCCCATGACGGACACCATCATTCAGCTCGCCGACGGCATCAAGGGCATGCTCGCGCTCGACGAGGTGGATCTCGACAGACCGCTGTCGCAGATCGGCGTCGACTCGCTCAATGTCGTCGAGATGATCATCATCTGCCAGCAGGTCTACACCAACGTCATCAATTACGACGCGATCAATATCGACGAGAACACCACGATCCGGGAGATCGACGAGCAGATGCTGGCGCTGTCGGCTCCGTAGCGGCGCGTCGGCGGCCACGCCGCGGAGGTCGCGGCGCGGCCTGAATTGCCTCCTTCCGAATGGATGTGACGAGCATGCACTATTTGATACCGGCACTGGAGGGCGGCGGCGCCACCGCCGTCGCGTGGACGGGAAGCGGACATGCGGGCGACCCGGATCTGCGCATCGACATCGATGCCCTGCACGAGCGCGTGGGCGGCAAGTTCGAATTGACCATCCCGGGCTTTCGGCTGCCGCCCGGGCGGGTGACCGCCCTGATCGGTCCGAACGGATCGGGCAAATCGACGCTGCTGTCGTATCTGCTCGGAATGCGGACCGCGACCAGGGGCTCCATCCGCGTTCTCGGTCACCAGCCGGGCAAGCTGCCGATCCGCGAGCGCGTGCGCATCGGCGTCCAGCTCCAGGACGCCGGATACAACGACATCTACCTGGTGCGAGACATCCGCAAGCTGCACCAGGCTGCCTATCCGCGATCGCGCGACGACGTGTTCCAGGCGTTCGGGGTCACCGAGCTCGGCGCCAGCCGCTTCGGCTCGCTGTCCTCGGGCGAGAAGCAGCGCGTGCAGCTCGCCATGGCGATGGCGCATGGCCCCGATCTCATGATCTTCGACGAGCCGACCTCGAACCTGGATCCGCATTTCGAAGGGGTGTTCTGTGAGCTGCTGCGCAAGCAGGCGGCGGAGAATGCCACGCTGGCGTGCCTGTTCGTCAGCCACTCGCCGCGCGCCGTCGCGGTCTGCGACGACGTCCTCTTCCTTCGCGCCGGCGGCGTCGAGCATTACGGGCGCAAGGAAGTGGTCGTGGACGACATGTTCGGATCCGTCGGCTGCTCCTTTACCGGGCGGGCCGAGGCGCGCGCCGCGGTCGAGCGCGCGCTCGCGTCCGTACCGGACATCCGCGCGCGCCGCACGCGGGACGAGACCCTGACGGTCCATGGCGGCGAGGGCCTGCGCGAGGCGGCAAGCGCAGCCGCCCGCAATATCGAGCTCGACCGGTTCATGGTCTGGTCGACGGACGCATCGGATTTGCTGGAGTCCATCAAAAATGACTGAGGTCGCCCTCCCCCGCGGCTCGCTTCCGCTTCACCTGTTGAAGATCGAGGTCTTGAGCTACCTCAAGCACCCGCTCGCGGTGTTCTGGACCTTCGCCTATCCCATCATCCTGTTTTTCCTGCTCAACGCCATCTTCGGCGGCAGCAGCGCGCGCACCGCCGCCGGCGGCGTCAGCTACACCGACTATCTGGTATCGGGACTCGCGGTGATGACCGTGATCACCACCGCCCTGTTCGGATTCGCGGTGGCGCTCGTCGAGCTCAGGGCGCGCGGCCGGCTGAAGCTGTTCGGCATGATGCCGTTCTCGAAGAGCACGTTCTTCCTCAGCTTCACGGCCTCCCGCGTCATGATCCTGGTCGTCTTCTGCCTGGTGTTCGTCGGCGTGTTGTCGCATCTTGCGCCCAACACGCATCCCATCACCCTGCCGAACCTCCTGCTGCTGTGCCTGTTTCTGGCGAGCGCCGGCCTGGTCCTGATCGGCTGCAGCATCCTGGTCACGTCGCTGATCAAGCGCACGAGCACCGCGCACGCGATCATCAACTTCATCAATATTCCGGTGATCTTCCTGTCCGACCTGTTTCTGCCGGCCTCCATCCTGCCGAAATGGCTGTTCGCGATCGTCAAATGGTCTCCTTTCTTCATCTTCACTGAGAAGTATCGCGCCGTCTATGCGGACACCTACTCGCTCGCCGACATTGCGTTGTGGACCGGTGTGCTGGCACTGTCCGGCATCGTGCTGATCAATGCGGCGAGCCGGCTGTTCACCTGGAACCCGAGCGAGGCCGGATACTGAGACCGCCCGCGTTCCGCTTCGAGAGCGATCACCGATCGGGGCTTCGCCATGGAAGATACGCTGACCGCCTTTACCGGAGAAATGAAGCGAATGCTCGGCGTCAAGACGATCGACATCGATGTGCCGCTCTCGCAGCTCGGCGTCGATTCGTTGAACATCGTGGAAATGGTGATCATCTGCCAGCAGATCTACGTCGACGTCGTGAACTACGAGGACATCGCCATCGACGAGAACACCACGATCCGCGAGCTCGACGAGCAGCTGAACTCGCTGTCTGTTGTCCCCGCGATCGACACCGCCGCTGCGGGCGCGCTTCCCGTTCCCATGCCCGGGCCGCCGCCGGCGTGAAGCAAACGATCGTCTCCGCGTCCGTTATTCGCGCGGTGTGATCTGCCATTGATGACAGGACCTATCAGCATGCGATCTCATAATGGGGAAACGTCGCTCTTCAAGAGCGCTTCCGTTTCGGTCACGGGAGAGCTGCCGCGCGGAGACGCGCGATTGTGGGCGCATAGCGTCACCGATCTCGTGGCCGGCTTTGTCCGCGACGGCGGCGTTGAGCGGATTCGCGACAACACCGACGACACCTTGACCATGGCGCGGGTCGAGGATGCGCATGGCCGGCTCGCGGCTGCGGGTATTCGCGCCGGCGATGTCGTGCTGGTGGAGGCCGAAAACAGCCTGAGTGTCGTCGCAACGTTGTTGGCCGCATGGCTGATGGGATGCGCGGTGTGTCCGGTCGATCCGGACGCTCCGGAGGCGGTCAAGCTGCTCATCGCCCGCGAATCCAAGGCGCGGGCCAGCGTCACGCCGGACGGAGGGGTTTTCCTGCACGCCGACGCCGAGCCCGCCCCGGAGCTGATCGTGCTGCGCCGAAGCAAGCGGATCACCGGACCCGACCTTGCGCTGGTCGTCTTCACGTCCGGCAGCTCGGGCGTGCCCAAGGGCGTGCTGCTGACGCACCAGAACGTCATGTCGGCGGTGCGCAGCATCAGCGCCTACCTGCAGCTGCGCACCGCGGACCGCATTCTCTGCGTTCCGCCGTTCTTCTTCGACTATGGGCTCTATCAGCTGCTGCTGACCATGTTCAACGACTGCTCGCTGATCCTGAACAACAACCAGACCAACGCCGTCATGGTCTTGAAATTGATCGAGACGATGCGGCCGACGGTCTTGCCGGTCGTCCCGGCACTGGCCTCGAGCCTCGCCCGCATGTTGGAGATCGTCGGCAAGCAGGGGCCGGACGTTCGGCTGATCACCAATACCGGCGGTCATCTGCCGGACAGCGCCATCAAGTCCATGGCGGCGGCGTTCCCGCGCGCCAAGGTCGTGCCGATGTACGGGCTGACGGAGTGCAAGCGCGCGCTCTATTACGACCCCGAAGCGTTTCCGGCCCGGCGGGATTCGGTCGGCCGGCCGATGCCCGGCCTTGAAGCCAAGGTGGTGGTCCACGAGCCTGGCGCCGAGCCGCGCGAAGCCGCACCGGACGAGGTCGGCGAGCTCCACGTGCGCGGCTCCTCCGTCATGCAGGGATATCATCGGGGCGACCAGGTGGAGGGAGCGCGGCTGCTGCCGGGCCGCTATCGCGACGACAACTGGCTCGCGACCGGCGATCTGTTCGCCGTGGATGACGCCGGGCTGTTCTACTTCCGCGGCCGCTCCAAGGCGCTGATCAAGCAGGGGGGCTACTGCATTCACCCGCGCGATATCGAAATCCTGGCCGAGGCGCACCAGGACGTCGTGACCGCCAGGGTGGTCGGCCGGACCGAGGACAACGGCGACGAGTCCGCCGTTCTGTTCCTGCAACTCGCCGGGCCGGCGACCCGCGCCCGCCAGAAGCAGGTCACCGGCGAATTGAAGCAGACCATCCACAAGACCCTGATGCCGCGCGTCGTCCGCTTCGTGGAGGAATGGCCCGCGACGCCGAACGGCAAAATCGACGCGAACGCCCTCGTCGCGTTGACGCGCGAAGACGGCGTGGTCTCAACGCTCTAAAACGATGATCGAGGTGCAGGCGGCATGTTGGCCCAAGACAGCTGGATCGAATTGCTAAACGGGCAGCCGATCGCGACGCCCGCCTACGTGTTTTCGGCCGGCGAGATCACGCGGCAGATGCGGGCGTTGGGCGCAGCCCTTGGAACGCCGCTGGTGTTCTCGGTGTCGGCCTGCCCCAACGCGGACCTGCTGATGCGGCTGGCCGAGGACGTGCGCTTCGGCCTGCGCTGCTCATCGCGGGCCGAGATGAGCCTCGTCTCGGGCTGGCAGAGCGAGTTCTCCTACGTGAATCTTCCTTCGATCGACGTGCAGACGATGCGCGCCCTCCTTGGGGGGAAATTCCGGCTGATCGTCGATGCCCCGCACCAGGTCGAGCTGCTCGCCAAGCTGCGCGGCAAGCGCGAGGTCATGCCTCTGACGCTGGGCGTCAATGTCGGGGTGGTCAACCAGTCGATCGAAGGCGCCGCGCTGCCGCTCGACCACCTCGGTATGGACTGGGACGATCTGCGGCAGGCGCTCGCGTTGACGAAGGCCCATGACATCCCGGTCGACGGTCTGCAGACCTTCGGCGGCCGGCACAGCTTCGGCCGCCACGCCATGTCGATCGTGCGCGCCATCCAGGATCTGGTGCCGCGGGTCGAGGCCCATCTCGGGCGGCCGCTGCGGACCGTGAACCTCGGCGGCGGCCTCGAGGAGAACTGGCAGGCCATGGGCCACGACTTTGCGGCCTATCGCCGCGAGGTGAGGAAGTTTCCCGAGCATCTCCAGGTGATGCACGACGTGGGACGGTCCGTCATGTCGTCGGCCGGATGTTTCGTCACCAGCGTGGTCGCCAGGAAAAGCATTCAGGGCCGGTCCTACGCCATTTGCGACGGCGGAATGATCCAGGCGTTCCTGCTGTCGCGGGCGGCCGGCGAGCATTGCCTGGCCTCGCAGCCGCTCGTCAGGTCGGGCGACGGGCCGATCCGCGCCGCGCATGCGAATGGCGGCGGAGAAACCACCATCATCGTCGGCTCTTCGAGCAACCGCGCCGACATTCTCGGCAGCGCGACCGACGAGCTCCTGCCCGGCGACATCCTCTATTTCCCGGGGGCCGGTGCGTACTGCCGGACCTATACGCCGGGCGAGTATCTCGGGCATGGCGGCGCGGTGTCTTACGTTCTTTAGCGCCGTCATGGGTCACGGAGGGACGACGGAAGATGTTTGAACTGGAATCGGCGATCTACCGGCGCACGGAACCCTGGGCCGCACTGGCGCGGCAGGGAAAGGATGCGGTCGCGCGAGAATTGGGAGAACTGCTCGGGCGGCAGATCGAGAAGGCCGTGGGCAATATTCCGGCCGACCAGGTGGGTCTCAACATGGTCGTGTCGACGATGCTGGATATGCCCTTCACGTCCGGCTGGATCACGTGGCCCGAAATCGCCGACAACGCCAGGCAGCACACCCGTTGCCCGCCGGAAAATTTCGTGACCGCGTACGAATGCGCCTCCTGGGGCTACGTCCTGCGCTACGCGAAATCCTGCAAACTCGCTGCACCTTATGTCGTGGTCACGATTCTGGATCTGAATGTCTTCGACCTTTCCTACTGGCGCGCCAGCCCGATGTGGGGGCACTCCGGCTTCGGCGTGGCCACCGTCGTGCTGCGCTGCTCCACGGACGACTTCATCTATTGCCAGACCTCGAAGTCATCCAATGCGTTCGGCGAGTTCTGCTTCGATCTCCGCAACGTCATGGCCAAGGACGCGACGCTTCTGGCCTGCCCGCCCTTCTTCCCGCCCAACATTGCGGTGCTTTACGACCGGCTGCTGCCGACCGAGCGGCTGCTGCCCAATCGCAATGCGGATTACGGCCACAGTTTCGGGGCGGATCCGTGGATCGCGCTCATCGAGCAGCGCCGCGCTGGCCTCGACCGGCCGGGCGACGTTTTCCTGGCGACGTCGATCGCGCTCAGCGGGTATTGGTGCTTTGCCGAAGTGCGCCTGCACCCCGCCGGCCAGTTCATCCTCGAGGATACGCTGCCCGCACCAATGGGAGTAGCCGCATGACCCTGTCGTTCGAGGCACAGCTGACGTCCGCGCCGTATGCGGGGACGATCATCCCGTCCAATCGGCATCCCGCGGTTCTCGACAGCGAGGATGATTTTGCCGCCGCGGCGCAGTTCGCCCGGCGCAGCTGGGCGCCGGTGCTGATGTCGTTCGCGCAGCGGCACGCGTTCATGGCGCGGGTTTTCGAGAAGATCCGCACCGTCCTGGCGGACCGGATTCGCCGGGTCGTCCTGCATGGCCGCGTGCCGCACGGAGAACGCATGCCGCCGGAGCTGGCGAGCGAAGGAGTCTTCATCGTGACCGAGCTTCAGCCCGAGGTGATCCGCCTGACCCAGACCGGGGAGTCATTCCTGACCTTCTACGAAGGTTTCGTGCGCCATCCGATGGAGATCGGCAACAACGATGTGCGCATCGAGTGGCATAATTTTCCCGAGGACGGGCCGGCTCGGTTCGCCGCTCTGGGTGACGAGCTGTTGGCGCTGGGCCTGACGAAGGTCGCCGTGACGTACTCGGGCAGAGCGGCGTAACGGATCCGGCGCGCCCGGCACGGCATAGCACGGTGGCCATGTTCCAGCTCGACCATACGAAAGGCAATATGAGCCTGATGCGCCTTGCCATGCCGGACCGGGCGGACATTGCGTTTCGATTTTTCCACACGTCGAAAGTCCCCAAGGCCGTCGCCGTCGTGCTGCACGGAACCGGCATGCATGGCGGCTATTACCTGCCGTTCGCGCGCTGCCTGGCGAACGAGGGCGTGCAGGTTGCGCTGATGGACCAGCGGGGCCATGGGCTATCCGGCGGCGAGCGCGGGCATATCCGCCGCCGCATGCAATATGCCGACGACCTGGCGGACTGCCTTGCCGCCGTGCACGACGCCCACCCGCTGCCGCTTTTCGCCCTGGCGCATTCGGGCGCGGCCGCCATCCTGCTGAAGGCGCTGCCGTTGCTGCCGGCCGGCCTGCTCTCCGGAATCGCTCTGCTGACACCCACCTTCGCCAATGACGGCGCTCTCGTCCGCAGCGACAGCGCCGGCAAGGGGCGTTTCGACTCGCTGAAGTACATGCTGCGTCCGGACGCCGCGCGGCCGGTGGAGCAAAGCGGCGACCACAACAAGATGACGTTTGCGTACGGAAAGTTCCTGCTGGCACAAATTCTTCGTCTCGGCACGCAGCGAACGGTCTTGACCTATCGTCCGCCGGCGTCGCGCGAGCCGCCCTACGGCTACAGCGCCGCCGCGGTCGCGGGCTGCATGATCGGGCAATTGGAGCACGCCCTCGCCCGGATTTCCTGCCCGATATTCCTGGCCACCGGCGACAACGACGTCTTCGTCCACGGCGCCGCGGTGCAAACGGTTTTGCCGTGGGCGCTGGCTCCCGACGTGCCGTTCAGTGCGGTCAATTTCGCCGATGCGGATCACTTCACGACCTTGCTCCGCTCGGTGCGGCATCTGGGGGCATGGATCCTGGCCAATGTGACGACGGGCGCGAGCAGATGAGAACGCAAACGCTGTCCCGTGCGACCGGTCTACCGGTTGTGCTGCCGCTCGCGCGCTACAGCGGCAACACTTGGCACGCGGCCGAAGATCGCGCGGACGTCTCGGCCGGCGGCGCCGAGGATTGGCCGCTGGACGTCTTGAGCGACCTGGCAACCTACGGCGTCGTTGCCGGATTGGCCGAGATCGGCCGAAACAGATGCCTGCTGCCCCCGGCGGCGCGCCTCGAGCCCGGGTTCGGCTCGCCGCGCCTTCGCGAGGATCGGGCAGCGCCGGGAATTGGCGGCGATGCCCTGCGCATTGAATTCGTCGAGACCGGCTCGGGCGCGTCCGCCGACGCACCGAACTATGCGGTTGCCGCCTGGGCCCGGTCGGCGGCGGCGCGGCTGCGGCTGCCGTTCGTCAACACCAGTCTCCTGACGCTGGTGGCTTGCGCCGACCGGCTGCCTGAAGGCAGCGTGATGGTGCCCCTTGCCAAGACCGACAAGGCGGCTTTTCTCGACCAGCTGAAGCCGGACGTCCGCGCCGCCGTTGCGGCGCGCGAGGCCGTGCTGCGCGAGCGCCGACGGCTTGCGCTCCGGCTCCCGCGCGGAGTCGCCGATGGCACCTTGGACCGGCAGATCGAGGCCCGGCTGGTTTTTCCCATGGTGCAGTTCTATCTCGAGAGCTGCCTCGGGCCGCCCGGCGCACGGTTCCATCTCTGTCATGGCGAGCAGGCGGAAGCTTCGCGTTCCCACACGATCGCTGTCGGAAAGTTCGAGGCGAGCGAGCCGCTCGGCGAAAACATCTTCGCGTTGGCCATGCGCCGCCTGTTCTACGTCAATCCCAAGACGGCCGTGCGGAGGTCGTTCCAAGTCGCTCCCTTCGCGCTCGGACGGCGGATTGCGCGGCATGGCGCACAGACCATGCGCGGCGCCGGCGAAGCCATGCTGGCGGCTTTGCAGATGGAATTCCTGCAAACGCATTCGCACCGCACGGCGTCGGGGCTCCGACCGCCATCCGTGACAGCGCGCGATATCGCAAGCCCATCCTGACGCGCCGCCACCACCGCGTCATGTCGGCCCAGGCCTTTGCCGAGCTCGGGACCAGCCGGATCGCCTACATCAAGGCCATTCGCTCCGAGGACGTCAGCCGGCATTACCCGAACGCGCCCGAAGTCCCGGCACATGCCGTGCTGTTTGCCCTGCACGCCGCGGACGGGACGCCGATGCTGCTCGCCGGCACCCGCGAGGCGGCTGTTGTCGGCGCGCAGGGACATGAGCTCGAGGCGCTGAGCGTGCATTGAGCGGGCCTGGCCCCCAGATCAGGACTTGAAGACCCCATCGGCCGGCCCAGGCTTCGGCTCACCGCCAACGCGAAGAACGTGACCGTCAGGATCTTCGACCTGAAACTCGTAGGCCCAGTCGAAATTCTGCGGCGGGCTTCGAATGTGCGCGCCCTTCGCCTCGAATTCGGCGAAGAATGCATCGGCGTCCTCGACGCCGACCCAGAGCCAGACGCCTGGCTGGCCCTGGGCGCCTTCACACAACATGATCGATTTGCCATCGCGCGACACGGAATCATCCCGCCCGCATCCCAATCCAGCGAAAAGCCAAGCGTCCGGATGTAATAGCGCCGGCTCGCTGCGAGATCCCGAACCCGCAGGATCGGCGTCACATTCTCGATCCTGGCCATGGGGCCAACCTCTGCTGTCGTCAAGTCCGGAGGATTCCATGGGGCTTCGCGGCGGCTCAGCTGCGGTCATCGAACCGCATATCCGTTTCGGTCACGGCGGGACGGCCGCGCGTCCGCAGACAACCGCCCCGTGCCGGAGAGAACCCCGCCCACGGTCGCGGCTTCGGTCAGAGGCCGACGGCCTTTGTTCTGAAATGGAGAACCGAGTCGCGCAGCAGCGCGTATCGGGAGTTGGCCGCAATCTGGGCCTCGCCCAGCTTCTGATAGTTGCGCACCCGCCATTTCGGGCTGACGCTCAATCTGCCGTAGTCCGCGAACCGTACGGCGCCGTTCTTGGCGCGGATCGGCAGGACGTCCGACCTGATCAGGCTGTTGGCCGACAGCGGGACGTCGAGGTGGCCGCGGGCGAATGCCGCACCGACCGCCGCGATGAGATTGTCCTCGCCGAGCGCGCACGACAACAGGTCGCGGACCTCGCCTTCGATCAGCTCGGCCTCCTCTTCGATCGCCGCCGGATCGAAGGCGATCTGGCCGACCAGCGGGCTGTTGACCAGATTGGTCAGGTTGATCCCCTCGATGTTGCTTTGCGTGGTCGGGATGCCCAGCGCTTCGTGATAGGTCTTGGTGATGACCTTGTCGGCATTGCCGATCTTGGCGACGAGCGCTCCCAGCAGGATCATCGCCTCCGCGTCGACGCGTCTCGTCGGAAACACGCCCATGAACTGATGCAGCGCGATGTAGACGTCGTCGCATCCCGCCAGCAGCTCCGACGCCGTTTTGCGCAGAACGCGCAACGCCGCAATATCCTGCTCGGCGTTGCCCGATTGGCAGATCGCCAAGGTATGACAAACGACGCCGGCGTCGCGCGCGAGGACCGCCTCCAGCAGCGCCGACACGATTGAGATCGATGGCGGCATGAGGACCGCCGTGAGGGTGCCGAAATATTCCCGGTCGACCTTTATGCTGCGGCGTGCGAGCTCGCCGCATCGCAGGTCGACCTCCTGCCAGAACCGCAAGGTGTCGACCACGGGAATTCCCTGGCAGTACGGGATATTGTAGCCGATGCCGCCGCCCTCGAACGACGTCAGACCGGCCGCCACGGCATACTCGAACAGGATGCGCGGATCGGGAGAGCCGTGGCGGACCTCGATCGGCTTGCGCGTTTTCAGGTTGAGCTCGCGCCCGCGCTCCCAGCCATGGCCGACCAGCGGGTAGCCATTCAATCGATCGGGCGCCTCGAGCATGACCCATCGCGCCTTGTCGAACCGCTGCAGGCGCGTGTGCGAGTCGATCGTCATCGACAGGATATGCGGCACGTCGGCTGCGTCGAAGTCGAGCAGCAGCGCCAGCATCTTGTGATGCGCGCCGACGCCCGATCGCGGTTGCAGCACGAGCTCCCCGGCGGCCCGCTGCGTGGCCAGCACGGTCTGAGCGGTCGGCTTTTTCAGCGACCGGATGAAGTCGACGGATTCGTCGAGCGGCGGCAGCTGCTCGAGCAGGCACGCGTGGCCTTTCACGGCTTGGTCATTCATCTCGGCTACTCAAATCGGCGACGCTGGCGTTGTGCGGTCGGCATCGATCGGGCGGCGTGTTGCCCCAGCGGCAGGCGCTGCGGCAGGTAGCCGAGCTCGCGCGCGATGTTCGCCAGGCTTGCGGACGATTGCGTCAGACGGCGGCGGACGAAATAGCGCGCGGCTTCGACCTTTTCCTCGTAATACGCCCGCTCGTCCGGATCGGCGACGTGGTGGGCAAGCGCGCTTTGCGCGACGCCGGCGGCGTCCAGCAGCTGCCAGGCCACCGCGATCTCCGCCAGCCCGGTCTGGAACTCGCAGGAGAACTCCGGCACGCTGTTCATCCCGCCTTGCCGGACCGCGTTGCCGATCATCTCCGCCGCACCTCGCAACGCGCTCACGGCCGCCTTCATGTGCTCGGTCTCCCGGGAAAAGCCGCCCATCCCGGCCAACACGTCGAGCGTCGCGGAGACCTCGCCGATCAGACTGTCGAGCTTCGCGTTGCGCAGGCACAGGCCCAGTTTGTCGCGGATCAGGAACAGCGACTGGATATGGTTCGTCCCCTCCCAGATCGACAGTATCTTGCAATCGCGCGCGTTCTGCTCCACCGGATAGTCGCGCAGATAGCCGATCCCGCCCAGCGTCTGAATCGCGGTCTCGGTCACGCGCCAGGCCTGATCCGACGTATAGGCCTTCACGATCGGCAGCAGGATATCCAGGATATCGGTCGCGACCTGGGCGCGCTCCGGAGCAAGCGCCATGGTGCGCAATTGCGCCTGGTAGAAGCCGAGCCGCGCGATCATGGCCCGGCAGCCCGTCGTCACCGACAACATGTCGAGGCGCATCCGTTTCACGTCCGGATGCTGGCAGATCGGCTGGCTCGTCGCCTTGCCGCTCATCGACTGATCGAACTTCTTGCCCTGGATGCGCTGAGCCGCATAGATGCGCGCCGTCTCGCAGGCCGAGGCGGCGAGCCCGAGCGCATAGATGCCGGTGCTGATCCGCGCCGGGGTCATCATCAGCATCAACTGCTGCAGCCCCCGTCCCTCGGTCTCGCCCAGCAGGTAGGCCTCGCTCGGCACCTCTTGTCCGAATTCCAGCAGCGTATTGGCGCAACCCCGCAGGCCCATTTTCCTGACGACCTCGCGACAGCGCACGCCGTTGTCGATCGCCGGCCTTCCCTCGGCATCAAGGCGATAGCGCGGCACGAGAAAGCAGGACAGGCCCATCATTCCGGTCGCCTCGGCGTCGGTGCGGGCGAGGACGAAATAGTAGATGTTGTCGGTCAGCTCGTGCATTCCGGCCGAGATCAGCCATTTGTGGCCGGTCAGGTGATAGACGCCGCTGTCCTGCCTGCGGCACACGCTGGACAGCAGGTTGAGATCGGAGCCCGCCGCCTTTTCGGTCAGGCACAGGCAGGCGCTGGCGCTCAGCGTCGCCAGGGCGGGACCATAGCGCCGGCGCAGATCGTCGCTGCCGTAGGTGTTCAACAGGGTCTGCGCCGGACCATTGAACCCGACGTAGGTCACGAAGGAGGGGTTCGATCCGACCAGCATTTCGATGATGAGGTTTTGCGCGATTTCCGGCAGCGGCTTGCGACCCTCGTCGGCGTGCGCCTGCCACGAGCCCCAGATCTCACGATAGCGCCGCATCAGCGCCGGAAAGCTCGCAGGCGTGCATACGACGCCTTGGTGGTCCAGATGGGCTTCCTGCTCGTCGGTCTCGGCGTAGCTTTGCGCCATGGGACCTTCGGCGAATTCGCGCGCGAGCTCGAGCGAGGAGGAGATCGCCGACCGGTGCTGATCGGAGGACAGCCCCAAGGTCTGGTGAATTCGCAGTTGCTCCCAGAGCAGGAAATCCATTTCACGCTTGGGCGCCTTGTAGAGAATCCTATGCACTTTGTGCCCCCTCCAGGTCGACGTTCCACTTGAAATAGAAATTCTCCAGGCCGTAATATTCGTTCTGCATGTAGAATATCTTCTGCGGCGCGCCGCGCGTGTCGCGATCCGACCGCCGCACGACGACCTGGCCCAGGTGTTTCGGCATCCCGGTCGCGGTGGCGACTTTGCCGCAGTCGTGATCTGGGCTCAGAGCAAGGATGCCGAACCGGCCTCCGGCGCCCAGACAGGTGAGAACGAGCGGCCTCATGCGGGCGTTGCTCAGGTTTGCCGCCAAGTCGAGCAGCGGCCGCACGGTCATGAAATGTTGGCGGTCGTTCTCCACCGACGGCAGCCAATCCAGCGTGACGCCTTCGAGCGGGGCCAGCACGGACAGGGTCTGTGCCAGCCGGCGCGACCATTCGGAGCAGTTCTCGAAGGTGACCACCCTGGCTTCCGGGAATTCACGCATGATGGCGCGCAGTCGCGTCAGGATGCGCACGGCGAGCTTGGCGGTGCCGCTCAGCGCCGGCGGCCTGGCGAGGATCTCGCAGTACGCCACGCGCAACGCGCCGGCAGCCGGGCTGCGGCTGAGATCGACCACGTAGGAGACGTCCTGCGCAATGAATCCATCGCCGCCGGTGCCGATATTGGCGAGATCCAGGGTCGCCTGCACGAAATCCGCCGGCGTCTCCAGCAACAGCACCCGCGCATTGCGCGCGTCCGTCTGCAGGAATTCGAGAATGCAGGCAAACAGGCCGGCGCAGCCGATCGACAGGAACGAGATGGCCTCCTGATGCAGCTTGGGCCGAACCGCGTTGATCACCCGCATGGCGGCGGACTGGTTGACGATGTCGATCTCCGCCGAGCTGGTGACGAGAAACAGCTCGAAATGCTCGTCGCGCAAACTGCTGCTCTCCAGGACCTCGCGGGTCACCGGCTGCAGATTGGTGATGTAGATCGCGTCCTTCATGCGGCCTCGACCTCGCGCTCATCCGCGCAGCACGTCTTCAGCCCGATCGCCTCGAACCCGCGGATCATCTGATGCAGGCGATCGCCGGCATCGGCGGGCGGCCTGTACCAATCGAGAACGAGCTCGTTCTCTCCCTCCTCCATCAGGTTGCGGACGAAGCCCTCCTGGATGGAGATGAACCGCCGCCCCTCCGCCCACAGGCGCCGCGTCTCCGCCGCCACGTCGAGCACGAGAAACAGATCCGAGCCGAACATCTCCTGCGGCATCCGTATCGTGCTCGGCATGCGGGAGTTGAGGATCATCTCATCGCACGCCGACCCGCAATGGCCGCGTATCACCCGCAGGATGTCGGACAAGAGGCCGTATTTCTCCTCGTAGGTCACGAGCGGCGTTGCCCATTGCGACCGCCCCATCATCTCGAAGCTCTCGAAGTCCATGTCGTCGGTGAACGGCGGGTTGGAATGGGTGCTCGGTGTGAGCTTGTTGGCGTATTTGGTGGTGACCAGGAGGCCCTCGTAATGCACTCTCATGGGTTGGTGCTCGCGCGGAGAAAATTCCTCAGGCGGTGAACTCGAACCGACAATCGTCGGAAAACGTCAAATCGGTGATCGACCAATACCCGCGCAGGGACGCCGACGTCGCCGTGTAGATCCGCCCGGCGTCGAGGCGGCCCGACTTGGCATGGGTGATGTAGGACACCCAGGTGTCGGAGCCGAAGCAGTGCCCATACTGGCCGTGCAGGTTGGGCATGAGGCATTCGCTCTTGAGGAAGTGCGTGTAGATCTCGGCCATGCCGGACGGCAGGAACGGGACGTTGGCGAGCCCCGACTCCGAGGTTTCCAGCCACTTCCGCAGGTCGACGCAGAACTCGGCCATGCCGTACGACGACTGCGCCACTCTTGCGATCAGCGGAAAGCGGCCGTCCTCCGGCACCTTGAACACCACGGTCGCGATGCCGAAACCCGAATTGCCCCAGTTCGGATTGCCGCGCCAGAAGCTGAAGTCCAGGACATTGAGGTCGGCGACCGTGATGACGATGTGCGATCCCGGCAGAAACCGCCGCTTGGCGTATTCCAGCGCGAAGCCCCATCCGGCGCACTCGTAGGACGCCGTGAAGTTTTCCGGCGGCTTGTCGGTGAACCGGCTGGCCGCCTCGACGATGTCCGGCCATTTCAACCATCCGGTGGCGAACAGCAGGTCCATGATGGTCGAGACGCACATGTTGAAGGAGATCTGCTCCGGCGCGATGGTAGGGGTTGCGCGCGCGATCTCGACGCCCAGCATCTCGCCGACCGCCGCCGCTGCCTGCCGGCCGCCCTGGCGCGCGCAGTCGGGAAATTTTGCAATGCTGCGGTACTGGACCGCCTCAACCGTCAACACGGCGCAGCTTCTTGTTGCGTTCGTAGATCTCGAAGAAGCATCGGTACGAGCTGCCCTCCATCTTGCTGAAACCGAGGAGGTCGCGCTGGTCCCCCTTGTGGCGCACGGCGCCGGAGACCACGAGCTCGGCGAAGATTTCGTTGGCAATCCACTTGAGCGCCATCGCTTGGTCCTCGGAGAATCGGTCGAACACCCCCAGGTTGGCCTGGTTTTGCGCCGCCTGGCGCAGGAACGCGACGCGCTCGCCCATCTCGGCATTGAGCACGATCCGATTGTGCCGCGCGAGCCAGGCGAGGTGCGAGCACAACGCCTGCACCAGCCACGGCCGCGCCAGGGTGAGAAAGATCTTCGGCGAGATCGGCCCGCCCTCGTTGAGGAACCAGCTTGGCTCGGCCTCGAGCATGGCCTGGACGTTTGCGAGCGGCAGATGGCCGTCGAGGAACGCCGCGCCGGACGGCTGCGTCGCCGCCTGCGCGTAGACGTCGGGCGCCAGCAAGACCGGGGCCAGGATCATAGAATTGCCGCGCCGCACCACGATGAGGGCGAAATCGGCGCGGCTCGCGTTCATGGCCCAGACCTTGTCGACCGTCAGCTTGACCGGGCTCCCGGTCGTTGCGCAGGATCGCCACTGCGACGCCAGGGGACCGCCCCGGTCGGTCATGCAGAACGTGCCGGTCAGGCCCGCATCGACCCAGCTCATGACCTGCGCGACCTGCACGGCGGTTCCGGCCAGCGAAACCATGATGGAGCCGAGCATGCCGAAGAACCGCATGGCGTGCGGCCCGAATCCGTCGACGGCGATCTCCTCCACCAGCGCGCGCACGCCATGCAGCACGGGCGGCTGGGCAACCGGCAGCTTCACGTGGGACTGCTCGACCGCCACGAAAGGCGCACACGAATCCGCGACGATCATCATCGAATCGAGCAGTCGCGTCGCCGAGGCCGCCATCAGCTCGCGGATCGACGCCTCCACGTCGGTGTGGCGCGCGATGGCGTTGAGCGCGGGGGCGGCGAAGATATGACCAAGCTCACATGACATAGACGGATGGCCCCCCGAGCTGGAGAAAATTGTTCATGGAATAGCTGCGGAAATACGCGCCGCAATTTTCGAAGATCAGAATATCGCCCGCGTTGAGCTCCTCATGTGTCTCGCCGATAACATCGTCACGGCTGCAGGTCGAGCCGACGATCACCGTCTTCTCGCCCCCGTTCGGCTGCGCGCGGTTGCGACCGAGAACCCGGGGCGCGCGGTATTTGCGCAGGATGTTTTCGGTCTGAGCGAGCAAGAAAGCTTGCGACATTCCGCCGTCGCAGATCGCATATTTCTGCCCGTCCACTATCTTCGAGAACAGGACCCGCACGGCAAAGCAGCCGGCCGCGGCAAAGATTGCGCGCCCGAATTCGTGGATGACTTCGATGCGATGCGGAAAGCGGGCGAGCTCGGCGCGATAGGCGGCGAAATCATAGCCCTTCGCGTACCAGTTCTCCTCGAGCCCGCCGCCAAGATTGATGGTGTGCAAATGCTTGCCGACGCGCTGCTCGAGCCTCGGCAAGAGGTCCAGCATCGTGCCGACCACGTGACGGCCGGCGCGTCCGAACGTGTGCGGACCGGCAAACAGGTGGACGCCGCGAATGTCGATGTCCAGCGATCTCGCGACGTCGATCGCCTCGTATGCCTGGTCGATGTCCATGCCGAACTGATCGTTGCGCAGCGTGGGCGCCGACGAATCGTGCTGGTTGACCAACCGGTTGGAGAGCCGCAGCATGACCGGAAGCACCGGACGCTTGCCGCGCAGGCGGGCGATCAGGTGCAGGTGCTGCGGCGAATCGACGATGAAGGTGGCTTTGGCGCCGAGCGCCGCACGCACCAGCGTATCGGTCAGCGCCGGCGTATTCACGTAGAGGTGCCGGCTGCGCAGGCCGGCCAGCATGTGCAGCTCGCCGCGCGACGCCACCTCGACTCCGTCCCAGCAGTCGACCGGGATGCGCGAGACCACATCCTGGTTCGGACAAGCCTTGAACGAGACGATCACCGGTGTGCCCAACGCCGCCTTGAGGGCGCGGATCTGGCGGCACACCTCATCGACCGAATAGACGTAGGCCGGTGTCTCCAGCGCCGCCGCCTCGATATCCGCGGCCCAATGGCCGCGCGCCGGGACCTGGGTCATGTCAAAGCTGCCTTGCGAGTTGCTTGAGGGCGCCAAGATCGATCTTGCCCACCGGCGAGGGCGGCCACTCCGTCAGGAAGTGGATGATTTTCGGCTGCAGCGACTTGTGTAGCTTCGCCCGAATTCGGGCGCGGACGTCGTCCTGGTGAGCCTCGTCGCCGCGACCGCGCAGGATGGCAAACAGGATGGCGCTCTCGTCGCCATCGGCCTCATCCCGGCCGACCACGATCGCGGACGCCACGTCGTGCAGCCCTTCCGCCACCGCCTCCAGATCGCGCGGATAGATGCAATACCCCTTCTGCTTGATCAGGGATTTGGATCGCCCGCGAAAATACAGGCAGCCATCCTCGTCCCTCTCGAACAGGTCGCCGGTCGCCAGCCAAACGTCGTCGCGATAGCGGCCCGGCACGAGCCGCGCGCCGGCGCCGCTGTCGGCGCTGTGATAGCCTTGCATGACCGAGCTGCCGCGCAGGTAAAGCTCGCCGACTTCGCCCGCTTTCGCCTCGGCCAGCGTTCCGGCCTCGTCCCGCACCACGACACGTGCGTCGAGCCCCGGCATCGGTCCGCCGACGGAACCGGCCTTCTGCGCCACCAGCTGCGGCGGCAGATAAAGCGCGCGCTTCGTCTCCGTCAGCCCGTACATCGGGAAGATCCGGGCGTTGGGAAACGACCGGCTCATCGCCGTGATGGTCGCCGGCGCGAGATGTCCGCCGGTATTGGAGATGGTGCGCAGGCTCTCGATCGTCTGGTTGAAGGTGTTGAGCACCGTCGCGAGTCCGGAGGCCAATGCCGGGACCACCGGCAGGATGGTCGGCTGCGCCTGCTCGATCAGCGCCAGGATCTTCAGCGGGCTGGTGACCCCGGAGGCCAGCACCAGCCGGCACCCCGTGAACATTGAGAACAGGACCTGATAGAGCCCGTAGTCCAGGAACATCGGCGGCACACAGAAGATCTTGTCGTCGCGGCCGATCTCGAGAAAGCTGCTGATCGCACGCAGCGCCGACATGACGTTGCCGTGGGTCAGCATGACGCCTTTCGGCACGCCGGAGCTTCCCGACGTGAAGATGATCAGCCCGAGGTCGACGCCAGTGGGCCGACCGATGCGGATGCGGCTACGACGCGAAGCGCCGGCGCCTTCCGCGAGCGAAACGCAGCCAGCCGAATCCACCACCGCCCGCGCGCCCGAATGGTGGGCGATCAGGTCGTGCACGCTTGCCGGCGCGGACGGGTCGACCGGACACACCGCGCAACCCTGCAGCCAGGCGCCGAGAAGCGCGGCGGCGCCGTTGACGTCGTTCTTCGCCTTGATCAGGACCACGTCGCCGGGGCGCACACCGATGTGCTCGAGCCGGTCGCGAGCCGCCACCACGGCGTCCTCGTGCAGCACCTGGCCGCTGACGTCCGCGATATTGCGACAACCGCCATCGCGCAGGGTTGCCAGCACCAGATGCTGCATGCTGTGCGCCCAGATGCGCGGATCGCCGGGCGGCAGGCCGCCGACGGCGGCGGAGACGAAGCGTGCGGCTTCGGTCTGCCGGGGCGCCGCCTCGCGTGGCTGCAGCCGCAAGCCGACATCGAGACGTTCGGGCCGGCCTTTGGCCGGGCTCGGCCGGCGGGCGTCTATCGCCCCGTCGAGTTGTGCAAGCGCGCCGCTCATGGTTGCTCCGTGCAAGGAGCCTGGTGGACAAGGGTGCCGGCGTCGACGATGGCCGCCGGGATGGAAAGGGCGTTGAGCTGCTCGTCCAATTCGCGGATGGTGGTGTTCTCGTCGATCGCGATGTCTTCGTAGTTCACCACGTTGACGTAGATCTGCTGGCAGATGATCACCATCTCGACGATGTTCAGCGAGTCGACGCCGAGCTGGGACAGCGGCACGTCGATATCGATGGTCTTGACCGCCAGCATTCGTTTCATTTCATCGGTGAAAGCGCTCAATGTATCGCTCATATCGTCCATCTCTGATGCGCGGTTCTGCATGCGAACCCTGCAACGATCACTTCCCTACCTTGCCTGGTCCGGCAATGGACCGCTTGCCAAGTTCTCCCTGAATGCCGGCCCTGACCCGCCGCGGCCCGCGGCCCGCGTCACCGAGGCCCGGCTGGCGGTGAGTCTGCGCCGCTGCCGAATGTGCGGGTGAGCGGCCGGCGCCTTCGCGTCGGGCGGGGAGGGATACCGATCGCGATGCCGTTCCCGCTCACCCTCGGCCGCCGGGCGCGACAGCGTCGCGGCGATGGCCAGAAACTCGTCGAAGCCATGAACGATGTAGTCGACCCCGAGGTCCTTGATGGCTTCGATGATGTGGTCCGCCTTCTCGGCGCCGACCGCCACGTTTCCGCCCAGGAAGATCGGGCACGAGAGCCGGTATTTCTGCTTGTAGAGCTTCAGGTCGATGAGATCGTCATAGGCATGGCCGTTCTGCGCGCCGAACACGATGGCATCCGCCGAAAACTTCGTCGCCGACGCGAACATCGTGTCGAGAGAAACGCACGCGCCGAGATTGAGGACGTCGAATCCGTGCTCCTCCAGAAATAGCTTGAACAAGTAGATGGAAACGGTGTGGCAGTCGGACTCCGTCATTCCGATCGCAATTCTGTTCATCCCCCACCTTTCGCGCGTCCGCTCGTTTGCGTTCGCGACCACACTAATGCTCTGCGGCGGCGATCCGCACCTACGCAGTTGGGTAGGTTGTGCGCGCACCCGATGCTGGTACTCATCGGCAGCGCCGCTCGCTGGCGGCCGCTTCCCTGTGATCGGTGGATGAGTGCAACGGCGAACCGACGAACCCGCGATGAGTGAGGACAAAGCCCTGTTGCTGCGATCGCTCGTGGTCGAGCGGCCGCACGACCCGGCACCGCCGTTCGCCGGCCGCCGCATGTGGTGGCGTCTTGCCGGCGGCGGCGCGCTCGCCGGCGTGGCGCTCGCCGGTGTGCTCGGCTTCGCGCCGACCCGGCAGGTCGAGTATCGGGCCGACGTCGCCGCCGCGGCGCCGGCGGTCGCTGGCGCAAATCCCGGCGCGGCCGAGCGCCCCGGCGGCGGCCTCGTCGCCTCCGGCTACGTCGTTGCCCGGCGCAAGTCCTCGCTGGCCGCCGAGGTCACCGGCAAGGTGGTGGAATTGCTGGTGGAGGAAGGGGTGGTGGTGGCGGCCGGCCAGGTGGTGGCGCAGCTCGACAGCGTGCTTGCCGAGCAGGATGTGGCGCTCGCGCGCTCGCGCGTGACCAGCGCCGAGGCGGCGGCCGCCGCTATTGCCGCCGATCTGCGCGACGCCGCGCAGATCCTGGGCCGGGTCCAGACCCTCTCGCAGAAGGGTTTTGCCAGCGACGCCGAGCGCACCCGGACGGAGGCAAGGGTCGGCGTCCTGTCGGCGCAGCTCAACCAGGCCCGCGCGCAGGTCGCAACCGCGCGCCTCGATGCGCAACGCAGCGCGGCGGTGCTGGAGAAGCACAGCATCCGCGCGCCTTTCGCCGGCGTGGTGGTGGAGCGCAGCGCCCAGCCCGGCGAGATGATCTCGCCGATGTCGGCCGGGGGCGGCTTCACGCGAACCGGCATCTGCACCATCGTCGACATGGATTCGATCGAGGTCGAGGTCGAGGTCAACGAGGCGCATATCGGCCGCGTTCATGCCGGCAACGCCGTCACCGCCGCGCTCGACGCCTATCCGGACTGGGCCATTCCGGCGTCGGTCATCGCGGTCATCCCGACCGCCAATCGCGACAAGGCAACCGTGAAGGTCCGCATCGGGTTCGCCCGCAAGGACCCGCGCATTCTTCCCGACATGGGGGTCAAGGTGACGTTTCTCGAGGGCAGCCCGCCCAGCGCCGTGCTGCGCGAGGAGACCTCCGCCAGCAACTGAACGACGCCAAGATCGCCAGCAGAGGACTGATCGATGCCTGACAACACGCTCGTTCGCCTGATCGATGTGTGCAAGCGCTTCAACAAGGGCAGCGAGACGATCACCATCTTCGATCGTCTCGAGCTGTCGATTCCGGCGGGCGACTTCGTCGCCGTCATGGGCCCGTCGGGCTCCGGCAAGACCACCCTGCTCAACCTGCTCGGCGGCATCGACCGCGCCGATTCGGGCGAGATCCACATCGGCGGCATCCGCGTCGACGCGCTCTCCGAGAGCGCGCTCACCCGCTGGCGCGGCGCCCACGTGGGGTTCATCTTCCAGTTCTATAATCTCATGCCGATGCTCACGGCGGCGCAGAACATCGAGCTGCCGCTGCTGACCCGCCCCGGCAAGGACCGCCGGCGGCACGTCGAGACGGCGCTCAAGGTCGTCGAACTGGCGGATCGCAAGAAGCACTATCCGCGCGAGATGTCGGGCGGCCAGCAGCAGCGCGTGGCGATCGCGCGCGCCATCGTGTCGAACCCGGACCTGCTGCTGTGCGACGAGCCGACCGGCGATCTCGACCGGGCGACGGCGGACGAGATCCTGTCGGTGTTGCGGCTCCTCAACCGGGACCTCGGCAAGACCATCGTGATGGTAACGCACGATGCAGCTGCCGCCCGCCACGCGCGGCGCACGCTGCACCTCGACAAGGGCCGCTTCATCGAACGGGATCTCGCCGCATGAACGACCTCGTGCTGATCCGACAGAATCTGCGGCGCCAGAAGCTGCGCTCGGCCCTCATGGCCGTGTCGATCCTGATCGCCTTCGCGATTTTCGGCGTTCTGGTCGGCTTCGAGCGCAGCATGAACGCGCGCGAGCAGGCGGCCGCCGCCGACCGCCTCGTCGTCGTCAACAAGATCAATTTCACCCAGCCCCTGCCGATCGCGCACTACAGCCGCGTGCGCGCCATCGAGGGCGTGCGCCAGGCGACCCATCTGAGCTGGTTCGGCGGCTACTACCAGGAGCCCAAGAACACCCTGATCGTGACGGCGGTCGAGCCCGAGACCTATCTGGAGGTCTATGCCAACGACTATGATCTTCGTCCCGACGCGCGCGCGGCCTTCGTTCGGGAACGCACCGCCGCCCTGGTCGGCGAGACCATGGCGGAGAAATGGGGTTGGAAGGCCGGCGACCGCATTCCCGTCTCCAGCGACATCTATGTGCAGAAGAACGGCTCGCGTGCCTGGGACGTGACGATCGCCGGCATCGTCCGCGGCCGCACGCCCCATATCGGCACCAATTTCATGGTGCTGCACTACGCCTATTTCGACGAGACCCGCCTGTTCGGCAAGGACACGATCGGCTGGATCGCGCTCAATACCGTGTCGCCGTCCGTGAACGATCGCCTGGCCAAGACGATCGACCGGATGTTCGCCAACTCCGCCAACGAGACCGCAACCGACAGCGAAAAGGCCTTCAACCGCGCGTTCGGCGCACAGCTCGGCAATATCAGTCTGGTGGTCGTGCTCATCATCGGCGCGGCCTTTGCCACGATCCTGATGATCGTCGGCAACACCATGGTGATGGCGGTGCGGGAGCGCACGCGCGAGATCGGCGTGCTCAAGACCCTGGGCTTTTCGCGCGTGCGCATCCTGCGCCTCATACTTGGCGAATCCCTGATGCTGGCCCTGCTCGGGGGTTTGCCGGGGCTCGGCCTTGCCGCCCTGACCGCGGTGAGCCTGCGCATGTCGTCCTCGAGCCTCTTTTCCGCCCTCGTGCTCACGCCCGACATCGCGCTGACGGCGGTCGTCCTGATGTTCGCCTTTGGCCTCGTGACCGGGCTCGCTCCGGCACTGAGCGCCTTCCGCCTCAAGATCGTCACCTCCCTCGGCCGGAGTTGAGCCATGGCTTCGCTGGTGTTGCAGATCTTTGCCGTGACCATGATCAACCTCAGGAGCATTCCGCAGCGGCTGCTGCTGTCGATTTCGACCGTTTTCGCGGTGGCGCTGGTCGTTCTCGTGCTGCTCGGCTTTCTGGCGATGGCCAACGGCTTTCAGCGCACGCTGACGGGCTCGGGCTCCGACGACATCGCCATCGCGTTGCGCGGAGGCTCGCGCTCGGAGCTCAACAGCGTGGTCGTGCGCAATCAGGTGAACCTGCTGGCCGAGGCGCCGGGCATCGCCAGGGACGCGACCGGCAGGCCGTTGATCTCGGCGGAACTCTATCTCGTCATCGACGCGGTCAAGCGCCGGGATCAGGTCAAGGCCAACGTTCCGCTGCGCGGCATCAGCCGCGAAGGCGCGGCGCTGCGCAAGGGCATCAGCCTGATCGAAGGCCGCATGTTCAATCCCGGCGCCAACGAAATCGTGGTCGGCCAGGACGTGATCGGCGAGTTCGAGGGCTTCGAGCTCAACCAGTCCATCACGCTCGGAACCGGCCGCTGGACCGTGGTCGGCGTGTTCTCGGCCAACGGCTCGGTGTTCGGCTCGGAGCTGTGGGCCGATGCCGCGGCGGTGCAGAGCCTGTTCAATCGCAACAACGTGTTCCAGACGGTGCGGGCGCAGCTGGAGAGCCCGGCGGCGCTTGCGGCCTTCAAGGCCTACGTGGAGGCCGATCCGCGCCTCAAGCTCGAGGTGCAATCGGAGGCCGCCTATTTTGCCGACCAGGCTTCGCGCGTCTCCGACCTGATCCGCCGGCTCGGCTGGCCGCTGGCGATCGCCATGGCGTTCGGCGCGCTCGCCGGGGCGCTCAACACCATGTACAGCTCGGTCGCGGCCCGCGCCTGCGAGATCGCGACCTTGCGCGCCATCGGCTTCGGCGGCATTCCGGCGTTCGTCGGGACGCTGTGCGAATCGATGCTGCTGGCGGCGGTCGGCGGCGCCATCGGAGCGGCCGCGACCTTCGTGGCGTTCGACGGGCTGACCGTCTCGACCCTTGGCGGCAGCTTCACGCAGGTCGTATTCAGCTTCCAGCTCAGCTCAACGCTGATCGTCAGGGGCGTCCTGCTGGCGCTGCTCATCGGCTTCATCGGCGGGATGTTTCCGGCCTGGCGTGCCGCGCGCATGGGCATCGTCGAAGGGTTGCGCGGCTGAGCCGGCCGCGCCGCTCATGCCGCCAAGCCGTTGACCACGAGACCAGCCGTCACGGGACGCGCCGGCGCCGGCGGCTCGAGCACGGGGCGATCGACGCGGGTCCTGGCCCGCACGCCCGCCAAGATCTCGGCTGACGCGTCCACATAGGCGGCCGCGACGTTGAGGCGTTCCATCCGGCGCGTCGGACCGAGGATCGCGACCGGGCATCCGGCGGCCCTGATCACGCGCTCGAAAATCCCAAGTGGCATCGCCGCGATATAGCGGGAAATGCCCTGGGCGATCGCGAACTCGAGACAGCCGCAGATGAGCTCGGCAACGATTCGCCGCCGCGCCTGCGGATCGAGGAAGCAATCGCAGCCGAACCGGGTGGCTTCCCAGACGGCATGGCTGCGCGGCAGCGGGCCGTCGACCAGGTCGGGCCACAACGTCTCGATCATGTAGGGCTCGGTCGTCGGCAGCAGGCGGGCGACCCCGCGCGCTTGGCCGAAGCGATCGAGCCACAGGATATATCTGGCGGCGGGCGTATCGAACCGGTCGTATTCGAGCCCGTTGTAGGTCGGCACCCGCCAGTTCTGGCGATCAACGAACAAGCGATGGCGCAAGCGATGATGCGAGATCCACGCTTCGCCGTGGAGATGCGCGGTTTCCCAGCTCAAGCAGGCGATGGACATGGGTCCTCACGATCCGCGTCTCGCGCTCATCATCCGCGCGCATTGCCGGTGCGGTCAATTGCGCGTTTTCTGACCGTCACGGTGAGAAATCTGCGGGATGGCCGCAATGGCCGGCGCTGAGGCGGTTGCGCACGCAAGATGCGCGCGACCGCGTCCCCTCGCCTCAATCCACGCGGCGAATCCGTTGGCGAGCGCGCTCGCACGGCTGACGACGACGATGCCCGCGCTCACCAACCCGGCCCCCAAGGCGAATTGCAGCGTGATCGGCTCGCCGAGCAGCAGGAAGCTCAACACCACGCCGACGAGGGGCACCGTGAAGATGAACGCGCTTGCCGTGCTGGCCGGAACCTGCTGGAGCACGCGGAACCACAGCAGCCAGGCGACGACCGTGCCGGCAATCGCCAGGTAGACGATGGCGAAGGCCAACGACGCCGTCGGCCGCCAGAGTCCGATGGGCTCGCTTGCCATGCTGACGACGCTGAGCACCGCCGCCGCCGCGATGAACTGGATCAGATTCAAGGCCGCAGGGTGGACGTCGCGCGCCGCCCGCTTCGTCCACAGGGTCTGAAAGCCCCAGCTGACCGCGGCGAGTAGCATGATCCCCTCGCCGAAGGCCGAGCCGCCGGTCGCGTCGAGCCGGTGCGCGAATATCGCGACCACGCCGACGAATGCCAGCAGGAGGCCCGCGGATTTGACGAATCCCAGCGGCTCGCGTGGCATGATGAAATTGGCCAGCAGGGCGACGAACAGCGGGGTGGTATTCAGAAGAACGATTCCGCGCGCCGCCGCGACGTGGTTGAAGCCGACATGGGTGAACGCGAGCAGCAGGCAGTAGAACGACGCCGCGACCATCACGACGCGCCACGTGGCCCAATCCGACCTTTTGGGCCAGCGCGGCGCCATCCACAGCCACAGTGCGGCGGCCGCGACCCACATGCGAACGGCCGCGAGGCCGAGCGGCGGCGCGCTATCGAGCGAGAACTTGATCGCCACCCCGACGCTCGCCCATAGCGCGCAGATCAGCAGCGTCATTGCGATCATCCGGCCGGTCATGGCTTTCTCCCCGTCTGTCCGACCACCCCCGCCCGCCTCGACCGAACGGAAAGTCGATCTCGGCGAAACAGTCCGGACGCTACCGTCGGCCCCTCACGCGTCGAGGAACGCTCGGCTGCGATTCACGGCACCAGCCGCCTTGGCCTGCGCCAGGATGGAAGCGACCGCGTCGTGCGCCGAGGCCAGCGCCCCTTCCATCCACGAATGCATCCGCGAGCAATGCTCGCCCGCCAGGTAGATGCGCCCTTCGGGCGCGGTGACATGGTGATGCAGGGTGGCGAACTGGCCCGGCATGTAGAAGGCGAAGGCGCCGGACGCCCACGGATGGCCGTCCCAGTACCAGCTCCTCACTTCGTCGTGCCGCACCGTGCCGGGCTGCAGCAGCTCCGCGTGCAGGGTCTTCCCCAAGGTCTCGATCATGAGAGCCCCGCGCTCGGCGGCACGCATGTGCCCCAGCCAGCGGGCTTCCTGGCCCCAGCAGTCCGAGACGGCGAGGATGCCGGGTCCGGCCATCCTTGCCTCATCCCGGCCGACATTGTCCGACGGGTAGTAGACCGAGCCCGGCATGAGGTCCGTGTAGCTCGCTCCGCCGAAAATTCCCTCGTTCTTTTCCCAGAAGCGCGTCGTCGTCGGTATCAGCAGCTTGGTCGCCGATTCGTAGCGAAGATCGCGCATGGCGACCTGCTTCTCCGGCGAGAAGCGGCGATGCGCCTCGAGGCGCGCCAGCACCGGCAATGGAATCGTGCAGATCAGGAAGTCGGCTTCCTCGCGTTCGTGCTTGTGCGGCCTTGTCCGGTGGCGATAGATCGCGGCGACGCGGTTCGGGTGCTGATCCTGCTGAAAGTCGATGACTTCGCATCCCATCCTCGGCTTCGAGCGCAGCCTGTGCAGAAAAGCCTTTGGCAGGAGCTCCATGCCGCCGACGATTTCATAGAACCCCGGATTGCTCCAGATCCCGCACAGCTCCTCGCGCAAGAGCTCGGTGACGGCGGAATGTTGAAGCGTCCTGAGGCCCGAAATCGCCAAGAGGTACTCGATCGCCTCATTGGACAGGCCGGAAAGCTCGATCAGCCGCCGCAGCGAGAAGCGATCGAGCTCGATCAGCCGTCGGGTCTTGAAGACGTTGGAATCCCTGAGCTCGCATCGTTCGTCGGCGGCAAGCGCGCGAATATGGCTGAGAACCGCGCGGTCCCACAGCTCGGCCGGAGATCTCTGCGCTTCGCACGCGTTGAGGCGATAGGCCTGCCGCAGCGAGTCCGGCTGTCCGGCCGCGACCTGTCGCTTGACCCGACCGATTCTCACGCGCCTGCCGCGGCCGAGATAGAAGGCAGCTTCGCTGCTCGTCACGAACGCTCTGGTCGGAAGATTGAATTCGTCTTTCACGTACTTGCGTGCGAGCGCGTGTTGCTCGGGAATGCGCATGGCGCCGAGCTCGCCATAGGATCCGTCGGAAAACCTTGCGGTCCGCACGCGTCCGCCGACATGCTGCGTCTCGGCTTCGAGGATCGTGTAGGTGCAACCATGCCCTTGCAGCTCATAGGCCGCGCAAAGACCGGCCAGTCCGGCCCCGACGATGATGACGTGCGGCGCCCTCTCGCTCCGTACCCGTCGGCGCTGTGTGATTGGGCGCACGGCCGCGATGACGTTGCCGGCGCGCACCGCATCGGCAAACTCGCCCCGCATCGGCTGCGGACCACGAAGCTCGGCGATTTCCATGGATTGCGCCCTCCCAGGCCCAGACTACGCAACGACCGACAGTAGACTAGTCCTTATCTTCTCACCGTGGCCGATCAGAAATGAGCACCTGCGCGCGCGGCGTGTGAGGCCCGACGAACGGTCAGCGGTCGTGCGTGTGTGCGTTTGGAAACTGATTGCGATCCGGCGGGCCGGCTCAATGCATCGTGCCGAAGCCGATCGCCACACCGGTGGGGTGATGCTCTTCCTCGTCGAGCGTGGAGTCGATGCGCAACGGCTTCAATTCGCCGAGCCGCACGTCCGGCATGGGGCAGCCGCACTCCAACCACGCCGTCATCATGTCGCGCCCGCAATGACCGTCGTTGCCCGGGGCGACGAGCTCGAAACCCTGGGCCAGCGGGGTCGCCGCCAGTCGCCGCATGAACGCGCCCGCCGATGGATCTTTCTGTTGCTCGAACTCCGCGCCCAGCGCTTCCAGATACGCGCGGGCCGTGCGCGCCGGATTCGCCGCATCGCGGATGTCGGCAAGCCATTCGAGCGCGGATTGGCCTTCGGCGGCGTCCGCACGATTGAACTTGAACCCGCCGTTTTGCGAATTGGTCAAGGGTTGCGCCGCCAAATGGGTCAAGGCGCGCACCATGCCCCAGGCGACCCACGCATTGAACCTGGCCTCGATCGCGCTCGCCTTGCGTGCCCCGATGCCGTCGGCGGCGCCGTTTGCGGCGGTCGCGGCCGCCGCCGGCGCGCTTGCGGCGTGCCGATCCGCCAGATCAACCCACAGCGCGATCCGGCGCGGTGACGTCACCCGCTGCAGGCGGCTCAGCCGGTCTCCGGACAGAAGGTGCGCGAGGCTCGGATCGCGCGCCAGCTTGCCCTTGAGCCGCTTGACGTCGGCCGCAAGTTCCGACCCGTCATCCTCGGAGTCGGCCAGGCTCCACGCTTCTTCCAGCGTCCACCGGCGCCACAGCTCGATCTCCGCCTCCGTGAAGACGCGGTACATCGGCCCGCGGAATCCCAACAAGCCGAGGAACGGGCTCGACGCCGGCTTGCCCGGCACGATGAACCCCGCCTTGATGAGCGCGCGCAGGAATCCGGTCGGCTCGTTGAACCACTCGTTGATCGGAACGCCGCACAGCGCGCAGGTGCTGTGGTTGTATTGTCCGAACGTCTTCTTGCGCCGAATGAGGTTTTCCAGCTGCTCCTGCGACGTCAGCGGCTCCTTGACCACCCGGCTGACCTGCTGGATGAGAATCGCGAACGTCAAGGCGAACGCCACGTATCCGTCCCAGATGCGCTGCCACTGCTGCTGCACCGCCGGATCCCCGCCCTGCAACATGGCCTGGTGGAGATAGAGCTTCACGGCACGCAGGATGCCGGCGCCGTGGCCGTCCTCCGCGTTGTCGATGGCGATGTGCATCCGGTAGAAATGGGCGTCAAGGCCGACCCGTTCGATCATCGCGGCGACCCGGTGCAGCTCGAGCGCCGTCCACTCCAGCCACAGGGTCATGCCGATTATTTCCGGGTAGTAGCGCTCGGTGAACTCGGCAATCCCGAGCTGAAAGGTGGCGCTCTCGAACGCCGAATCGAGGAATTGCGGGTCGCGCGCGAACGCCAGGCTGGCGACCGGCGGCGGGTAGAAATCGATCGAGTGGCAGAGGTCGCGGTAGATGTTCGCGTGGTTCTGCGCCAGCACGCCGTCGCCCAGCTCCTCGTTGAAGATCGAGAACAGGATCGAGTTCACCTCGTCCATCGGGCCCAGGCGGTGGACGTTGCGCAGCCAGGCGCCATCGAGAAAATTGAACGGCGTGAGCTGGCGAATGCGCTCGGCCATCTGCTCGCGCGTCCTGAAGTAGGGATTGTGGCTCTCGTCCTCGGGATCGTAGCGCCGCCCGTTTTTCGTGAAGGCGAACTCGAAACAATCGTCATAGATGTCCTTCATCCGCGCCTCGAACGCCTGCTCGCTGTAGCGGAAAGGCCGGATGTTGTTCATGAAATTGAAGGCGGAGGGGAGCCGCTGCACCTGCCGCGCCGCCGCCAGGACGTTCTCGACGTATTCCTGCACCTTGGGCAGGCAGTTGCGGTGCTCCTCCAGGTTCAACAGGGCATGGAACAGCTCGCGGATGTCCATGCCGGCATAGGGGCGCCGTTCCGTCTCGACATGAACGATCTCGCCGCTGGCGCTGCGCCGCGGCACGACGAAGCCGAGCTCGCTCCAGTAACGCACCATGTCGTCGGGGCCGCGCCGCTCCCCGTCGCGCGGATCGTCGACCGCCCGCGCCGGGTTCTGCCATGGCCGGCGGAACAGCGTGCTCACGCCGAGCCCGCGGTCCCACCGCACCCGACCCTCGAGCCCGGCGCTGACCGGCTTGCCGCCCGCGCGCCACTGGCTGTCGGCCTCGTCGAAGACCTCCTCCGGCACGATGTCGTCGGGCCGCGCCGCCGGCCACCAGCCGTCCTTGCGCAGGTACAGGCTCGCCTGCCACGGCACCGCCAGGTACTTGGTGACGTCGCCTGCCTTCGTCTTTTTGCCGTCGATGCGAAATGCACCGGCGTAAAGCCGCGCGTCAGCGACCGTGTATGACGCCTCGACGCCCGGATAGAAGGCGCCACCTGCGCATGGTTCCAGCGCGGCCCGCTGCAGCGCCGCGACCTGCGCCTTGGCATCGAGATCGTCGAGCTTGAGAGCCGTTGCGTGCTCGCCTTCGGCGAACTTGCCGTCGTTCCATTTCTCCAGCTTGCGGTATTGCGACGGCAACAGCGACAGCCAAGTCGTCGGCTTGCCGTTGGTGGCCTTGCCGCCGTCGCCCGAGAGCGGCGGCATGTATTGGCCGGTCGCCTGTTGGGCGGCAACCGCCGCATCCGGCCGCGGATTGCGGATCCGCGCGAACAGCCGCGCCCGCTCTTCCGGCGAGAACGATGGCAGCGCGGCGAACGGCACGCGGTGCGCGCGGCGCACGTCGTTGTTCACCCATGCGGTGTCGGCGGCACGCAGCAGGATCGGCTGGATGTCCCGGACGTAGCTCACGTCGGGCTCATCCTCGATCCACCTCGCGTCGATTGCGACTTCGCGAACGACATCGAAAAGGGTGACGATCGAGAATATCCCGGGGGCATATTTGGGCGGCGCAACGATGACCCAGGCGGCATCCTCGGGATCGCGGATCTCGATCGTCCTCGCGTCCGGGGTCGGCAGCGTCACGGTGGCGGTGACCGGACCATCGGAGATATCGTCGTACCAGTGGTCGTTGTTGGCCCACGTGTCGGTCTGATCCGGATCCGCTCCGATCGGATTGTCGAGCTTGGTCGATCCGGCCGCGCCGAAGCCGCCGAGAACGATGAGCCGCCCATGACGGTCGGCTTTCAATTCGCCGAGCGCGACCGTCGTTCCGAGAAATCGGCCGGTGTCGAACTTGGCGTTTTCCGAATGTCCGTGGCTGCTGATGGATCGCGCGCCCGCATCGATGATGAGCTCGTGGCGATCGTCCGGATCACGCGTATCGGGATTGCGGCCCGGCACGCTGGCAATGTTGCGGAGCGGCGCATCGTCGATCGCCTGATGGCGGCTGACGCATTTGCGCCAAGCCCCCTTCTTGTTGGCCAGATGCACCGTCCACTCCACCTTCGCCTTGCCGCCGCCTTTGCGGTCGCCGGGGCCGAGGCAGGGGAGTTCGCCCAGGTTCCTTCCGTCCTTGTCGTATCCGTAGATGCGAAAGCGCGCCGCCTGCCGTTTCACGCGGCCGCCTGCATCCTTGAAGGCGCCGTCGGGCGCCGTGACGGCACGCGGGTCGCCGGGAAGCTCGGGTCCGATGAAGTACGCGTCGGGGCTGTTGCCGACGCGCGCCACGCCTATACCGGGATGGATCTTGCATGATGCGATTTGCGCAAAGTCGAAAGCGCCCGTCGTGACGGTCATGTGGCCCCCTCCCGACCGCGCGCTTCGGCGCGATTCAAACGCGCCAATGGCCGCGATTTCCCCTTGCAATGGACGTGAAATCAACTAGGATCGGTATCGGTATCATCGTCCTCCTGACGTTGCTCCGCCGAAGTGGGTCGGCCCACTGGGTGAGCGTAATGCGTGTACCCCTTTCGGTGGTCGACAAGAAACGGTGATGCTGCACGGGACGCTGCAGACGACGTCGATCAGCGTCAGTTTCCGGAGCGCGTCTTTTCACATCCGGCGAACGAATCTGGCCAAAACAGCGACGCGGGAGCGCTGGGAGCTTTGTTCAGACTCGTGACCCCTGTGGGGACACTTCGGTCGGCTCCGATGGCGCCAACCCTAGGCCGCGAGCACGCGCGCCGCCATCCAACAAATTTTCACCATGCCTGTTAGAAAACAGACACGCGACCTCGACTGGGAGGATCTTCGCTACTTCGTTGCCTTGACGCGCCATGGCAGCCTGTCGGCGACCGCCCGCGGTCTGCGCGTGACGCACGCCACCGTCGCGCGCCGGGTGATGAACCTCGAAGGTTTGCTGGGGCGGCCATTGTTCGAACGGCGTGCCGACGGCTATTCGCTCACGGCCGAGGGCAAGGCGCTGCTCGACGAGGCGAACGCCATGGAGGAGGCGGCGCTGGCGGTGCTTCGCCGCATGGACACCAGCAACGAGCTCAATGGCCTCGTGCGTTTGACCGCCACCCGTGCGCTGGCCGACAGTTTCCTCATCGATCGGCTGGGCGAGTTGCACGAGCGCTATCCGGGTATCGACCTCGAGCTGATCGGCGATTCGCGCGTCGTCAGCCTCGCACGCCGCCAGGCCGACATTGCGTTGCGGCTCGGATCGTCGAAGGACAGCGACCTGATGGCCCGCCGCGTGGCGAGCATCGCGTTTGGTCTCTATGCGTCGCCTGCCTACCGCGACAAGCTCGCGCCCGGACAGACGCCGGCGATCATCGGCTTCGACCGCGACAGCGACTTCATCTTCGAGGCGGCGTGGCTCACCCGCCAGTTTCCCACCAAGCGGTTCGTGTTCCGCACCAACAGCCAGATCTCGCAGGCCGCCGCCGCGCGCGCCGGCTACGGCGTCGCCCTGCTGCCGCGATATCTGACGGTGAACGATCCCGGCCTGGTGCCGGTCCAGTTCGCCGAGCCGCTGCCCAATCGCGACGTCTGGCTCCTCATTCGCCGCGACCTGACCAAAGTCCCGGCCATCAGGGCGGTGGCGGACTATCTGGTCGAATTGTTCCGGCGCGAGCGCCACCTCCTGGCGAACGACTGATCGACCGCACGGCCGCCGAGAAAATTTTCACCCTGCCGGTTAGAAAACAGACAATTGACCTCGAGGGGGCGGTCGTCGCTATTGGATGGCGTCGACGCGCCATGGGGCTGTCTGCGACGGCCGGAAATCCTCGCGTTTCTCATGCGACCACGCGCGTCGGGTCATGGCCTCGCGCTTTGCCCTGGCTTCCGTCGTCCGAACGGCGCGCCGACGGCGATGCGCTCGTCGCCGACGGCCAGGCATTGCCCGACTAGGCGAACATTTGGAGGACGCGGCGGTGCCGCGCTTCGCCCATGGCTGCGAGCAATGGCTTGAATGGGCTGGTCCGAGTGACCGCGACCTACGCGCTGGGCGATGGTTTCCTGATCCATCGCCTCGGCGAGCTGCACGACCGTCATCCCGGCATCGACATCGAATTGATCAACGACACGCGCATCGTCAGCCTGGCTCGGCGCGAAGCCGACATCGCGTTGCGGCAGGGATCGTCGCAAGAGAGCGACCTCACGGCCTGCCGTGTGGCGAGCATCGCTTTCGGCCTTTATGCCTCGCCGGCCTATCGCGACAAGCTTGAGGCCGGGCATCGGGCCGCCTTCATCGGCTTCGACCAGGACAGCGACTTCATCTTCGAGGCGGCGTGGCTCACGCGTCAGTTTCCCGCCCGCCGGTTCGTGTTCCGTACCAACAGCCAGATGTCGCAGGCCGCCGCGGCGCGCGCCGGCTACGGGCTCGCGCTGCTGCCGCGATATCTGGCGGCGAACGATCCCGGACTGGTCAACATCCCGTCCGGCGAACCCATTCCCAATCGCGACGTGTGGCTCCTCATTCGCCGCGACCTCGCGACGGTCCAGCCCATCAGGGCGGTGGCGGAGTATCTCATCGAACTGTTCCGCCGCGAGCGGCACGTCCTGGCAAACGACTGAGCGGGGAGACGGTCATGGACATCTTCGACTTCGTCGAGTGCTCCAACCAGACGAGATCTCCGGAACGGCTGTTCGGCCTCCTCGTCGACGCCGCCGGCAGCGAAGGGTTCGATCAAGTCGCCTACGGGACGCTCACCTACCGCGCGCCGCTCCAGCCGACCGGCTGCGTGCCTCCGGCCGTCGTGCTGAACTATCCGGTCGGCTGGCAGCAGCGCTACTTCGAGCGCAGATATCAGGTGATCGATCCGGTGGTGACGTGCACGCCGCGCATGGCGCGCCCGTTCCTGTGGGATTCCCTTGCCGAGCGGGGCACGCTGGACCGCGCACAGCGGCTCGTTCTCGACGAGGCGCGCGAAGCGGGACTGCGCAACGGCGTCAGTGTGCCCCTGCACGGGCCGTGCGGAAAGGTGGCCGTCATGTCGTTTGCGTCGCGCTGCGACGATGGCGACCCGACCGCCAACCTGAGTCGCCTCACCGCGCTTGCGTCGCAATTCCACGTCGCCTTCAGCGAGCTGGCACATGCGGCCGAGCGCGAGGCCGACAATGTCCAGCTGTCGCAACGGGAACGGGATTGCCTGAGCTGGACCGCGCAAGGCAAGTCATCGTGGGATATCGGCGTCATCCTGATGATCAGCGAGAACACTGTGAATTTCCACGTCAAGAACGCGATGCGAAAGCTCGAGACGAGCAGCCGGACCGTCGCCGTCATCAAGGCCTTGCGCCGCGGCCTGATCGACCTGCCCTACGTGTAGGCGCCGCTATTTCCGCAGATCGGCCAGGGAGAAGTCCTCGAGGATGGGCGGCGGCTGCGGCCGCACCGGCGTCATGCCGGCGGCGCGCGCCAGGGCTTCGATCTCGCCGCGGTCCAGCATCGCGTCGAGCGCCTGGTCCACCTTGCCGATCAGGACCGGGTCGAGGGCCACGAAACCCAGATTGAAGCCGATGCGGTGGTGGTAGCCGGACGGCGTGAGCCGTGTATCCGGATGCTCGGCCCTATAGGCGTCGAGCCGCCGCAATTCCACCAGCACGGCGTCGTAGTCGCCCTGCTCCAGCCGCGGCAGCAATTCGCCGCGACCGGCAACCACGTGGGTAATCCGGTCGATCAGCCGGCCATTGTCGAACAGCATCAGGATGGCGTCGGCGAACGTGCCGCCCTCCACGCCCAAGCGCAGATCCCGCAGGTCCGCCAGGCTCGCGACCGGCCTGCCGGCCGCCGCGCGGCCGAGCACCACGGTGAGGAGCGCGCGATGATAGGGCCTGCTGGCTACCAGCGTGCCCAGGGCGACGCGGCGGCGCCGGTCCGCCGCGCCGGCGCCTTCGAAGTCGGGCAGCCTCGTGGTTTCCAGCCCGGGTTTTCCGAGCGCGGCCCTGACGAGCGGATAGCTCGCCGCCAGCTGGCAGCGTCCATCGGACAGCAGCGCATTGGCCTCGAGCGCCATGCTGGTGCCCTCGTCGAGCTTGCTCTCGAACCACTGGACCGCGAGGGTGCGTCCGAGGCGCTCGGCGGCCGCCGCCGCGACCGCGAGATCGAAGCCGCTGCCGCCCTGCGCCCGGTGCACCGAGTAGGGCGGAAGGTCCTGGTTCAGGCAGACGCGCAGGGCCTCCTGCGCACGTGGCGGTGTCGGCCCCCACGCCAGCAGGGCGGCGGCAAGCGTAACAGCATGCCGCGCGCTCAAGACTGCCCTCCGGCGCGCACATAAGCCCAGAGCGCGTCGATCTCGTCGGCGCTGAGAACGTCGCGCCACGGCGGCATGTTGTTCTTGCCGCGCGTCACCGACTCGACGAACCGCGCCTTCTCGTCCCTGGGAAATTCGCGCAAATCGAACGTGACGTTGCCGGGATTGACCATGTTCAATCCGTGGCAATGCATGCAGTTCTGCACGTAGAGCCGCTTGCCGGCGGCGATCCGTTGCGCCTCGGTCTGGGCCTGCAGGACCGCGCTCCTCGGCGCGTCCTCGGCCGCCGGGACGTCCGTGAGCGTCGCGGCCGAAAGCACCGCAACCGTCAGGATGACGCCGGCGAAGATGCCGAGATCCCGGGTCATTGCGGCGCCAGCGCAAACGCCCACAGCGACCCGCCCGCCGGCACCGAGGCGAGGCGCGTATCGCCCGAGAACAGTGTGTACACGCCGCCCAGTCCGGTGGTCACGGCGACGTATTGCACGCCGTCCTGTTCCCAGGTGATCGGCTGGCCTTCGATGCCGGACCCGGTCTTGAACTTCCAAAGCTTGTCACCGGTGTCGGCATCAAACGCCTGGAGCTCGCCGTCATAGCCGCCGGTGAATACCAGCCCACCTGCGGTCGTCATCGTTCCGGAGAACCGGGGCAGGTCGCTCGGCGCCTCCCATTTGGACTTTCCGGTCATCGGATCGATCGCCTTCAGGTAGCCGCGCGGCCCGTCCGGGAAAGTCCAGCCGGCCGCCATATCCATGCCAAGGTACCATTGGCCGGCCTTGTAATCCGCGGGCACCGCTTGGTAGTTCGACGCGAAATTAAGCGTATTTGCGTAGGCCAGGCCGGTCCGCGGATTGTACGACATGGGCGGCCAGTTCTTGCCGCCGAGAATCGAGGGCCACACCGTGACCAATTCGCCGGCGCGCGCCTTGCGGGCGACGTCTGTCTCGATCGGCCGGCCGGTCTCGAGATCGATGCCCGATGCCCAGTTCATCTGGACATAGGGGTTCGCGCCAATCAGCTTGCCGTTTGTGCGATCGAGCACATAGAAGAAGCCGTTGCGATCAGCGTGCAGAATGACCTTGGTCGGCACGCCGTTCACCTCGATGGTGGCGAGCAGCATTTCGGCAACGCTGTCATAGTCGAACGGGCTGTTCGGCGAGAATTGGAAGTGCCACTTGATCGACCCGGTCTGGGGATCGAGGGCCAGCACCGAGCAGGTGTGAAGATTGTCGCCCGGCCGAACCGCGGTGTTGAACGGCGCCGGGTTGCCGGTGCCCCAATAGACGGTGTTGAGCTGCGGATCGAACGAGCCGGTGATCCAGGTGGTGCCGCCCCCGTATTTCCAGGTATCGCCCGCCCAGGTGTCATGGCCGGGCTCGCCCGGTCCCGGAACCGTGTAGGTCCGCCACAGGTGGTTGCCGGTCTCAGCCTCCCAGCCGTCGATGTAACCGCGGGTACCAAACTCGGCGCCCGAGACCCCGGTGACCACCACGCCGGCGGCGACCAGCGGCGCCATCGTCATGGAGTACCCAAGCTTGATATCGCCGGCGTTTTGCCGCCACAGCTCCTTGCCGCTCTTGGCGTCGAGCGCAATGACGTTGGCGTCGAGCGTGGTGCGGAACAGCTTGCCATCGAAGATCGCAGCGCCGCGGTTGATGATGCCGCAGCACACGATGCGCGGCGTTGCCGCCGCGTAGTTGACCTTGGTCTTCCAAATCTGGTTGCCGGTCCGGGCGTCGACCGCCATGGTGGCGTTGTGGGTGGTGACGTAGATCACGCCTTTGTAGACCAGCGGCTGGGATTCTTCGCTGCGGTTGTCGTCGAAGCTGTAGTTCCACACCGGGACCAGGCGCTTGACCGTATTCTTGTTGATTTGTTCGAGCGGGCTGTAGCGCTGCTGGTGATAGCCCATGCCGTAGGTGAGCACGCTGGAAGTCTCTCCGCTGGCCAGCTCGGCAGCTGTTTGCGCGGATGCCGCGAGGGGAGCGAGCAAAGCCAAGCCTGCCGCCCATACCGCGATTTTCATACCCGTCCGTCCGCAGCGAAACCCCGCCTCGGCGCTCGGCGGACTAAGCGCGTTATACGGCGTCAGATGACAAATAGTGGCTTCCATTCACGCGGCTCCTCTGGATTGGCGCAGGTCCGCGCTCAACGGCGGCACTTTGACCGTAACGATCGCGTGTCGGCAGACTATCCCCAAGCGCAGACCGTGTGTACCTGCTCACGTTAATAGGTAGCACCTCGGCACCGTATTGATCCTGATCACGATGGGTGTTTCGTCCCCTCGTCACTTGGAACGCCGCGAAGCCATTCGGCAATCCGTTGAAGCACGCCGCGGTCAGTGAATATTCCGAAGTGATTGATGTGGGCGAGGCTCACCACCTGTGAGTGCGGAGCTCTGCTCGCAAATAGCGCGCGCAGCGCGTCTGCATCCACGGCCTCGTCGTCCACCCCAACGAGGACAAGCGCCTTGTCGCCCAGTGCCTCGATGTCGTCGGCGTATCCGTAACGAGGATGATAAGAGACGTTCAGCCGATAGGAATACGACAATGTCTCCGTACCGTCCCAGTACTTCACCGGCTTGTTGAACGTAATGATCGGAAGCCCGTCGAAGCCATGAATTCCAAGCGCATCAAGGAAAAGAAGCCCATATAGGCGGCGCCGATGCAGGCTTGCCCAACCGCCCGCCGTCCCTTCCTTGACCGATGGCGAGCCCGGGATTATTGGGCTAAGCAGCAGATAGTTTGATACCAGATCGGGGCGAGGGCCCCCAGCGAACCGAATCGCCAGTCCTCCTCCGCTTGAGTGCCCTCCCAAGGTGATGGGCCCTTCGAGATGTTCATCGCGAATGAACTGGATCAAGTCGACGAGATCGTCTTCGAGTTGGCCGATGTAATCGATATCTCCGCGGCGCCGTCCCGACTGGAAGTGACCGCGCAGATTGGGTAAGACGACCTTTGCGGCTCCATTCAAGCTCAGGAACGACGCGAGGGCGTGATACCCGGCGCTATGGTACGTTGACCCGTGCACGAAGATAAGGATTCGGTTCGCGATCGAGTCGTAATAGCGGTAGGCCAGCTGCTCTCCATCTCTCGCTGGATATCTTCTGAGGGTGGGGAGATCGATGTCAGTTGGATCCCGTCGAAGAGTTGTAAAATCGAATACATTCCTTGGGGCTTCGATGGCGGGTGGTGCCGAGGCAACCAACAAAAGAGCAGCGGCGCAGACCAGTAGAAAAAATGCCCCAGCACAGGCCAAACCGGTGATGACACGATTCATGCTTACATCCACGGCGGTTCGATTGCGACCAGTTGAAAAACGCAACAGACATTAGACCAGGTTAATTTGCGGATCAACGGTCGCGATTTCTGACATGGCTCTTGCACGCTCGGAGGAAAGTCCGCACCGGTTATTACAGCACGTCGTCGCAACTCCGTAAGGAGCCCATGCCTACTACAACATCCTCGAAGCGACACAGAAGGCGATCTCGATATCACGCCCTGGCTGTTATGGCGATGAATCCGTCAGGTCCGCCATGCGCCGCTGAAATTGCGCAGAGGGGCACCAAAATGGCTCAGAATCCCGCCGCGCGAACCGCGTAGCGCATCCTTCGACTCGAACGCCAGAATTCCAGCTTTCACTTACAAAAAAGATCACAAAACACGATCCCTTCGCTCCCGAAGGCATTGGTACTGACAACGCGCGTGGCTGATTTAGCTGGTTCTTAAGATCGCTTTGCTCTCATACTGATGACAAAACTGACATTTCGACATCAGTTGGTTGGCCAGTCGGATCCATTGAGTCTAGCGCAAGAATGGAAGATACGTCCTCGAAATAGAAGGCGGTGAGAATACCGAGCATGCGACTTTGAGGTTAGTTCGTAACAGGAGTCGCTATTTCGATTCCCAGCAAAAATTCCGTTGCGAACGTGACAAACACATTTCATAATCATTTTAAATTGACGCTCGCACTCATGGATTCTTTCTGACGCGCAGGTTCGTAACCTCCTGGTTTATGTTGATGCGACTCGGTGGTCGGCCCGCAACAGGGTGATCGTCCTGTTGTCAGTCAAGGCGGTTTGCGGGTGGGGGAAATTGCTTGCCTGACTTGGGACATGGTGCTCGACCCATACGGCGAGGTCTCATCGGCTATCGAGCTACGCGACAGAGCGGCGAAAAAGAATAGCGGTCGGATTATTCCGATCCATCCAGAATTGGGCGCCGCCTTGGTCGCATGGATGGCTCGCACCGGTGGTCGCGGACCGGTGATCAGATCAGAGCGTGGTGGTTCGATGACGCCGGCCCAGCATCGTGAACTGGTTCTCAGTCGCTTATCGGCGGCTGCATCTTAAAGGTTGTTCATCGCACTCCGGCCGCCGGACGTTCGTGACTCGAGCCGCGCGGTTGGTCCATCAGGCCGGCGGATCTCTGCGAGACGTGCAGCTGCTCGCGGGTCACCGATCGATCCTAACCACCCAGCGATACATCGACGGCGACTCGGACGCCCAGCGGCGACTGGTATCGCTAATCTGATTGTTCGCCGGATGTCCCCAGCTGAGGCCATAGTGACCACCACGGATCTGGACCACGCAAAGCGATTGATTGAGCCGGTCTGTCGGGTCGCTGGGCTGCCGTCGTTGATCGAGGATTTTCGCAACGAACTAACTAACCACGGGGTCCTAGAAGCCATCGACCAGCACGATTCGGCGGTCCTGTTCGACTGGCTTACCGAGGCCGTGAGCTACCAAAGGATATCGGACTGGATCGCCTGGGCCTACATGCAGCGCCACGGCCGAGCAACCTGGGCCGAACTTCAGCGGAACCTGACCCGGCCGCCGTCCTGCCCGAAGCTCACAGTCTTCTGGCATTTCCACGACTGCCGGTACCACAAGGGGTCGGGAACCTGCGCCGAACCCGACCACCTGCCCGATTGCCCGCTGCCAACCCATCGCCTCAGAAATGGTCGGTTGAACCAGACTGCTTACGGCTTGTTCCTGTTCATCCGGGACGTTGCGGGCGACGACCTTGTGTCCTGGATCGATAACCGGCTCGCCGAGGGAGACGATCCAGCTGCGCCCGATAGGCTCAGGCGACTCCGCGATAGCCTCCTCGTACCCCTCAGGACCATCTACGGTGTCTCGGACAAAGTCTGGACCATGATCCTATCCGGGCTGCTGCTCGGCGGTGGCCAAGGCCGCAAGCGTTGGCTGGAGGTGGGCACCAGCATGGTTGTCGTCGACACTCTGGTGCACAATTTCCTCCACCGAACGGGGATCCTCGAGCGCTTCTCAGCTGCCCACCCCTATGGCCCCGGGTGTTATCGATCGAACGGCTGCGCGGATATTCTGGAACAGGTTGCCCAACAGATCGACGCCCGGGCTTTCAACCCAGCATTTCCCGCGGTGTTTCCGAGGTTCGTACAGCACGCCATCTGGCGGTACTGCGCCCAACGGGGTCTCGACATCTGCAATGGCAACAGGATCGATGACGACGCAGCCTGCACAAACGGTTATTGCCGGGTTTATGGGCTGTGCGACCGGCTGGCGCTGCGAAGTCAGCGGCAACGCTCGTAACATATTGAAATATCAGCCGAATTTAGTCGTTGCAATCGAAAGATGTAATTAGTATTATACTCAATCGGTCGCCGATTCGCCGGCCGATGGCAGACTTTGGAGGACGACCAATGTCGAACCGATCGCCACCGCCCAGTCGGGCGAAGGTCTCGTCCAAATCAGCCGCAGGGGGCCTAAGAGGCCCCCTGCGGCTTTTTAGGAGCACCACCATGACCAAACCTTACGACCAAGGTCGCTGATCCCAAACCGAGTGAACCGCTGGATGTTGTTCTGTTCGGCCTTGACGAGTCCAAGAAGCCCAGGGCCGCGCGGTTCGGCGGAGCGCATACCCGTCTCGCCGCAAAAGCCGCCGACCTGATGAGCCTTACCGCTTGTCCTGTTAGCTCGCCGACGTTGGCTGAAATCGCCGAAAAGCTCCCCGCCGGTCGGATGTATGCAAACGGCCGCGCGTTCGTACCCAATATCCGTCGCGACCTGTACGCCAAGTTGGTCGAAGCGGCAGGGACCAACACCGTCAGTGATGGCCAGGGCCAGCCCGGTGACCCAGCAGGAAAACCGGCCGAACCGGCCGCTGCTGGCACTGGGCCTGGTCCTTCAGCCGCAGAACCAGCCGAACCTGTTGTCGCCCAGGGCTATCCCCGCGACTGGAACGACATCAGCGTCGGCCACCTGGTCGTCGCGTCCGGTGGCGCGACTGACGGGTGGTGGGAAGCGATTGTAATCGGCCTCGAGGGCGACATGCTCACCCTGCGTTGGCGCGATCTTCCCAAGTACCCCAAGTTTTCTCAGCATCGCTCGGCCGTAGCGCTGCTAAAACCGAGCGCGCCCTAAACCGCGAGCACTCCAGGCTTGGGCTGTTCCTCAACGGCCCGAGCCCACCCCCTTATCTGACTTCATTCACAGCCCGATTAGCCGTTGCCTCCGGCGACGGACTGATCGCGCGCGCAAGGAGCGCAAACCAATGAGCACCAACACTGACCGTATCCGCGGCCTCAACGATCAACTTCGGCAATACATGACCGGCGGTACAGCGCTGATCACCCCCGGCGTTGCCGCGCTCGGCCAGGAAGCTGTTGATCGGATCATCAAGACGGTCGCGACGTTCGACGACTTTTGCCACGCCAACGACCCGCACGAAGAGCATGACTTTGGCGCGTTCGAAGTCGATGGCCAAAGCCTGTTCTTCAAGATCGACTACTACGACGAGGACCTGAAGTGTCATTCGCCGGATCCGTCCGACCCGAACGTGACCCGGCGTGTCATCACCCTGATGCTCGCCAGCGAGTACTGACGAGTGTGGGCGCCTTCGTTTGCCGGCAAACGAAGGCACCCGAGTTCCCAGGTCACCAGCCGCCAGACCCCCTAGGGCCATGTCTCGGGCAGAACGCGAGCAGGCGCGGCACGAGCATCGGGTCTCCGTTCGGAACCTGTGAGCGGCAGCGTATTTAGCCGATGTTCCAACCAGCGCGAGCGGGTGACCTGGGAACCAATCGCTACCTTAGCGAGCCACCATGAAACACGTAGGCGCTGTCGCAGCGCTGAGATCTTGGTGTGTCATGGAGGTCTCCCTGTGCCTTGGCACGGGCACTTCCCCGCTGTCCACTCAATCCCAAGAGTCAGTCGCCGGTTATTTTCCGACATCTCGAGATTGGCTCTACTGGGCATATTCCCTATCGCGACCCACCATCCCAGATCGCGATACTGCAAAAGTTACTTTCGTGTCGGTAATGCCAGTCAGCGCGATGCAGAGATCGTTGAACTGCCACACGAGGGATCAGACATGACGATCTACCAGCTTCTTATGATTATCGAAGTGAGCGACGAAGATGCTCTACGAAGGGCGTTACCTCGAAGAGAACCCTGGCCGGCAATCGGCAAAAACGAGAAAATGGAAATTTTGTACAACTATCTTTCTGGTTCCGAGTTCAAGCAGCGGGTCGAGGCAATTGTCGAATCGTTCGTCGAAATGCAGCAGGACCTTCAGGAGGAGCGCCGCGTCGCTGAAAGGCGCTGGTCAAAGCGAGAAAAGCAGATCCAGCGCGTGATCACGAATACGTCCAGCATGTACGGCGATCTTCAGGGCCTGATCGGCTCGTCGTTGCGCACCATTGCAGCTCTAGCAGGCTGCTGAAAAACCAGCTTTGGAGGCCGATTTTCGTGATGTGCGCGGCGACGAGTCGATCGCTGGATCGTTTACGCGGCTGCGCACACGGCATCGATGAGCATCTTTCTTCATTTTTTACGCTCCAGGCAGACTCACGCT
>JAFAUQ010000120.1 GCA_019243195.1 Hyphomicrobiales bacterium
GCCGACCACGAGCAGCAGCTCGACCAGAAACACGATGCCGACCAGCGTGCCAACCGGCAGATAGTTGAGGAAGCCCTGGCGCAGCCGAACGAAATCAACGTCGAGCATCATCACGACGAACAGGAACAACACCGCGACCGCGCCGACGTAGACGACGATGAGGATCATCGCCAGGAACTCGGCGCCGGCAAGGACGAAGAGGCCCGCCGCGTTGACGAAGGCGAGGATGAGAAACAGCACGGAATGCACGGGATTGCGCGCGGCAATCACCATGAAGCCCGACGCCACGCAAATGCACGCGAAGATATAGAAGAACAGAGTGGCGATGATCATCCGCAATCCCGCTAAGTCGTCATTCCGGGGCCCGAGCGCAGCGAGGGAGCCCGGAACCCATGAACACGACCAGACGAACATTGCGCGGCTTGTGTTCATGGATTCCGGGCTCGCGCCTTCGGCGCGCCCCGGAATGACACTTGAGTTGATTTGACATCAGTCCCCTCACCTGCCGAATCATCGGTACGGCGCGTCGAGCGCGAGGTTCTGCGCGATCGCGCGCTCCCAGCGGTCGCCGTTCGCGAGCAGCCGCTCCTTGTCGTAGTAGAGCTCCTCGCGCGTCTCGGTCGAGAATTCGAAGTTCGGCCCCTCGACGATGGCATCGACCGGGCAGGCCTCCTGGCACAGGCCGCAGTAGATGCATTTGACCATGTCGATGTCATAGCGCGTGGTGCGCCGCGTGCCGTCGTTGCGGCGCGGGCCGGCTTCGATGGTGATCGCCTGGGCCGGGCAGATCGCCTCGCACAGCTTGCAGGCGATGCAGCGCTCCTCGCCGTTGGGATAACGACGCAACGCGTGCTCGCCGCGAAAGCGCGGCGAAATCGGGTTCTTCTCGAACGGATAATTGATCGTCGCCTTCGGCCGGAAGAAATAGCGCAAGGACAGGACGAATCCGTCCACGAACTCCTTGAGGAACACTGCCTTGGCGGCCTTATCCAATCGCATCTTTCAATCCTTTTAGCGGGCGTCTCGCGCGCCCCGACTCTATGTTTGTGCATGAACTTTTCCGAAAACCGGTACCCACCCCGGATCGCGTCCCGGACGCGTCCGGGGCAGGCTTTTTCGGGATCATGCACTACTGCGGCGTCCAACCGGCGAGCTGCAGCACCGCGGCAACGACCGCCACCATGGCGAGCGAGAGCGGCAGGAACACCTTCCAGCCCAATCGCATCAGCTGGTCGTAGCGGTAGCGCGGCACGAATGCCTTCACCATGGCGAAGATGAAGAACATGGCGAGCACCTTGAGCGCGAACCAGACGATCCCCGGCACCCAGGTGAACGGCGCGACCTTGAACGGCGGCAGCCAGCCGCCGAGGAACAGGATCGTGGTCATCGAGCACATGGTGATGATCGCCACGTACTCGCCCAGCATGAACATCATGTAGGGGGTCGAGCCGTACTCGACCATGTAGCCCGCCACCAGCTCCGATTCCGCCTCTACGAGATCGAACGGCGGCCGGTTGGTCTCGGCCATGGCCGAGATGAAGAACACGACGAACATCGGGAAGAGCGGCAGCCAGAACCAGTTGAAGATCGAGAGCCGCGGCAGCCCGACCCAACTCGCAAGCCCGTGGGTGTCCTGGGCGGCGACAATGGCGCTCAAGTTGAGCGAGCCGACGCATAGCAGCACGGTGATCATGACGAAGCCGATCGAGACTTCGTAGGACACCATCTGGGCGGCGGAACGCAGCGCGGCGAGGAAAGGATATTTGGAGTTCGACGCCCAGCCCGCCATGATGACGCCGTACACGCCGAGCGAGGAAATCGCGAAGATGTAGAGAATGCCGACGTTGATGTCGGCGATCACCCAACCGGCGGAAACCGGAATCACCGCCCAGGCGGCAAGCGCGAGCGTGCAGGTGACGAGCGGCGCGAGCAGGAACACGCCCTTGTTGGCGCCGGCCGGAATGATCGGCTCCTTGAGGGCGAACTTGATGAGATCGGCGAAGGATTGGAACAGGCCCCACGGCCCGACCACGTTGGGGCCGCGCCGGATCTGCACCGCCGCCCAGATCTTGCGGTCGGCGTAGAGCACGTAGGCGATTGCGATCAGCAGCACGACGAGCAGCAGCACGCTCTCGAGGGCGATGATGATGAACGGCCAGACATAACCCCAGAAGAAATCTTCCATGGCGCCGCCCTCACTCGGCCGCGGTCAGGGCGTGCGCGCCCTTCGCCAGCGCCGAGCACTGGTGCATTACCACAGAGGCGCGGGCGATCGGATTGGTCAGATAAAAATCATCCACTGCCGGGCGGAACGGCGCCCTGTCAGGCGCGCCGCCGCGCGCGGCAAGCCGTGCGATGTCGGCGGGATCGCCGGGCGTGATCTCATCGATGCGCTGGAGATGCGGGTGCGCCTTGAATAGCGCGGCGCGCAGCTCGATAAGCGAATCGAACGGCAGCTTGTGGCCGAGAATGTCGGAGAGCGCGCGCAGGATCGCCCAGTCTTCGCGCGCCTGCCCGGGCGGGAAGCCCGCGCGTTCGGCGATCTGCACGCGGCCCTCGGTGTTGACGTAGAGGCCGGATTTTTCCGTGTAGGCGGCGCCCGGCAGGATCACATCGGCGCGGTTCGCGCCGCGGTCGCCGTGGGTGCCGATGTAGACGACGAAGGCGCCTTTCGCGACCTCGGCCTCGTCGGCACCGAGCAGGAACGCGAGTTCGAGCACGCCGCCGTGGGCCATCTCGGCGGCGGTCCGGGCGCCCGCGCCCGGCACGAAACCGACGTCGAGCGCGCCCACGCGCGAGGCCGCTGCGTGCAGAATCGCAAAGCCATTCCAGCCGTCCTTCACCGCACCGAGCGCCTGCGCGGCTTGCGCGGCAAGTGACGCGACGGCGGCGCCGTCGGGCCGCGCCAGCGCGCCCGCGCCGACGAGGATCAGTGGCGCCTTGGCCGCCTTGAGCGTATCGGCAAAGGCATGGCGGCCGGCGGCAACGTCGGCCAGCGTCTCGGGGCCGGCGCCCAGGTGCTCATAGGAATAGGTCAGATCGGCGCGCTCGCCGATCACTGCGATCGGGAAGCCGCCCATGCGCCAGCGCTTGCGGATGCGGGCGTTGAGCACGGCCGCCTCGCGCCGCGGATTGGATCCGACGATCAGCAATGCGTCGGCCTGCTCGATGCCGGCGATGGTGGGATTGAACAGATAGGTCGCGCGGCCCCAGGCGGGATCGAGCGCGCTGCCATCCTGGCGCGCGTCGATGTTCTTCACGCCGAGCCGGTCCATCAATTCTTTCAGCGCGAAGATTTCCTCGACCGCGGCGAGATCGCCGACGACGGCGCCGGTGCGCTCCGGCCGCGTCACCCGCACGCGTGCCGCAATGGCCTGGAACGCCTCGCTCCAGGAGGCCGGGCGCAGGTGCCCGCGTTCGCGAAGGTAAGGCTGGTCGAGCCGCTGGATCTTCAATCCGTCGACCACGTGGCGCGTCTTGTCGGAAATCCATTCCTCGTTCACGGCGTCGTTCGTGCGCGGCAGGACGCGCATGACCTCGCGGCCGCGGAAGTCGACGCGGATCGACGAGCCGACCGCGTCCATCACGTCGACCGATTCGGTCTTGCCCAGTTCCCACGGCCGGGCCGCGAACGCGTAGGGTTTCGAGGTGAGCGCGCCCACCGGGCAGAGATCGACCACGTTGCCCTGCAGCTCCGAAGTCATCGCGTGTTCGAGGTAGGTCGTGATTTCCATGTCCTCGCCGCGGCCGATCGCGCCCAGCTCCGGCACGCCGGCGACTTCGGTCGAGAAGCGGATGCAGCGCGTGCAGTGGATGCAGCGGTTCATCACGGTCTTGACCAGTACGCCGATGTATTTGTCTTCGACGGCGCGCTTGTTCTCGCGATAGCGGCTGGCATCGACCCCGTAGGCCATCGATTGGTCCTGCAGGTCGCACTCGCCGCCCTGGTCGCAAATCGGGCAGTCGAGCGGGTGATTGATCAGCAGGAACTCCATCACCCCTTCGCGCGCCTTCTTGACCATCGGGCTCCGCGTTTTCACCTCCGGCGGCTCGCCCTTGGGGCCGGGACGGCAGTCGCGCACACCCCAGGCGCAGCTCGCCACCGGCTTGGGCGAGCCCACCAGCTCGACCAGGCACATGCGGCAGTTGCCGGCGATCGACAGGCGCTCGTGGAAGCAGAAGCGCGGAATTTCCGCGCCCGCGGCTTCGCACGCCTGGAGCAGCGTGTACTCCGTCGGAACGTCGATTTCCTTGCCGTCGACGATCAACTTGCTCATCGCTCGTGACCTCGCGGACGACAGACGACGTCGTCGTTCCGGGGCCCGAGCGCAGCGAGGGAGCCCGGAATCCATGAACACAGGCCCAGCCAGTTCTGCACCGCGCGGTGTTCATGGATTCCGGGCTCGCGCCTCCGGCGCGCCCCGGAATGACGACGCAAGTTGGTTCTCATATCCGTCGTCTGTCCTCTGTCGTCCGGCCTCTGTTCACGCGCACCGCGCAGTCTTCCACAGTTGCGCCGCCGGGATGCTCTCCCAGCCGAACGCATGGTCGGAGGGGCCATGCGCCGCGAGGTGTTCGAGGCGCGCTTTCGCTTCCTCCACCGTGGGCACGTGGCCTGCATCGACCCACCACATCACGAGGTGCGGGCCCTCCATCTTGGCGAACCACTTCTCACGTTGGCCGTAGAAGCGTTTGTGCACGGTCTGCCACACGAAGCGCTCGAGCGCCTCGATTCCTTCCCACACCGACAGGTTCACGGCCATGTCCGGATCGGCAAACGGCCGGATGGCGGTGGCGTTGTTGCTCTCGTCCTTGAGCCGCCACACGAACCCGGGCGTGCGCTCGGCGATCGCGTTGACGAAGTCGAGGTTGTTCATGAAGCCGGCCATGCGCGGATCGTCAGTCGGATAGCGCAGGCGCCCGATGTTGAGCTGGGCGAGATGTTTCGCGTCGGTCATGGTCCTACTCCGCCGCCACGCGCACCGGCTCGGGATGCGGGTTCGCCGCATACTGGTCGATGCGCCGCTCGATCTCGTGGCTGAAGTGGCGCAACAGGCCCTGCACCGGCCAGGCGGCGCCGTCGCCGAACGCGCAGATGGTGTGGCCCTCGATCTGCTGCGTCACTTGCATCAGCATGTCGATCTCGCGCTTATGCGCGCGCCCCTCGGCCATGCGGGTGAGCACGCGCCACATCCAGCCCATGCCCTCGCGGCACGGCGTGCACTGGCCGCAGCTTTCGTGTTTGTAGAAATAGGAGATGCGTGCCATGGCGCGCACGATGTCGGTCGATTTGTCCATCACGATTACGGCGGCGGTGCCGAGCGCCGATTTCTTGTCGCGGCAGCCGTCGAAATCCATGAGCAAGGTGTCGGCCTGATCCGCGCCCGCCGGAACGAGCGGCATCGACGAGCCGCCCGGAATGACAGCGAGCAGATTGTCCCAGCCGCCGCGCACGTCCCCGGCGTGTTTCTCAAGAAGCTCGCGCAGCGGAATCCCCATCGCCTCTTCGACGTTGCACGGCTTGTTCACGTGGCCGGAGATGCAGAAGAGCTTGGTGCCGGTGTTGTTGGGCCGGCCGATCGCCGAAAACCAAGCCGCGCCGCGGCGCAGGATGTCGGGCGCCTGCGCGATGGTCTCGACATTGTTGACGGTCGTCGGGCAGCCGTAGAGGCCGACGTTCGCCGGGAACGGCGGCTTGAGGCGCGGCATGCCCTTCTTGCCTTCGAGGCTTTCGAGCAGCGCCGTCTCCTCGCCGCAAATATAGGCGCCGGCGCCGTGATGGACGTAAACGTCGAAGTCGAAGTCGTGGACGTTGTTCTTGCCGATCAGCTTCGCCGCATAGGCCTGATCGACCGCGGCCTGGAGCCGCTCGCGCTCGCGGATGAACTCGCCGCGCACGTAAATGTAGGCGACGTGCGCCCCCATGGCGAAGCCAGCGTAAAGGCAGCCCTCGACCAGCAAATGCGGATCGTGGCGCATGATCTCGCGGTCTTTGCAGGTGCCGGGCTCCGACTCGTCGGCATTGACCACGAGATAATGCGGCCGCTCCGCCGTCTTCGGCATGAACGACCACTTGAGCCCGGTCGGGAAGCCGGCGCCGCCGCGCCCGCGCTGACCCGACGCCTTCATCTCGTTGACGACCCAGTCGCGGCCCTTTTCGAGGATGGCTTTCGTTCCGTCCCAGGCGCCACGCGCACGCGCGCCGTTAAGCCCCCAGTCGTTGAGGCCGTAGAGATTGCGGAACACGCGATCCTTGTCGTCAAGCATTACCTAAGTTCTTTCAAACAACTTGAGTGTGGTCGGCCCGCCGACCGGCGCCGAAAGCTGGCGATCGATCTGCGGCCCCGGCGTGGGCGTGCGGCCGGCCGCAAACTCATCGAGGATTTTCTCAAAACTCTCCGCCGTGAGGTCCTCGTAATAGTCCTTATTGATCTGCACCATCGGAGCATTGACGCAAGCGCCGAGGCACTCGACCTCGATCCAGGAGAACTGGCCGTCCGGCGTGATGTGCTGCTCGTCGCCGATGCGCCGCCGGCACACCGCCTTGAGGTCTTCGGCACCCCGCAGCACGCACGGCGTGGTGCCGCACAATTGCACATAGGTGCGGCCGACCGGCGCGAGATTAAACATCGTGTAGAAGGTAGCGACCTCGAGCGCGCGGATGTGGGCGAGCCCGAGCTGATCGGCGACCGCGCGGATCGCCGCTTCCGGCAACCAGCCGCCACACTGCTCCTGCGCCTTCCACAGCAGCGGGATGATCGCCGAGGCCTGCCGGCCGGGCGGATATTTGGCGATCTCCTTTTCCGACCAGGCGCGGTTCTCCGCCGTGAAGGCGAAGCTCTTCGGCTGCAGCTCGGGCGGGGCGAGGCGACGAACTGCCATCAGCGGTCGACCTCTCCGAACACGATGTCGATCGAGCCGAGAATCGCGGCGACGTCGGCGAGCATGTGGCCGCGGCACATGGCGTGCATGGCCTGCAAATGCGGAAAGGACGGCGCGCGGATCTTGCAGCGGTACGGCTTGTTCGTGCCGTCGGCGACCAGATAAACACCGAACTCGCCCTTGGGCGCCTCGACCGCGGCATAGACTTCGCCGGCCGGCACGTGGAAGCCTTCGGTGTAGAGCTTGAAGTGATGGATCAGCGCCTCCATCGAGCGCTTCATCTCGCCGCGCCGGGGCGGCACGATCTTGTTGTCCTGATACATGACGGGCCCCTTCCCGTCCGGCAGCCGCAGCTTGTCGATGCACTGGCGCATGATGCGGACGGACTGGCGCATCTCTTCCATGCGGATGCAGTAGCGGTCGTAACAGTCGCCGTTCTTGCCGATCGGGATGTCGAACTCCATCTCGTCGTAGCATTCGTAGGGCTGCGACTTGCGCAAATCCCAGGCGGCGCCCGAGCCGCGCACCATCACGCCCGAGAAGCCCCAGGCCCAGGCATCGGCGAGCTTGACCACGCCGATATCGACGTTGCGCTGCTTGAAGATGCGATTGTCGGTGAGCAACTCCTCAAGATCGTCGCAGACTTTGAGGAACGGATCGCAGAACGCCTCGATGTCGTCGATTAGCTTTTCCGGCAGGTCCTGGTGCACGCCGCCGATGCGGAAATATTTCGCGTGCATACGCGACCCGGAGGCGCGCTCGTAGAACACCATCAGCTTCTCGCGCTCCTCGAAGCCCCACAACGGCGGGGTGAGCGCGCCCACATCCATGGCCTGGGTGGTGACGTTGAGGAGATGCGAGAGCAGCCGGCCGATCTCGCAATAGAGCACGCGGATGAGCTGCGCGCGGCGTGGCACCGGAATGGCGAGAAGCCGCTCGGCGGCGAGGCAGAACGCGTGCTCCTGGTTCATCGGCGCGACGTAATCGAGGCGATCGAAATAGCCGATATTCTGGAGATACGTCTTATGCTCGATCAGCTTCTCGGTGCCGCGATGCAGCAGGCCGATGTGCGGATCGACTCGTTCCACTACTTCACCATCCAATTCCAAAACCAAGCGCAAAACTCCGTGCGCCGCCGGATGCTGCGGCCCAAAGTTAATCGTGAAATTGCGTAGCGACTGTTCGGCCATGGGATCAGCTCGGCTCGAAAGGAGCGAATAGCGAATAGCGAATAGCGAATAGTAAGTAGAAGTAAGTCATCGGCTTTCTTTGCGCTGAATCGAACGGATCAGCGATCGGATCATTTTCCCAAGGTCGTCGCACCGCTTCAAAAACGGTGCAACATCCTCTTCCGTTGCCAAGTTCACTCGCGTTACCAACATCAAGTGCGTCTCAAGTTCCTTCAGCGAGCCCTGCGAGATGCGGAGGTACTGAACGAAGGCTCCGCTATTCTCTCTACCGTGTCCTTCCGCGATGTTCGCCGCAATTGAAACGGCTGAACGGCGAATCTGGGTCGTCATGCCGTAGACCTCTTCCCTTGGGAAGCGGCGGGTGAGGCGATAAGCCAATTCAGCCAGCCCCATTGCCTCCTGCCAGACCTTCAAGTCACGGTATGAGTTGATTCCAATCGTTCGGTCTCCTTCCTTTCTATTCGCTATTCGCTATTCGCTATTCGCTTCTTTTCGCCTTCTCGTCGCCCGGCAGCGCGTAATCCGTTCCTTCCCAAGGGGACAAAAAATCGAAATTGCGGAACTCCTGCGAAAGGCGCACCGGGTTGTAGACGACGCGCTTGACCTCGTCGTCCCAGCGCACTTCGACAAACCCGGTGAGCGGGAAATCCTTGCGCAGCGGATAGCCCTCGAAGCCGTAGTCGGTGAGGATGCGCCGCATGTCCGGGTGCCCGACGAACAGCACGCCGTAGAGGTCGTAGGCCTCGCGCTCGAACCAGTCGGCGCCGGAATAGACGGGAACGACCGAGGGCACCGGCGTCGCTTCGTCGGTCTCGACCTTGACCCGCACGCGCCGGTTCAGCTTGGGGGAAAGCAGGTGATAGACCACGTCGAAGCGCTTTTCGCGCGCCGGCCAGTCGACGGCGCAGCCGTCGATGAAGCTGACGAATTGGCAGCGCGGATCGTCGCGCAGGAAGGTCATCACCTTGATGAGGTCGTCGGCGCGGGCATCGAGGGTGAGCTGACCGAACGCAACTTTATACGCGGAGACCGCGCCGCCGAGGGCGGCGACGATCGTTTCGCCGAGTTCCTTGAGGGTCTCGTCCATCCGCGGCTCCGGAAGGTCAGCGCTCGATCGTGCCGGTGCGGCGGATCTTCTTCTGCAGCAGCATCACGCCGTAGAGCAGCGCCTCGGCGGTGGGCGGGCAGCCGGGCACGTAGATATCGACCGGCACGATGCGGTCGCATCCGCGCACGACCGAATAGGAATAGTGATAGTAGCCGCCGCCGTTGGCGCACGAGCCCATGGAAATCACGTAGCGCGGCTCCGGCATCTGGTCGTAGACCTTGCGCAGGGCCGGCGCCATCTTGTTGGTAAGCGTGCCGGCGACGATCATCACGTCGGATTGGCGCGGTGAGGCGCGCGGGGCAAAGCCGAACCGCTCGGCGTCGTAGCGCGGCATCGACATCTGCATCATCTCGACCGCGCAGCAGGCGAGCCCGAACGTCATCCACATGAGCGAGCCGGTGCGCGCCCAGTTGATCAGCTCGTCGGTCGCGGTAACGAGGAAGCCCTTGTCGGCGAGCTCACTGTTGAGTCCGGTGAAGAAAGAATCATCCTGGCCCGCCGGCCGGCCGGTGCGCGGGTCGAGAATGGCGGTGCGCTGGGCCGTCAATCCCATTCGAGCGCTCCCTTTTTCCATTCGTAAACGAAGCCGATGGTGAGCACGGCGAGGAACGCCATCATCGACCAGAAGCCGAAGGCGCCGAGCTTGCCGAACGCCACCGCCCAGGGGAACAGGAACGTCACCTCCAGGTCGAAGATGATGAACAGGATGGCGACGAGGTAGAAGCGGACGTCGAACTTCATGCGCGCGTCGTCGAAGGCATTGAACCCGCACTCGTAGGCCGAAAGCTTCTCGGGATCCGGCTGCTTGAACGCGATCAGAAACGGCGCGAGCAGCAGCGCGAGCCCGATCACGCCCGCAACCCCGATGAACACCACGAGAGGAAAGTAGTCGCGCAGGAGGTCGGTCATAACGGTACCTGTAGGCGCGCACGGCTGCCGCGAGGCACCGCACGGATCAGGCCGGAATCCTTACCGGATTCGCAACGGGCGGGGGCACGGACCCTTAGCGCAGTGCACAAAAAGCCGCAAGCCGAGAAGGTTGCGAATCCGCGCAGCTCCGCGAGAATCCGCCCTTTCACCCAATGTTGACATAGGCGGTTCTGCGCCCGCTTCCACCCTGCGCGCGGTGGCGGACGCAGCGACTTTTCACCTCGTCCTGGCCGGGCTTGTCCCGGCCATCCATGTCTTTGAGCTCACTTGTGTTTCAAGGCGTGGATGCCCGGCACAAGGCCGGGCATGACGGTGAGGCTCACTTTGCTAGGTAGTTCCGGTGCACCCACGTAGCGTTGGCGCTCGGAGCCGAGGGCACCCGCTGGGTCTCGAAGAACAGCGCGCCGGCCGCCTCGCGCGTCTCGAGCTTGTTGCGGCCGACGAGCGGCTGCTCCACCGCCTTGCCCGCCTCGGCTGAGTTGAGGAACGCGAGCACGTCGGCTTCCGACGGCGCCGCCGCCGCTGCGGCCGCCGGCTTGTCGCCGATCGCCTCGACGGCGTTGGCGGCGAGAAGCTTTGGCCACATTTTCCGGAACAGGCCGTTTGACGGATAAAGGTCGGCACTGTTGAGCTTGCCGTTGACGGCGAAGACGTAGCCGATCACGTCGTCCCCGGCCTCGCCCGCCGGCTGCAGCGCCTTGACGTAGCCGGCCTGCGCCTCCTTGAGCTTCTCGTTCTCGAGCGAGAGTTGAAGGCTGCTGCGCGATTCCGGCATGGCGACCGGCGCCGCGACGGCGTGGGAGAGCTTGTCTTGGATTTTCGCCACGTCTTTCCACATCTCGCTTTGGCGTTGGCCAGTGTCAGTGGACAGCAGATAACCGACGACCGGCTGGCCCGACGGACCCGCCGCCGGTGCCACGGCGGGCGCCTTCATGGCGATCTTGGCCTCGCGCGAGGGCACCGCGGCCGATGCGCTCTCGAAGCGGTGCGCGTCTTCCCGCCCACGCGCGGTCCAGCGCCCCTGCTCGACGCAGAACGAGGCGATCGGCATCGCCCCCGAGTGCGGCGGGACGATCAGGCTCACCGTGAGCACGCGGTCCTGGCGGCCGCCTTTGACGATGTCCCCCGACTGGATGAAAACCTCCTCGTTGCCCGTATTCTCCACTTCGAGCTGGTTCACGCTGCCGGTCTCGCGCACCACGGCGCTGCCGTTGGCGAGCGCCTCTTGCAAGGTGAGCGGGACCGGGCCGTCCGCGGACTTCCCGTGGACGAAATAGATCGCGAGATTCTCGTGAACGACTGGGCCGGAGATGCGATAGGCCTCCGGCTCGGCCGCCGATGCCCCGACGGCAAAGAGCGCCGTCGCAGCTAGCATGACCCAAGCAGCACGCATGGATGTTTCCCTCCAGGGTGCCGCCCCCGGAGGCAAGTTAATACTGGTGTGCGGCTGACCTTAGGTCAACCGGCGGCGCATTTTGGGCAGGTTCACGACGGGACGGCGGCAACGCGACGAGACGAAGCCGTCAACGATGCTGAACCAGCAGCAGAACGAGCACGATGATCAGCACCAAGCCGACAACACCGCCGGGACCGTGCCCCCAGCGCCGGCGCCCGGTCAGAGCGCTCACGAGGAGGACGATGAGCAAGATGACGAGAATGGTGGAAAGCATAGCGACACCCCCTGAGATTTGCGCATAACGCGCGAGCCGTCGGAGGCGTTCCACGATGCGTGATGCCGCGGCCGCCCGTGAGCCCGCGGCAGCTCGCCTCGAACTTTAGTGTGGTGACGTCGCCCCCGGACAAGGCTGGTTGTAAGCCAGGATCACTGTATCGCCTGAGCCTACCAAAATCCGGTTTGGCGCTAACGGCAGTGTAATCGTGGTGCTACCCGGTCCCCCCGGCAGCAGGCAGGTTGCCCAAAATTCGTTGACTCCGGGCGCCGGCACTCCGGCGATCGTGGATACAAAATAGCCGCCGTATTGCGGGAAGTAATTGAGGGAGAATGACCCCGTCCCCGGATTTGTCGGCAGCGCCTGCTCAAGAGCGTTCAGTACTGACATGTTAGGGAACCACGGTATCTGGTAGTTCGCAGTCGCTCCCCCTTGAATGACCGACACCGTAACTGAACCCGGCGTTTGCGCGACGGCACCGTGTCCCATAAGGGCAGCCGCAACAATTGCACAAAACCGAAGGATCCTTCGCAAGCTGTCATCGGTCATTTTGGCTCGCTCCCTCAGCGGATTTGTTATTGTACCAGATCGCTTCGCATTCGGATCACCCAACACGTGGTTGCTTGGCGGCGATTGGGTTGGCGCTCGCTACCTCAGACAACAACAGGCCGACGAGTCTCACGACCGCACTCATCTGTCACGGCAAGCCGCGTATGCCGCGCCGGTCTAGGGCAACGCTCGTGACTTAAGTGCTGCTTGAGTGTGTGCAGCGCCCGAAATATCGACATAGCGCCACTCGATGATGACCTGCGTCTTATTCGCATCTTCCAGCAAGATCGATTCGCTGGCCCCGACCTCTGCTTCGTCGCCGTCAATGTACAGCATCCAATAGTGGTTCGGCTGATCTTCGTCGGCCAAACCATCGATGCTGTCAATGAACGCGCCATAAATCGATCGATAAATCACACGAAACATGAAACTCGACGGGTGGAGAGCCTCGCCGATAATCATGGCTTGGAGCGCCGTGATTCCCGCGTACCAGGGGACATCGGGGAGCGACAGGGTAGGATTGGGTTGAGATGGGTCTGCGTAAATGTTGATCTTAATAATATTCGCCATTTCGCGGGTCCTCTCTTGTCTCCTTCGAGCGGGGGGGCGACCTCACATTGTAACCCATCCTAGTGGTCTGCCAAATTGAATATCTCCATTTGCCGCTCTGCTTCGTAAACGCCCGCCATGGCATGGAGTATCGAAGTGTTGCCCTCTCGCGTATAGGATGGCCGCGACCGGTCGGCCGATCGGCCCCCTGCCCAGGATTTCGGTCATGAACGATCTGCTGCCGCTTGCCGAAACGATCGCCGCGCGCCTGAAGGCACGCAAGGAAACCATCACGGTCGCCGAATCCTCGACCGGCGGGCTGATCTCGGCGGCGCTTCTCGCCGTCGGCGGCGCGTCGGCTTATTTCATCGGCGGCGCCGTCGTCTACACGCGCCAAGCCAAGCAGTTGTTGCTGTCGATCGACGACACGGCGATCGCGCAGTTTCGGCCGGCGACCGAGGGCCACGCGCTCGTGCTCGCGCGCGCGGCGCGCTCCCGTTTCAACACCACTTGGGCCTTGGCGGAAACCGGCGCCACCGGGCCGACCGGCAACCGCTACGGCGATCCGGCCGGACACACGTGTTTCGCCCTCGTGGGCGCAAACGAAAAGGCGATCACGCTTAGAACCGGCAAGGGCGACCGGGTCGAGAACATGAGCCTGTTCGCGGCCGCGGGACTGAAGCTGTTGGCCGAGGCCGTTGCTTAGACCGGCTCCCGGACCCCTACATTGCCCGGGCCAGCACGGCATGCAGCAGCACGTTCACGGCGGGAATTGTGCGGTCAAGCTCGATGTCTTCCTTCTCGTTGTGACTGATGCCGCCGCGGCAGGGCGTGAAGATCATGGCGGCCGGGCACACCCTTGCCATGTGATAGGCATCGTGTCCGGCCTGCGAGCGGATGTCGATCGACGGGACGCCGAGCCGCCGTGCCGTATCGCGGATCAGGGCAACCAGCACCGAGTCGAACTCCAGCCCGCCGAATCCCCACTGCTCGGCAACCGTCATGTCGGTACGCGATCGTCGCGCGCTCTCCGCGATGGCAGCCTTAACGTCACGCTCCATGTCGGCGAGTCGCGCGCTCGACGGGTGGCGGAAGTCGACATAGAGCTCGGCCTCGTCGGAGATGATGCCAGGCAGGTTCGGCGAGACGTCGATACGGGCCGCGGTGGTCTTGCCGTCCTCCGGTGCGTAGCGCCAGCCGATCTCGTCGATCGCGACCGCCAGGTGGGCGACACCGACCAGCGCGTTGCGGCGCAGGTTCATCGGCGTCGGCCCCACATGCGAGGTCTCGCCGCGCACGGATATCCGCATGCCACGCATCTCGTAGCCGCCGGTGACGACGCCGAGCGGGACGCCCATCGCGTCGAGCGACGGTCCCTGCTCGATGTGCAGCTCGAAATAGCTGTCGATGGCGCGGCCGCCCACCGGCAGCGTGCCACGATACCCGATCGCCGCGAGCGCATCCTCGAAGCGCACGCCGGCTTTGTCGCGCCGATCGTAGATCCAGGCGATGCTCTGCTGCCCGGAAAAGCCGAGCGAGCACAGCATCGAGGGCTGAAAGCGCGCCCCTTCCTCGTTTGTCCAGTTGACCACCTCGACGGCGCGGCGCGTCCTGATGTCGAGGCGGTCGAGCGTGCGCAGCACCTCCATGCCCGACACCACGCCGAGAATCCCGTCGAAGCGTCCGCCCTTGTACTGGGTATCGAGATGGCTGCCGATGAGAACCGGCGGCGCCGCCGCATCGGTTCCGTTGCGGCGCACGAACATGTTGCCGAGCGCATCGACGGCGAGCGCGTAGCCGCCGTCGCGGGCCCAGCCGGCCAAGACGTCCCGCGCCGCCTTGTCCTCCGGGGTGAGCGCGAGGCGACGCAGCCCGCCATTGGCGGTGGCACCGATCCGCGATGATGCATCCAGCATCGCCTGCAGGCTCGCCGGATCGATCGCGTGATTGCTCATGACAACTGCTGGATTTCCGTCACGGCGATAACTCTAGATACGCCGCAACATGCCCGTCCAGCGCCGGTGCCGCCCTAATCACCGCCCGCAGGCGGAAGCCGCGGAGTAGATTTGCGTCAGCTTTGCTGTCGCTTCGTGCGGAATCCCGGCCGTTCGTGCCGGGCCGTGCCCGGGTCCTGCATCAACGGTTGTGGCAGGGGTGCACTCCAGCCAAATTTTGCGATTAAACTCATTGCACGACGCCGACCCGATCCGCGAGCGAACCCGCCGCGGCGGTGTATGGCGATATGGGGAGGAAACGATGACGCAGAAATTGCTGACGCTCGCCACCGTCCTTGGTGCCCTTGCGGTCGTCGCCTTGGTGCCACGAGCGCATGCAGACGACCCAGTACCGCCGGCGGCGCAATCGGGCTGGGTATCGCTGTTCGACGGCGAAACGCTCGCCAACTGGACGCCGATCGGCGACGCCAATTGGCGGCTCGAAAACGGCGGCGTGGTCGCCGACAGCGGCAACGGCTTTCTGGTCTCGAAGGAAGCCTATGGCGACTTCCAGCTCCGGGCCGAGTTCTGGGTCGATTCCGAGACCAACAGCGGCATTTTCATCCGCTGCACCGACCCGGACAAGGTGACCGGCCAAACCGCCTATGAGGTCAACATCTGGGATACGCGTCCGGACCCCTCATACGGCACCGGCGCGATCGTCAATGTCGCCAAGGTCGACCCGATGCCGAAGGCGGGCGGCCAGTGGAACGTCTACGAGATCACCGCCAAGGGCTCGCAATTCACCGTGGTGCTCAACGGGCAAACGACCGTCAACGCCGCCGAGGACAGCAAACTGCCCCGCGGCCACATCGCCCTGCAGCACGGCCTCGGCGTCAACAACAGCGACAAGGGCGTGGTGAAATTCCGCAAGGTCCAAATCAAGTACTGAAATCAAGTTCTAGAGTCTCGAAACACCTACGCCGCGACAGGCGGCGCCCTCGAAGACCTTGAGGAGCTCATGAGGAAATCCGGCGCACGGCGCATCGCGATCGGCGGCTTGTATGGCAATCGGCCGCGCCCCCACCCGCCCCTGATCGAGCGGTATCTGTGAACGGCTTCACACAAGGGCCACGATGCCGGAACTACGTTGCCGTGAAACCACACCGCGCGGCCGCCGTATCAGCTTTGGTTGAACCGCTCGGCCAATTGCCGCGACCAATGCCCGGGGAGGGCCCCCATGACCTATGCCCGTTTCATTGCCGTTGTTCTTGCCTTTGCGGTGCCGGCTGCGCCGGCGCTTGCCGCACCGGTTGCGAAACCCGCCTGCGCCCACGAACTCGCCACCACTGAGACGAGCCTGCTCAAGACGCTGGTGCGTATGCAGAGCATCAGTAAGGCGAACCCGTCGGAGCAATGCGAAACTTATCGCGCCCACGCCGCCGTGGTGGCGAAGGCGCGCGACGTGTTCGAGCGCTGCAGCACCGGTGCGACGCGCGCGCAGGACCTCGGCGACATGGACGGTGCGCTCGAACGGGTTAACGGCGCGATCGCGAGCGCCTGCGCGACGCAGTAGCTTTTTTGCGTTGCCGATCGCGGCCTTGCCGCTTGGTCTGTAATGCAAGAGCCGCGATCGGCCGCTAGCTGAGAGTTGAAGCAAGCATTCTGGACGGCGAGGTCGATATTACTTTCCCGCTTCCACCATGATCTCGACGGTCACGCCGGGCGCCGCGAGCTTGGCTTCGACGGTCGCGCGCGCCGGCGTGTTGCCGGGCGACACCCAGGTGGTCCACACCTTGTTCATCTCGGCCCATGTGCCGATGTCGGTGAGCCAGATGTTGGCCTTGAGCAGCTTGCTCTTGTCGGTCCCGCATTTGGCCAGATAGCCGTCGATCATCGAAAGAATCTCGCCGGTCTGCTCGGTGACGCTCTTGCCCCGGGTTTTGTCTGCGGTCAGGCCGGCGAGATAGACGGTATTGCCGTGCACCACCGCCTTGCTCATGAGCGGGCCGGCATCGTGACGTTCGATGGACATGGGTGGAACTCCGTGCTGTGAGGGATCAGAGGGTTGGCGTTGGTGACGACTCTCGCATTTCGATCGGGCTAGTGGAAGCGGCGGGATTCGAACCCGCGGCCTCCGGCGTGACAGGCCGGCGCTCTAACCAACTGAGGTACGCACTGACGGCAGCCTGCGACCGTTGATCGAGCAAGGGCCGCATGGGATGCTGCGGCATGGCCGATAACGCGACAAGAAAATGCGGCGCGTGCTCGCTTTGCTGCAAGCTGCCCCATGTGCGGGAGCTGGGAAAATCCATCGATACCTGGTGCCAGCATGCCAAGCCGGGGCGCGGTGGCTGTTCAATCTATCCCGATCGACCTGATAGCTGTCGAGGCTTCAACTGCGGTTGGCTGGCATCGGTCGATGTTGGCGACGAGTGGTTCCCCGCGCGCTGCAAAATGATCATTGCTGTGCGAGCGCCGGGACATAGCATCAAAGATAATGGCATGCTGCTGACGGTTGACCCAGCCTATCCAAGCGCATGGCGGCGCGAACCGTATTATGGGCAATTGTTAGAGTGGGCGCAGCAATTCCCTGTCGAGATCAGAGTTGGCTTGCGATGCATCGGACTTGGTGCATCTGGCGTGGAAGTTGAGGTGATCGGTACGCAGGCCTCGCTCGAGGGGCGAGAGGCGCAACCGTGACGGTCACTGCCCGAGCGGCTATCCGAACGGGTTCGCCGTCGTGCGCCCGCCGCGTTTCTGCGATGGCGTCTGGTTCAAGCGCTCGATGGGCCCTCGCTCTCGCAGCTATTGCGGGCGGCAAGTTGGTACCAGGGTGAAGTGAAACCTGCAATCAATGGCGGGAGCGACGGGACTCGAACCCGCGGCCTCCGGCGTGACAGGCCGGCGCTCTAACCAACTGAGCTACGCCCCCGCGGGGAATGCCGCCGACTTAAGGCGCGCCTCACGGCAAGTCAAGGCAAGCGGCTGGTGGGCGGTGACGGACTCGAACCGCCGACATCCTGCGTGTAAAGCAGGCGCTCTACCAGCTGAGCTAACCGCCCTTAGGCCGAACCCATATAACTCCCGACCCGGCAACGGCAAGCGAACGCTGGCCGGCGCCGGAAGGCGGGCTCACCACGGCGAGGCCTCCTGCGCCAGGAACCGAGTGGTTTCGCGCATTGCGACCAAGCCCAGCAACGCGCCGGACTTTCCATCCCCAACGTAAGCCGGATCGAGCCGCTCGTTCATCAGGCTTAGGCGCAGCGTGACCTCGGGCGCCTCGACCGGCATCGCCACCCAGCAGCGCGACCAGCCATCCGGATCCGGTTCGATCCCCGCATCGCGCATGTCGCCGTCCCGCTGCGCGGTGGCGCCATAAAGGTCGCAATAGCCGCCCCCCCGGTTTCCGTGCGCCAGCACCTCGACGAAAACGCCCCGTGCGCCAATCGCCTTGGCCGCAAACGACAGCACGAGCGTCCTCCCCGGCATCAACCCCGTGAGCTTCGTCTCGATGCCATGCGTGCCGGGACCCATCGACTCGATGAGCCGCTGCGCACCGCGCGGCTCGCTGCCCGGCGTGACGACCGCCCCGTCAGCCGTCCAGGCGGATACCGACGGCAGCGTCCCGGGCGGAGTGGTTTCGGCGGCTCCGAGATCATCCGGCGCATCGGAGCGCGCCGCGAGACCAAACACTTCGGCGAGCAATTTGCCGACGCGCTTTCCGTTCTCCTCGTCATAGCCGACGCGCAAATGGTCGGAGCTGACGAACTCCTCCGTCGGCCACGGCTCCACCATCTGCTCCGGCAACGCAATCACATTCTGATGCCGCTGCACCAGCGTGCGAATGTCGGCCCGTCGCGCGTCGAGAAAGCTGCCCTCTACTCTCGGGCATGAGAACGGGTGGAACAGCACGATCAGTTTCGCGCCGTGATGGGCGGTCAGCAGCGCAAAGCGCTCCAGTTCGGCGAGCGTGTATGACTGCCCGTCGGGCGCGTAATAGCTCCGCTCATCGTTCCAGATCTTGACGCCCCTTGGACCGCACGCCTCGCGCCAGAATGCCGTGCGCTTGTCGCCGGCGAGACGCCGGTCATGCTCCGCCCACCAGCCATGGTGAGCGCGCGCCGAGACCCGCATGTCCTCGGTGAATACCGCGTCGGTCTTCGCCTGCCCTTTCTTTTCCATGGCATCGACGATGCGCTGGCGCAGCGCCACCGTCGCAGGCGATAGGTATGCAAAAGGCGTGGTGAGCGAATTCTGGATGAAGGCGCCGAGCTGATGCTGGCCGTCGATCAGGTCTGCGCGCGGCAGGTTGTTCAGACTCACGTAGAGGACGACGGCCTTGATGCCGGGGTTTCGCCGCAGCATGAAATCGGCGATGCCGTAATAGCCGTCGTACCCCAGCGCCGCGCAGCAGCTCAGGTTCACGTATTTGAGCCCGCCGAGATAACGCATGACGAAGTCGGGGCGCACCCCATGAAAGCCCGAGCTGTCGCCGACCTGAACGATGTCGGGGGCGGAATCGGCGAAGTCATCGAGCTTGCCGAAGATTACCGCGCTGTGGAACCGGTCGATCAGGTTGAACTTGGTGCGCTCGACGATGCCTGGCCGCAGCGCGAGCGCGCATACGCCCTCGGTCGCGGCGATCACGCCGAGCGCAAGGAAAACGGCCCTAAAACTGAAAATAAATGAACTCATTCTGCTCCAGCGCTCCGAAGAACACGATGCCGTAAAAAACGACGACCAGCAGCAGCCCGCGCACCCACCACGGCGCCAAGGGATAAAGGTCGACGAACTCGCTGCCGTTGCGGTACCCGGCGAAATCGGTCGCTATCACCGCGGCGCCCAACAGCAGCAGCCGCAACGAGAATGGCGGCGCATGCGCAAGCGAAGCGAACAGCGGCAACAGATCGCCGGAGGGCGCGCGAAAGAACATCCAGCCGATGCACACAAAGGCGAACATCACCAGCACCGCAAGCCAGTGACCGGCGCGCTTGAGATGCCGCCGCAGAATGTCGTCGATGGGCACCAGCCGATAGAGCACCAGCAGCGCGCCGTGGTAGAGGCCCCAGACGATGAAACCGAAGCCGGCGCCGTGCCACAGACCGCCGAGGAACATGGTGATCGCAAGGTTGCGCAGCGTCTTGAGCCGGCCCTCGCGCTCGCCGCCGAGCGGAATGTAGAGATAATCGCGCAGCCAGCGCGACAGCGAGATGTGCCAGCGCTGCCAGAACTCCGAGGGAGACGTTGCGAGATAAGGCGTGAGAAAATTGCGCGGCAATTCGATGCCGAACAGCTTCCCGACCCCGCGAGCGATGTCGGTATAGGCGGAAAAATCGCAGTAGATCTGGCCGGCGAAGGCGATCATGAAAATATACCCGACGCCGCCGTGATGCGGCTGGGCGAGTTCCGCCGTGGCCTGGCCGACCACGACGCCGAAGTTGTCGGCGAGCGAGATTTTCTTGAACAGGCCCCAGGCGATGAGCCAAAAGGCCTCCTCCGCCTGCGCGGCCGACACGGCCGGGCGCGTCGCGGCCACCTGCGGCAGCAGCTCGGACGCGCGAGCGATCGGCCCGGCGATGAGTTGCGGAAAGAAGCCGACGAAGGTGATGTAATCGATCAGCCGGCCGCGCGGCTGGAATTTGCGGCGATAAATGTCCGCCGTGTAGCTGATGGTGTGGAAGGTATAAAAAGAAATGCCCGGCGGGAGCGGCAGCGCCAGGGGCGCGAAGGCCAAACCGATGCCGAGCGCCGCGAACAGGCCGGCGAGTTCCGTCGAGAGCCAGCCCGCGTATTTGAACACGCATAATAAAAAGAGCTGCACCGCGACGCTGGCGACGAACGCGACCCTGCGCCGGCGCTCGTCATCGGCGCGCGCCAGATAGGCGCCCACGACGTAATCGAACACGCAGGTGAAGACGAGCGGAGCGAGATAAATCAGGCCGGCGGTGGCATAGAACGCCAGCCCGGCAAGGGTGAGGATCCAATTGGCAAGCGCGGTACGGCGGTAGAGCGCGTAGAGCACGAACGTGCAGGGAAGAAAGATCAGCAGAAACGGCAGGGAGTTGAACTGGAGATGCAGCTGGACGCGCGGCACCCAGTCGTCCCCGATCGCCGCGGCGAGGAAGCCCCGGAACGCGATGAGGATAATGAGTGCGGCACAAAGCGGCGTAAAGAGAATGCGCGCAAACGTGAGCCGCAGACTCGCGTCCGGAGCCGGCGCCTCCCGCGCAACCGCTTCGATTGTCGCCATACCGATCGCCCCTCCCCTCGACGGCAGGCGAACAGCCGCGTTACACCGAGCACCTCAAACAACACCTCACAGTTGTCATCGCCCGCGAAAGGGGCGCGATCCAGTAGACACGGGTCCATCAGATAAACGATAGCCGGTGTTTACTGGATGCCCCGCTTTCGCGGGGCATGACGAGTAGAGGTTCGAGCCCTTGATCTTCCATAGGCCGCAGCCAGACGGTAGCCCGGCCGTCATGGCAAATGAAAGGCGGCGCCGTTGCCGGCGCCGCCCGTAACTCCTGCAGCGAAGATGATCGTGCTCAGTGCGCGGTGAGCGCCGCCTCGTCGTCGACGGCCGCGGGGTCTACCGGGCTCTCGACGGGCTTCGCGGTCTCGTCCCAAACGATCGGCTCGGGCGCCCGCGTGAGCGAGCGCGAGAGCACCTCGTCCATGCGTGAGACCGGCACGATCTCGAGCCCGCCCTTCACGCTGTCGGGGATTTCCACGAGGTCCTTGGCGTTCTCCTCGGGGATGAGCACCGTCTTGATGCCGCCGCGCAGCGCCGCCAGCAGCTTCTCCTTGAGGCCGCCAATCGGGAGCACGCGCCCGCGCAAGGTGATCTCGCCGGTCATGGCGACGTCCTTGCGCGCGGGAATGCCGGTCATCGTCGAGACGATGGCCGTGACCATGGCGACGCCGGCCGACGGGCCATCCTTGGGCGTTGCGCCTTCCGGCACGTGCACGTGGATGTCGCGCCGGTCGAAGTGTGGCGGCTCGATGCCGAAATCGACGGCGCGCGAGCGCACGTAGGACGCCGCCGCCGAGATCGATTCCTTCATCACGTCGCGCAGATTGCCGGTGACCGTCATCTTCCCCTTGCCGGGCATCATGACGCTCTCGATGGTGAGCAATTCGCCGCCCACATCGGTCCAGGCGAGGCCGGTGACGACGCCGACCTGATCGTTCTCCTCGATCTCGCCGTAGCGAAACTTCGGCACGCCGAGGTATTCCGCGAGCGTTTCGGGCGTCACCCGCGTGGTCTTCTTCTTGGAGATGATCAGTTCCTTGACCGCCTTGCGGATCAAGGTGGAGAGCTCGCGCTCGAGGTTGCGCACGCCCGCCTCGCGCGTGTAGCGGCGAATGAGGGTGAGCAGCGCCTCGTCGTCGATCGCCCATTCCTTGACGTTGAGGCCGTGCTTGGCGATCGCGTGCGGAATGAGATGCTTGCGCGCGATCTCGACCTTCTCGTCCTCGGTGTAGCCGGCGATGCGGATGATCTCCATGCGGTCCATCAGGGCCGGCGGAATGTTGAGCGTATTCGCCGTGGTGATGAACATCACGTTGGAGAGATCGTAGTCGACCTCGAGATAGTGGTCGTTGAACGTGTGGTTCTGCTCGGGATCGAGCACCTCGAGCAGCGCCGACGACGGGTCACCGCGAAAATCGGTGCCCATCTTGTCGACCTCGTCGAGCAGGAACAGCGGGTTCGACGACTTCGCCTTGCGCATCGACTGGATGACCTTGCCGGGCATCGAGCCGATATAGGTGCGCCGGTGGCCGCGGATCTCCGCCTCGTCGCGCACGCCGCCGAGGGAGACGCGCACGAAGTCGCGCCCGGTCGCCCGCGCGATCGACTTGCCGAGCGAGGTCTTGCCCACGCCGGGCGGACCGACCAGGCACAGGATCGGCCCTCGGATTTTCTTCACCAGCATCTGGACCGCCAGATACTCGAGGATGCGCTCCTTTACCTTGCGCAAACCAAA
>JAFAUQ010000008.1 GCA_019243195.1 Hyphomicrobiales bacterium
GCAGCATCACCTTGAGCGTGACGTACTCGTCCCCATGGGCGCCGCCGCGGCGCGCCACGCCCTTGCCCTTGAGCCGGAGCACCGCGCCGCTGTTCGACCACTTCGGCACGGTCATGGTGACCGGTCCGGTCGGGGTCGGCACGGAGATGCGGCCGCCCAGCACCGCCTGATCGAGCGGAATTGCCAGCTCGACGTGGATGTCGTCGTCCTTGCGGGTGAACTGCGGATGCGGCCGCACCGCGATCTCGATCAGCGCGTCGCCGGGCGCGCCGCCGCCGATCCCCGGCCGGCCCTTGCCGCGCAGCCGCAACACCTGGCCCTCGTGCGTGCCCGCCGGGATGGTGACTTCGAGCGCCGCGCCCTCGGGCAGCGTGATCTGGCGCTTGGCGCCGTTGACCGCGTCGAGAAAATCGACCTCAAGCTGATAATGCGCGTCGGCGCCGCGCATGCGCAGGTTGGCGCGGCCCCGCCCGCCGAACAGGTCGGCGAACAGATCCTCGTCGGCGAAGTCGGCATAGCCGGCCTCGCTCGAGTAGGTGCGCGAGGCGCCGCTGTCGGCGAAGTCGCGGTAGTAGCGCTGCTGCGGCCGCTCCTGGCCGGAAGCGTCGATCTCGCCGCGGTCGAAACGGCCGCGTTTCTCGGGGTCGCTCAACAGCCCGTAGGCCGCCGAGACTTCCTTGAACTCTTCCTCGGACTTCTTGTTGCCGGGGTTGAGGTCGGGATGGAGTTTTTTGGCGAGACCCCGATAGGCCTTCTGGATGTCGTCCGCGGACGCGTCCTTTTTCACTCCCAGCGTTTCGTAGGGATCGCCCGGCAAGGTCTTTCCTCCGCGCCGCTAGCGCGCGATGACGATTCTTCGAATCCTCATCACGCCTCTAACTTTTTCCTGGTGCATGACCTTTTCCGAAATTCCCACTTTTCGGGATCATGCACCGTGCCACAATGGCTGTCGATTTTCGTGTGGTTCACGCGACCGGGTCGTTACCGCGGCGGGCCGATCTTGGTGACTGTCCAGGCGGGCGGGTCGCTGGCGGGAAAGCTTTCCAACGAGGTTTCGTCGACCTTCTCGTCCGGCGACAAGATCGTTTCCCCGTCGGCCTGCGCCTGCATCCGCCGGCGTTCCCGGCGGCGGCGCACCGGATCGGACCGCGGCGACACAGTGACCATGGGATGCTCCTTCGACAGACGCAGCGATGCCCAATTCAATGTGGTGCGCGCGCCGCAGAGATCAAGCGTTGTCCGGCAACAGGTCGACCGCCGCAGCAAACGCTCCGTCATCCTGAGGAAGTCGCGCGCGCTTGCGCGCGACTGTCTCGAAGGATGGAAAGGCGCTCCGTCCGTGTGGCCACCCTTCGAGACGCGCGCCTTTGGCGCGCTCCTCAGGGTGACGCCGGAGTTTGTTCACGGCTCCTTTGGCGGCATTCCTTCCGGTGCTGATCTTTTTCCGTCAGTGCTGTACAGTAATAACACGCAAGCCAAGACGACACGCCAAACGCAGGGAAACGTCATGAGCGCATTGGCCCACGACACGCTAGCCGCCGCACCCCGCACGCTCTCGGAGGAACTTGCGGCTTTCGCGCTCACTCTGAGCTACGAACAGATTCCGGCCGCGGTGCGCGAGCGCGCGAAGCATCTCATGTTGGATTCGACCGGCATCGCACTGGCTTCGGGCAAATATCCGTTCGCGTCAGTGTCGTTGAATGCAATGCAGGAACTGGGCAGCGGCAGCTCGCCGGTGATCGGCATCGGCCGCAAGCTCGCGTTGCGCGACGCCGTGCTGATGAACGGCATTCTGGTCCACGGCCTCGACTTCGACGACACTCATTCGCGCGGCGTCATCCACGGCACGTCGAGCAGCTTCCCGTGCGCGCTGGCGCTTGCCGACCGCGACAACCAGGATGGCAAGGCGCTGCTCGTCGCCTATGTGGCGGCGATGGAAGTGGCGACCCGGCTCGGCGCGGTCGCCAAGGGCGGCTTTCATCAGGTCGGGTTTCATCCCACCGGGCTGATCGGCGCGTTCGGCTGCACGCTCGCGGCCGCGCGCCTCCTCGGCCTCGACGCCGAGCGCGCCGTCATGGCGCAAGGCATCACGCTCTCCATGGCGGCCGGCAGCCTCGAGTTTCTGGAAGACGGCGCGTGGACGAAGCGCATGCATCCGGGCTGGGCCGGCGTGGTCGGGATCACGGCCGCGACGCTCGCCAAGCACGGCTTTGTCGGACCGCGCGGCGCCTACGACGGGCGGTTCGGCCTGTTTGCCAGCCATCTCGGCCAATATTTCGAAGCGGCCGATCTCGCGTTGGCGACGGAAAACCTCGGGCGCAACTGGCAAATCGAGGAGGTCGCGGTCAAACCGATCCCGGCGTGCCACTTCACCCACGCGGCCGCGGATGCCGCCGCGCTGCTGCGCAGCAAACACCGCCTCACGCCCAAGGACATCCGCCGCGTGCGCGTGCTGGTTCCGCGGGAGGTGGTGAAAACGGTGTGCGAGCCGGAGGCGAACAAGCGCAATCCAGCGAACAGCTACGATGCGCAGTTCAGCATTCCCTATATCGTGGCGACCGGCCTCACCAAGGGACGATTCACCCTCGCCGAGCTGGAAGAGAACGCGCTCAACGATCGCGCCGTGCTCGATCTTGCCGCGCGCGTTGATTACGAGATCGACCGCGCCTCGACCTTCCCCCGCCACTACACCGGCGAAGTCATCGTCGAGACCGCGGACGGCCGCACCTTGCGGCACCGCGAGGGCATCAACCGCGGCTGCGCCGACCGGCCGCTGACGAACGACGAGATCGCCGCCAAATTCTTCGACAACGCCGCGCGCGCCGTCCCGCGCGGCGCGGCCGAATGCATGCGCGACGCCGTTCTCGCGTGCGATCGCACGAGCGCGCGTTCGCTCGGCGACGCACTCTGCGCGACGGGCTGATCGGAGCGCGCGGTGGACGCCATGGTTGCGAAGTCCGAGGCGGCCGAGCACGAGCGGCTCGTCCTCGCCGCGGTCGACAAGTTCCTGGAAGCGGAGGTCAGGCCGCACGTCCACGCGCTCGAACACGACGACGTCTATCCGGCGGATATCGTCGAGAAGATGAAGGAGAGGGGCCTCTTCGGCTGCATCATCGCGCCGGAGTACGGCGGCCTCGGCCTCTCCACCTCGACCTACGCGAAGATCATCGAGCGCATGTCCGCCGTGTGGATGTCGATCAGCGGCATCATCAATTCGCACCTGATCATGGCGATGGTCGTTCAGCGCAACGGCACCGACGAGCAGAAAGCGAAATTCCTGCCGCGCTTCGCGACCGGCGAGGTGCGCGGCGGCATCGGCCTCACCGAGCCCGACTGCGGCACCGATCTGCAGGCGATCCGCACCGTCGCCAGGCGCGCCGGCAACAACGATTACGTCGTCAACGGCCGCAAGACCTGGATCAGCAACGGCCTCCACGGCAATTGCCTCGCGCTGCTGGTCAAGACCGACCCGAACGCGAACCCGCGCCACAAGGGCATGAGCGTGCTGATCGCCGAGAAGGGGCCGGGGTTCACGGTCAGCCGCAAGCTCGAGAAGCTCGGCTACAAGGGCATCGACACCTGCGAGCTGGCGTTCGACGATTACAAGGTGCCGGCGGATTGTTTGGTCGGCGGCGTCGAGGGCCGCGGGCTGCAGCAGATCCTCAACGGGCTGGAGCTCGGGCGCATCAACGTGGCGGCGCGCGGGGTCGGCGTCGCCGCCGCGGCGCTCAAGGAGGCGGTCGCCTATTCGCAGGTGCGCAAGACCTTCGGCAAGCCGATCTGCGAGCACCAGGCGATCCAGCTCAAGCTCGGCGACATGGCAACGCGCCTCGAGGCCGCGCGGCTCCTCACCTACCGGGCCGCCGAGGCCTACGACCGCGGCGAGCGCTGCGACATGGAAGCCGGCATGGCCAAGCTGTTCGCGACCGAGGCCGCGATGGAGAACAGCCTCGAAGCGATGCGCATCCACGGCGCCTACGGATATTCCAAGGAGTTCAGCATCGAGCGGCTCTACCGCGACGCGCCGCTGCTCATCATCGGCGAGGGCACCAACGAGATGCAGCGCATCATCATCGCCAAGCAGCTGATCGAACGAAACCGCGTGTGAAATTGTAGGGTGGGCTAAGGCCGCGCAGCGCAAGCGGAGCGGCCGTGCCCACGCGTGGGCACGCGGTCTCCGCTTTGCTCCGCCCGCTTAGCCCACCCTACGACTGGCGACGAAAGCGGCCAGATTTAGTTGAGATTAAGTCAGCAGGCGGACTTACGCTTCCACGGTATTCTGCTATTCATGTGGCGGTTCGGCCACGGCCGATAAAAATTCACCGCTGCCCAGGCGCTGCCGACATTTGCCCAATTTCGCCGAATATTTTCCCCGGCGATGCGTGCGTCATTTGCATGAGGGGACACTATGCCAAGCGGAAGCCGTTACCGTCAGTACGCGGAAGAATGCTTGCGCAGCGCGCAGGTCGCAACGCCGGTCCAGCGCGCGCATCTGTTGCGCGTCGCGCGCACCTGGTTCGAGATTGCCGACCAGACCGATGCCTCCGCGTCGGCTGGTGAGAGCAATGAACCGATGGACGTGGCTGTTGCGCGACACCGCCCGATGTAGGGTGGGCTAAAACGGAGCGCAGCGTCGGCGTGCCCACCAATAATGATTGTTTGTTGAGGGATGTGGGGACGTCGTCGGCGCTACGCGCTCCGCCTTAGCCCACCCTACGGCGCGCCATCATACCGCGACTTTGGTGAGGAAGCTTTCGACTTCGCTGCGCAGATTGCCGGCCGCTTGTTCCACCGATTGCGACGCGGTGAGCACGGTCTGTGCCGACTCCTGGGTTTCGGTGGTGGCGCCCGCGACCTCACTCAACACCACGACGACGAGCTTCGCCCCCTCGGCGGCGCCGGTGACGTTGTGCGAGATTTCACTGGTCGCGGCGGTCTGCTGCTCGACCGATGCGGCCGCAGCCGACGTATACTCGTTGATCTCGCCCATCCGGTGAGCGATCCGGCCGATCGCCCCCACCGCCTTGCCGGTCGAGTTCTGCACTTCCAGAATCTGGCTGGAAATGTCTTCCGTCGCCTTGGCGGTCGCGACCGCGAGCGACTTGACTTCCGCGGCGACCACCGCAAACCCGCGGCCGACCTCGCCCGCGCGCGCCGCCTCGATCGTTGCATTGAGCGCCAGGAGGTTTGTTTGTTCGGCGATGCCACGGATCAGCTTGACCACGTCGCCGATCTTCTGCGCGGCTAACGCCAGCGCATCGATGTCCCGGTTGGTCGCGCGCGCTTCCTCGACCGCGACCCGCACCACTTGGGCCGCGCGGTTGAGCTGCTGCCCGATCTCCACGATCGACCCGGACAGCTCGGTGGTCGCGGAGGCGGCGGTCTCGACGTTCACCGAGGCTTCGTTTGATGTGCGCACCGCGCTCTCGGTGCGTTGCGAGGTATGGCCCGAGGCGTCGAACAATCGCGTCGCGGTCGACCGCATTTTTCCGGCGCTCTCCGCCACGATCTGCAGCAGGGTTTCGGCGCGCGCGCGGAAGGCCGAGATCGCGTCCTCGACCAGCACGCGGCGCTCCTCCTGCTGCCGCACGGCGGCGCGCTGTTCCTGCGCCTCGCGCCGCTCGGTGATGTCCTCGTGCGTGCCGATCCAGCCGCCGTCCTGCATCGGATGATTCTTGACCAGCAGCAGGCGCCCTTTGTTGGACTTGACCTCATGCTCGATGGTGCGTCCCTGCCGCACCGCGGAGACGAAATCCTTGCGGTATTGATGGGGATCGCGATTGAACGTGCCCTTGGCGACCCGCCGCGCCAGCACTTCCGTAAGCGTGGACCCGGGCTTCACGTCGTCCGCGGTGAGCTCATACATCTGGTGATATTGCGTGTTGCAGACGACCAGGCGCTCCGACGCGTCGAACATGCACAGCCCTTGCGCCATGCTGTCGATCGCGAGATGCATCTGCTCGTTTTCCCGGCGTAGATTCCGGGCGAGAACGGCGTGCGTCGCGCTCATCGCGACCTGGGCGATGAGCGCCGCCGCGATCACGGCGAGCAGGACGGCGGGAACGGCATGGATGGCCGCGGTCCAATCGGGCGCCACGACATAGAGGCCCGCGAAACTGACTGCAAAAACCGCAAGCCCGACCAATATGACCATCCCGCCGTGCCGGAGCGGAGCGGGGAGATAAGAGCTGAGCATGATGCCCTCCGTCGGCAGAGACTCTAGTCTCCAGCCGATGTTTTTTGGTTAACGTCGGGGGGAGATTCGTTAACGAAGTATGAACCGTGCCGATGGGCACCGTAGGGTGGGCTAACTAAGCGCTCCCCGCGAAAGCGGGGATCAGCGCGCGTGCCCACGCGTCTTCGTTCCGTGTTTTTGACGTCATCCGCGTGGGCACGGCGTCGCTTCGCTTGCGCTGCGCGGCCTTGAGCCCACCCTACGGGCTCGGCGTTACTCCGCCGCCACTTGGGTCTTGCGCAGGTCGGTCGAATACCTCAGGTGCACCGGTGCGTTGGCCTCGAACGGGCTCTTGAGGTCGAGCTCCCGGGCGATTTCGCGGATCTGCGGGAAGACTTCCTCGCCGATCATCTTGATGCATAGGAGCGAATCCTTCTGGCTAACCTTCCCGTCGTTGCCCCATAGCGCCAGGATGCCCGGCCGGGTTTCCTCCAATATCTTGCGCAACTTCGGCACCACGGTCTTCGGCGTCCCGGCGATGATGCGCAGGTCCGCCATCTGCTGCTCGAAGCTGGTGATGCCGCGCGGGTTCGGCCGGCGGCCGGCGGAAAATTCGACGAAGGCGCGGCGGTTGTTCGGCGAGCCGTAGCCCGACGGCGTGCTCCACACCGGGTGCGCGAGGCCGGTGAATTCACCCTGCATCCAGCGAAACTCCCTGGCGTTCGCGACCGCTCTCTCCTCGCTGTCGGACACGTGCACCTGGATCAGATAGCCGCGGTTCTCCGGGCCGGCCGTGTAGCCGGTTTCCTCGGCGACCTTGTCGTAGAGTTGCCAGATCCGCTTGGTGTCGGCGATCGACGTGTTGAGCGCGATGTAGGGATAGCGCTGCTGCGCCGCCCAGATGATGGTTTCCTTGCTGATCACGCCGGGGACCCACACGCGCGGATAGGGCTTCTGTAGCGGCAGCGCCCACGGGTTCACCACGCGGTGCTGATAATGCGTGCCCTCGAAGCGGAACGGGCCGGGCTGAGTCCAGGCTTTGACGATCAGCTCGTGTGCTTCCTCGAAGCGCTCGCGGTTGAAGGCGGGGTTCACGCCCGTCGCCAGCTGCTCCTGCCCGCCGCCGCGCACGAAGCCGGAGACTAGGCGGCCCTTGGAAATCATGTCGATCATCGCCAGCTCTTCGGCGAGCCGGACCGGGTTTTCAGCGAGCGGCAGCGGATTGCCCAGCATGACGATCTTCACCCGTTGCGTCATGGCGGCGAGGATGCCGGCGAAAATATTCGCCTTCGCCTGCATGCAGAACGGCGCGTTGTGGTGCTCGTTGAGCATGATCCCGTCGACACCGACGGCCTCGGCGAGCTGATACTGCTCGATGTAATTGTTATAGAGCCTCGAGCCTTCGGCCGGATCGAAGTGCGTGTTGGGGAACATCAGCGCGGTGGCGCCGAAATCGCGGCCGGCCTGCTCGGAGTAGGCCGACATCGGCTGCTCGGTGAAATACATCAGGTGCATGGGGGCTTGCTCTTGTTGTTTGCAGTGCGCTCTTGGCGACGGATGCCTGTCTATCCAAGGAAGGGCGCGACGAGCGCAGCGAGTTCCTCGGGTTTTTCCATGTCGACGCAGTGGCCGCACGCCGCGATCGTCTGCAGCTTCGCGTGGGGAAGCGCCGCGGCGTAGCGCCGGCCGGCGCTCACCGGCACGACCTTATCGTCGGCGCCCCACACCAGCAACGCCGGCGCGCGCACGGCGCCGAGCAGATGCGGCAAGGTCTGGCTGTACATGTAGGGCTTCCAGGCGATGCGGAAGCTCATCTCCCGGCAGATATCCCAAGCGACCAGCTGATCGTTGGAGGGCTCGGTGCCGTAGACGCGGTCGAACGCCTGCTGGTCGTGGAAGCCGGCCCGCGCATAGTCGATGTAGCCGATGATCGCCTGGTCGAGGATGTCGCCCTCCGGCGGCTTGACCCCCATGGCGCCGACCAGCACCAGCGCGGCGAGGTCGCGCGGCGCCATGCTCGCCATCTCGGCGGCGATCCAGCCGCCGAAACCGAGGCCGATCAGCGCCGCTCTCTCGACGCCGAGATCGCCGAGCAGACCGCGGTAGACGACGGCGATGTCGCGCACGCTGCGCATCCACTCCGGCCGTTCCGACCGGCCGTAACCGGGATGGTGCGGCACCAGCACGTCGTATTTCGCCGCGAGCGCGTCATAGAAGGGGAGGCGGTCCGGGGTGCCGATGTCGTGATGCAGCACCAGCGCCGGCCGGCCGCTGCCGCCGCGCGCCAAGTGCATTCTCCAGTCGACAAATTCAACCGTGGACTCCGTCCACGCCACGCCCGCCATCGACGCTGTCCTCTTTCGAGGATGGTCGCAACCTCGGTCGACGGAGTCAAACCTGCCGACGCATCCCCGACGCGAGTGGCGCGCGCGGCCAACGGCGAATTATTAGGCGGGCAACAAACATCGGTCGGCAGATCTAAATTAGCCTGTACTGCTTCGCCATCTCCTCAAGCCCCGCCTGCCTGTATCCACCGCCTTTTTCCTGTGGCGGTAATTTCGGCAACTTACCTGCGAGCATGTCGGAGACGGTGGCGATCTGTAATCATGGGAATTTGCCGAACGGCGTGTCAAAAAATCCAGCGGAGGCCGCTTCCTTCACCATCGGCGCGGTCGGCTGGCGTAACGTGATCATCAGGGCGAACGGAGCCTCCTCGCGCTCCATAACTCCGCGGAGATCGCTTACCATGTCCCGATGCAGCGTCTCGCCCCCTTTGACCGAAACGATCCCCGCCTGCGTCTTTTTTCCGTCCGGCTTGCAAAAGTAGTACCCATCAATTCCTGTGTCGGCACCTTTCTTTCTGCCGCCATACGGTACGGCGTTGGCCAATCCGACCGCCCACCATTGGAATTGGAACTTATCCCGTTTCGCTAGGTCTTCGGCGCCGGCGAAATCCTTTGGTGTTCCGTGAATGTCAAACTTGATGGCTGGAAATGCATCCTTCAGCCGACGTTCGATCAGGCCGATGGCAAGATGCGTGACGTCGATCCCGATCCAGCGCCGTTTCAGCTTTTCCGCAGCGTGCACGGCAGTACCGCAGCCGCAAAACGGATCGAGAACAAGATCACCCTCGTTCGAGGAGGCAGATAGAATACGCTCAAGCAATGCCAGCGGTTTTTGTGTCGGATAACCGAGCCGCTCCTGGGCTTGGGCGCCGATCGGGTGGATATCCGACCAAACGTCCTGCAACGGAACTCCAGGCATCTCGTCCAAATAGCGTTTATATGCCGGCACGGCGCCTGGCGAGGTTTGAACGATGCGACCGGCACCGATCAGCTCGTCCATCTTCTCCTTGCTATACCGCCAAAAGCGAGTAACCCCCATCACCTCGTAAGATGGATTGCCCTTAGCCGCGCCTCCAGGGCCGGTCAGATCTCCCAGTCGGTACCTTCGACCAGTGCCTGCCTCTACGAATCGATAAAAGTCATCGACGTACTCGCGGTCGTAGGGAGTATAAACCGGGTTCCACGTCCATTCTTCGCTCTTCGTATAGAAGAAAAGCGTGTCATGAATTCGTCCATGTTGGCGTCGTCCCTGCTTCGTATCGCTGTGCGCGCTGCTTCGTTTCCAAGCGATCTCAGTACGGAAATTTCGCGGACCAAAAACCGAATCGATGAGGAGCTTGAGGTAATGGCTCGCGGTCGGGTCACAATGCAAGTACATTGAGCCCGTCGATTTGAGAACGCGATGTAGTTCGAGCAGCCGTACGGACATCATAGTGAGATACGCCATCATGTCGTTCTCTCCTAGGAACGAGCGAATGGCCTTGAGCATGTTCGCAGCTTCGGCGTTGCCGCTGTGCATTACTTCGTCAAAAGCAAGCTCGGCGCCATTGTCGGCGGTCCAGTGCCAAGTGTCCTCGAATGCCTCGATTTGGGCCTGGGATTGTTTACCCGATGGAGCTCTAAAAAGGACGTTGTAGGACGCATTCGAGTTGAACGGCGGGTCCAGGTAGATTAGGTCAATCGACTCGTTCGGGATGGCTTTCCGAAGCACGTCGAGATTATCGCCGTAAAATAGAGCGTTGGTCATTGGCCGAACGCCCCCTCGGATCGCCTAAGGCCTGATGCTATCGGAGCGGTTCGTCGTCCCGTACTAACTCTATTGCTCGCGCGCTGGCCCGTACGCAATGCGCCGTTCACAGCTTTGGGCGATGTGGAAACGAGCAAGGGGTGGACCCGGACAGATGGGTGAACGAAAAGGGAACATAACGCGGCGATTCGGTTCGGTCAACCCGCCGATCTCACCATCGATTTGAGCGAGTACTTCAAAGGAGAGCGGCAACAGCCACGTCCCGCGTCTGACGTTAATTGCCGGCCCGGATGACCGGCGCTCACGCCCGCATCACCTTATCGATCGTGATCGGCAGGTCGCGCACGCGCTTGCCGGTGGCGTGATAGATCGCGTTGGCGATCGCCGCGGCGGTGCCGACGATGCCGATTTCGCCCACGCCCTTGACGCCGAGCGGGTTGATCTCGTCGTCCTGCTCGTCGACGAAGATCACCTCGATCCCGTGCACGTCGGCATTTACCGGCACGTGATAGTCGGCGAGGTTATGCACCATGAACCGGCCGAAGCGATGATCGGTCAGGGTCTCCTCGTGCAGCGCCATGCCGATGCCGCCGACGATCGCGCCGAGGATCTGGCTGCCGGCGATTTTCGGATTGAGGATGCGGCCGGCCGCGACCGCGTTCACGACGCGCGTGACCCGGATGACGCCCAGCTCCTCGTCGATCTTCACCTCGGCGAAAATGGCCGAATGGGTGTAGTGGGCGAATTTGCTCTTGTCGTTAGGCGCGGCGCTCGCTTCTTTCTCGATGCGGTCGAGTTTGCCCGCGCGCATCGCGTCGGCGAATGATACTTCGGCGCCGCCGTCCTTGCGGCGAATCCGGCCGTCGGCAAACTCCACGTCGGCAAACTTCGCGCCCTTGAGCGGGGAGCCGGCCGCCTTCTGCGCCACCCGCAGCAAATCCTTCTGCACCGCGCGGCACGCGGCCGCGATCGCGCTGCCGACCGACGCCGTCGTGAACGAGCCGCCTTCGACCGGCGCCTGCGGCAGGTCGGAATCGCCGAGCTTGACCGTCACGTTGTCGAGCGGCACGCCCATCAGTTCGGCGCCAAGCTGCGCCATCATGGTGTAGGTGCCGGGCCCGATGTCGGCGGTGGCGCTGGCGATTTCGAGACTGCCGTTGGCGCCGAGCACCGCCCGCGCGCTCGCCTCGAGCTGCATCGCCTCCCAGATGCCGCTCGCCATGCCCCAGCCGACGAGCTCGTGGCCGTCCTTCATCGAACGCGGCCGCGGGTTGCGTTTGGACCAGCCGAACCGCTCTGCCGCCTGCCGGTAGCATTCGCGCAATTCTTTGCTGCTGTAAGGTTTATCCTCCATCTGGTCGCGGTCGGAATAATTGACCAGGCGCAGCTCGAGCGGATCGATATTCGCCGCATAAGAAAGCTCGTCCATGGCACATTCGATCGCGTAGACGCCTTCGCAGCCGCCCGGCGCGCGCATGTCGCACGGCGAGTTCTGGTCGAGCCGGACGAGCTTCTGAACGAGGTCGGTATTGGCGCATTTGTAGAGCTGGCTCGACCACGCGACGCAGGTGCGCTGGAACGCCTCGAATTGCGAGGTCATGCCGATGAATTCGTGGGCGAACGACGTGAGCCGGCCGTCGCGTTCGGCGCCGAGCTTGAGCGATTGGATATTGCCCGCGCGGTAGCCGAGCCCGAACATCTGCTGGCGCGTCAACGTCACCCGCACCGAGCGCTTGAGCGCGCGCGCGGCGAGCACCGCGAGCGGCAGCTCGTATTGCGGGCGCAGGCCGGAACCGAATGCGCCGCCGACGTAGGGATTGAGCACGCGCAGCTCGTCGGCCTTCATCCCGAACACGTTGGCGAGATAATCGCGGCAGTTCACCGGCCCTTGCGTCTTGTCGTGGACGGTGATGCGGCCGTCGCCCTCCCACACCGCGGTGGCGCCGAACATTTCCATCGGATTGTGATGTTCGACCTCCATGCGGTATTCGGCGGCGACCTTCACCGGCGCGTCGGCGAACGCCTTATCCGCCTTACCGCGCTTGTGCGAATGATTCTCGCCGTCCCCTTTGAAGACGAAGGCATGGTCGCGCTGCTTTTCGAAATCGGTCTCGTGTGGCTCTTGTTCATAGTCGATGTGCAGCAGCGAAGCCGCGAAGCGCGCGATCTCCGGTTCTTCCGCCACCACCAGCGCGATCGGCTGGAAACTGAAGCAGATTCGATCGTCGTAGAGCGGGCGGAAAGGCTTGCCCGCGGGCGCGACGTCGTCGCTGTATTTCTCATGCGATGCCGCCATTTTCGGCCGGTTGGAGTGGGTGAACACGGCAATGACGCCGTCCACCGCGAGCGCGTCGGCCATATCGATTTGCGCGATCCGTCCCTTGGCGATCGCCGACGTGACAACAAATCCGTGCGCCAGCTCCGGCACGTTGTGCTCGGCGGCGTATTTGGCGGCGCCAGTGACCTTGGCGCGTCCGTCGATGCGCGAAGTCGGCTTGCCGAGGATGCTGGTGGCGGTCACGGCGTTCTCACCTGATGCGCTTATCCGCTTGCGACTGCGGCGTGCCGGCCGCTGCCTGCGTGAGCGCGCGCACGATCGCGCGGCGCGCAAGATCGATCTTGAAATCGTTGTGGCCGTAGCCGCGCGCCTCGCGCAGGAGAACGTCCGCCGCGCGTGCAAAACTCTCGCGCGTCGCGGGCGCGCCCGTGAGCGCATCTTCCGCCGCGCGGTTACGCCACGGTTTGTGCGCCACGCCGCCGAGCGCCAGCCGCGCTTCCTTGATGCTGCCGCCGTCAAGGTCGAGCGCGGCGGCGACCGACACCAGCGCGAACGCATACGACAGGCGGTCGCGGACTTTCAGATAGCTGTAGTTTTTGGCGAAGCATTTCGCCGGCAGCTCGACCGCGGTGATGATCTCGTCGGCGCGCAGCGTGGTGTCGATTTCCGGCCGGTCGCCCGGCAGGCGGTGGAACTCGGCAAACGGGATGCTGCGGTCCCCTTCCGGCCCGGTCGCCAGCACGCGCGCCTCGAGGGCCGCGAGCGCCACGCACATGTCGGAGGGATGCACCGCGATGCAGTGTTCGCTCGCGCCGAGGATCGCGTGCATGCGGTTGACGCCGTCGCGCGCGGAGCAGCCGCTGCCGGGCTCGCGTTTGTTGCACGGCGTCGTCGTGTCGTAGAAATAAAAGCACCGCGTCCGCTGCAGCAGATTTCCGCCGGTCGTCGCCATGTTGCGCAATTGCGCCGAGGCGCCGGCGAGAAGCGCGCTCGCCAGCAGCGGATAGCGCGCCTCGATCTGCGGGTGCCAGGCGAGGTCGCTGTTGCGCACCAGCGCGCCGATGCGCAAGCCGCCGTCCGCGGCATCCTCGACGCGGTCGAGCGGAAGATGCGTGATGTCGATCAGGCGCGACGGCCGCGCCACGCCTTCCTTGATCAGGTCGACCAGGTTGGTGCCGCCGGCGACGAAGCGCGCGTTCGCATCGGCTGCGATCCGGCGCACCGCGTCGGCGACATCCGTGGCGCGCGCGTAATCGAAATTATTCATCGTGCGGCGCCCCCGGACGGCGCGCGGCCGTTCGCCATGACTTCCTCGATCGCCGCGAGGATCGCCGTGTACGCGCCGCAGCGGCAGATATTGCCGCTCATCAGTTCGCGAATTTCGTCCGGCGAACGCGCCTTGCCCTCGTTGATCAGCCCGACGGCGGAGCAGATCTGGCCGGGCGTGCAGTAGCCGCACTGGAACGCGTCGTGGTCGATGAACGCCCGCTGCAGCGGATGCAGCTTGCCGTCGCGGGCCAAGCCTTCGATGGTCGTGACCTCGGCGCCGTCCTGCATCACCGCCAAGCTCAGGCAGGAGAGCACGCGCCGCCCGCCGATCAGCACGGTGCAGGCGCCGCACTGCCCCTGGTCGCACCCCTTCTTGGTGCCGGTGAGATCGAGATTGACGCGCAACGCATCGAGCAGCGTGGTCCAGGGGGCGACGTTGATGGTGCGGTTCGTGCCGTTCACGCGGAAAGTCACCGTCGTTTTCGCCGGCGCGGCGAAACGTTCGGCGCGGGAAGCGGCCGCTGAAGCGTGGTGAGCCATCGCGTCGCGTCGGGCTTACGACAGTTGGTGGAATGGACAGCGTTCCTCGACCGATAAGCGCGCGGCCCTGCGAAGGTTCCTCGGGGCTGTCATTGCGAGGAGCGAAGCGACGAAGCAATCCAGGGCGGTGCGCGCTGCCCTGGATTGCTTCGTCGGCCTTCGGCCTCCTCGCAATGACGACTTGTCCCGTCGTGCGACTTGGGGCAGCATCGAAAAAAATGTCCCGGCATTCCGGGACGACGCTTAAAGAAAATTTGGCTGACCGGTCGGGAACGCGGCTCCGCCTAGTGCCGCGAACCCGAAGTTCGCATGACAGCTGCCGCGAGTCCGGTTGCGAACTTCGGGTTCAAAGCGGCACTAGAATCATAGAGTTGCTAGTGTCCTTCGATTCCGAAGTTCGCTTCCGAGCGTGCCGCAGGATCGGGCGAACTTCGGAATCGGGACACTAGGCGCGCCGCGTCACATCATCTGGGGACGTACGTTTCCCGGCACAAGAATACTGCTCCCGCGCGCCGCGTCCGCCGCGCCACCGGAGGACACGCCATGCTGCATCACCTGGAGCAACAGAAGTCGCTCACGCGGAACCAGTGGAAGATATTCGCCGCCGCTACCCTCGGCGACATGCTGGATTTTTATGATTTCTATCTGATCGGCTTCATTCTCGCCTTCGTGGTCAAGGGCTGGAATCTCACCTACGGCGAATCCGGTCTGGTTTTGCTGGCCTCGGGCGTTGCCGCGCCGCTCGGTTCGTTGTTCTGGGGCTGGATGGCCGACAAGATCGGCCGCCGCAAGGTGATGATTCTCACGGTCCTGAACTTCTCGATCCCGACCGGCCTGATGGCGCTCACGCCCGAGCACGGCTGGGTCTTCCTCGCCGTGTGCCGGTTCTTCGTCGGGCTGGGGGTGACCGGGCTTTACACCGTCGACGTGGCGATCGTGCAGGAGTTCGTCCCCGCCACGAAGCGCGGTTGGATCACCGGGCTGACCACCTCGCTGCTGCCGGCGGGAACGATTATCGGCGCGCTCACCGGTGCGTATCTCGAACACTACATTGGCTGGCGCGGTTTGTTTGTCGTCGGCCTGCTGCCGGCGGCGCTGACCTTGCTCATCCGCGTCTGGGTGCCGGAGTCGCCGCACTGGCTGATCGGCAAGGGCCGGCTCGACGAGGCGCGTAAATCCCTCACCTGGGCGCTGCAGGTCGACCCGAAGGCGATCGATCTGCCGTCGGTCGCTCCGGCCGTCGAGCGGGTGTCGTGGCGTGAGCTGTTCAAATATCCGCGCAGCATGGTGGTCTCCTGTCTCACCGGGCTCACCCAGACCGGCAGCGTCGGGCTCACGCTCTGGCTCA
>JAFAUQ010000022.1 GCA_019243195.1 Hyphomicrobiales bacterium
GGGGGGTATTTGCCAGACGGAGTGGGTTCTGGGGAGGGTCATTCCTCAATTGGCTGTGAACAAACGCCGCGGCGCCGCGCGGCTTCGTTGTTCACCCGGCCCGACGGGGCTATAAGCGCGCGAGCAATCCACAGGGGACGACCATGCAGCCGATGCGCGTCAGCAGGGAGGATCGTGCCGCGTCCGACACTCGCAGCAACCTGTTCGCGCTGATCAAGGCGCGCTCATTCAGCCGCGGCAGCAAGATGCTCGCGTCCGGCCGCAGCACCAATTATTACTTCGACATGAAGCCGACGATGTTTCATCCGGCCGGCGCCGCCTGGATCGCCGAACTGATGCTCGATCGCATCGAGAGGTTCAAGGTGGACTACGTGGGCGGCTTGGCGATCGGCGCGGTGCCGCTGGTCAATTCGATCGCCATGCTCAGCCACCAGCGCGGGCGCCCGATCCCCGGCTTCTTCGTGCGCGCCCAGGTGAAGGACCATGGCACCCAGCGGCGCATCGAAGGCACCGCCGAGAGCCTTGCCGGCAAGAACGTCGTCATCCTCGAAGACGTGACCACCACCGGCGGATCGGCGACGACCGCCGTCGAGGCGGCGAAGGCCGAGGGCGCCAACATCGTGCTTGTTCTTTCGATCGTCGACCGGCTGGAAGGTGCGGTGGATAATTTCAAGAAGCGCGGCATTGCGTTCGAGGCAATCTACACCGCCGAAGAGTTCATGGCCGACTAACGACCGCGGTTCTGGCCGTTTGTCGCGGCCGCGATTCTTCCCTTCAGCCGGATTGCCGCGCGTTCGTCCCGCGCATATAAGCTCCGCCGTCACCTCGGGAGGAGACATATGCGTAAAACAATAAGGTTTGCCCTATGCGCTCTGGCCGCCATGTTTGCAGCCACGGGCGCGCACGCCCAGCAGCCGCTCAAGATCGGCGTCATCCTGCCCTATTCCGGGCAGTTCGCCGACGGCGCAACGCAGATGGACAATGCCATCAAGCTCTATGTGCAGCAGCACGGCGACACGGTCGCCGGCCGCAAGATCGAGATCATCCGCCGCGACACCGGCGGCGTCGCGCCGGACGTGGCGAAGCGCCTCGCCCAGGAGCTCGTGGTGCGCGACAACGTCGATGTCCTCGCCGGCTTCCTGCTCACGCCCAACGCCATGTCGGCGGCCGCGGTCTCGGAGGAGGCGAAGAAGTTCATGGTGGTGATGAATGCCGCGACCGCGATCATCACGATCAAGTCGCCCTACATGGTGCGCACCTCGCTCACCATTCCGCAGACCACCGAACCGTTGGCGGCGTGGGCCTACAAGAGCGCCATCAAGAAAGTCTACACGATGGTCTCCGACTACGGGCCCGGGCACGACGCGGAGGCCGCGTTCCAGCGCGCCTTCAAGGAGGCGGGTGGCGAAGTCGTCGGCTCCGTGCGGTTCCCGGTGAACATCCCGGACTTCGCGCCTTATCTCCAGCGCGCCAAGGACGCCAACCCCGAGGCGATTTTCGTATTCGTGCCGGGCGGCGCGCAGCCGGCGGCCTTTGCCAAGGCTCTCAAGGACGTCGGGATCGATACGAGCAAGACGAAGGTGCTCGGCCAGGGCGAGATCACCGAGGAGAACGCGCTCGCCAGCATGGGCGATGCCGGGCTCGGCATCATCACGTCGTTCCATTACGACTACAATCACGACTCCAAGGAGAACAAAGAATACGTCAAGGCGTTCAACGACGCGTTCAAGCGCAACCCCGACTTCTTCGCCACCGGCGGCTACGACGGGATGCATCTGATCTACGAAGCGGTGAAGAAGACCGGCGGCAAGACAGATCCGGAGTCACTCCTCGCCGCCGCCAAGGGCATGGCCTGGGAGAGCCCGCGCGGCCCCGTCTCGATCGACCCGGAGACGCGCGACATCGTCCAGACGATCTACATCCGCCGCGTCGAAAAGGTCGGCGGCCAATTGCGCAACGTCGAGTTCGAGAAAATCCCGAACGTCAAGGATCCGGTGAAGGCGCGAATGAAGACGCAGTAAGCTGCTGAGCCGTCATCCTGAGGGTCCGCTCGCGGCAGCGAGCGGACGTCTCGAAGGATGACATTTTTATTTGTTGAAGCAGCACGTCAGTGACTTGAAACTTGGTGGAGCCAGGCGGAGTCGAACCGCCGACCTCTTGAATGCCATTCAAGCGCTCTCCCAACTGAGCTATGGCCCCATCAGAGGACAGATGACGGACGACGGATCGAGTTTGCTGATCTGTCCTCCGTTCTCCGTCGTCCGTCGTCAGGTTTCCTCGTCGTTCTCGCGGCCCTCGCCGATGATGTCGGTGACGTCGTCTTCCTCTTCTTCCTCCGGCACGATGAAGGCGCCGTCGTCCATCGGCTCTTCTTCGACTTCCACGTCCTCATCGCCTTCGAGCACCGGCGACTTGGCGCCCTCGGTCTCCTTGTCGGCCTCTTCCAGCGACACGAACTCGGCCTCGGGCACCTCGGGTGCCGCAACCTCTTCCTCGGCGACCGGCGCGCGGGCCGCGTCGGGCCGTGGGCGCGCGCTCGGCGCAACCTGGAATACCGTGCTGCATTTCGGGCAGATGATCGGATCCTTGTTGAGATCGTAAAACTTCGCGCCGCAGCCGGCGCACAGGCGCTTGGTGCCGAGCTCGGGTTTCGCCACGATCGCTGATCCTTTCGGCCGAAAAAACGGCGCTTCCCTTGGCCCCTTGCGGGGCGGCTGTCAAGCGCGCCCGCTCCGGCCCCGGCGAGATGACGCATCGCCCCAAGGGTGCTAGTGATCCGACGAAATCCAACGAAATTGCCGGATAGCCGTCGCGATGCAGCACGCCTTGCCCCTTGCTCCCTTGACCTCCCGCCGCTCGGGGCCGCTCAAGGGCCGCGTGCGCGTGCCCGGCGACAAGTCGATTTCGGTGCGATCCCTGATCTTCGGCGCCCTGACGGTAGGGGAGACCCGGATCGAAGGCATGCTCGAGGGCGAAGACGCCATAAGCAGCGCCAACGCCATGCGAGCGCTCGGGGCGACGCTTGAGCGCACAAGCGAGCAGGCTTGGCGCATCCGCGGCGTGGGCGTGAGTGGCTTTGCCGAGCCGCGCGCGCCGCTCGACTTCGGCAATTCCGGGACCGGCTGCCGCCTCGCCATGGGGGCGGTTGCCGGCTGCCCGATCACAGCCGTGTTCGACGGCGATGCGAGCCTGCGCACGCGGCCGATGCGGCGCATCCTCGATCCGCTGGCGAAGATGGGCGCCGAGACAACCGAGATCGGCGATGGCGGGCGGCTGCCAGCCACCTTGCGCGGCGCCGTGGATCCGATCCCGATCGTCTACGAGGTGCCGGTGCCTTCGGCGCAGATCAAATCGGCGGTTCTGCTCGCGGGTCTCGCCGCGCCCGGGACGACGACCGTCATCGAGAAGGAAGCGACGCGCGATCACACCGAGCGCCTGCTGCGCCTGTTCGGCGCCGAGGTCGCGGTCGAGCCACACGGCAACGACGGCCGGCGCATCACGCTGACCGGCCAGCCGGAGCTTGCGCCAGCACACGTGCGCGTGCCGGCCGATCCGTCCTCGGCGGCGTTCCCACTGGTGGCGGCGCTGATCGTGCCCGGATCGGACCTCGTGCTCGAAGGCGTAATGACCAACCCGTTGCGCGGCGGTCTGCTCACCACCCTCATGGACATGGGGGCCGGCATCGAGGTGCTCGACCGCCGGCACGAGGGCGGCGAAGACGTGGCGGATCTGCGCGTGCGTGGATCGGAGCTTTCCGCCGTCGACGTGCCGGCCGCGCGCGCTCCCACCATGATCGACGAATATCCGATCCTTGCGGTCGCTGCCGCTTTCGCCGAGGGCACGACACGCATGCGCGGCCTCAAGGAATTGCGCGTCAAGGAATCCGATCGGCTCGCCGCCACGGCTGCGCTGCTCACCCGCAACGGTGTTGCCTTGGAGATCGAAGGCGACGATCTGATCGTGCACGGCAAGGGCCGGGTGCGCGGCGGCGGGCTTGTCGAGACCCACATGGACCATCGCATTGCGATGTCGGCGCTGGTGCTCGGGCTCGCGAGCGACGAACCGGTGAAGGCGGACGATGCCGCCTTCATTGCGACGAGCTTCCCCGGCTTCGTGGAGCTGATGCGTTCGCTCGGCGGCGATTTAGCATGACCCGCGCCGCCTGCGGCGTTCACCCCACCCCGCGCGCCTTCCGCGCGCGACCCTCCCCCTCCAGGCCCTCCAGGGGAGGGTAAGAGTGATCATCGCGATCGACGGGCCTGCCGCGTCCGGCAAGGGCACGCTCGGCAAGCATCTCGCGGCCCATTTCGGGTTGCGCCACCTCGACACCGGCCTGCTCTACCGCGCGGTCGCCAAGACGCTGCTCGACGAAGGCGCGCCGCTGACCGACCGCGCCCGCGCGAGCGCGGCGGCCCGCACGCTCGATCCGGCGCGCTTCGACGAAGCGGCGCTCAAGGGCCATGCAGTCGGCGAGGCCGCGTCGATCGTCTCGACAATTCCCGAGGTCCGTGCCGCGCTCGTCGATTATCAGCGCGCGTTCGCCACGCGTCCGCCCGGCGCAGTGCTCGACGGGCGTGACATCGGCACGGTGATCGCGCCCAATGCGGATGTGAAAATCTTTGTCACGGCGAGCGCGCAGGAGCGCGCCCGTCGCCGGGCGCGCGAACTGGCGGCGCAAGGCCTCGCCGTAAACGAAGTAGAAATCCTCGCCGACATCGAAAAGCGCGATGAACGCGACCGCTCCCGCGCAGTCGCGCCGCTCGCGGCGGCGCCCGATGCGCACTTGCTCGATACCACGCATTTGGATATAGACGCGGCCGTTCGGGCCGCCATCGACATCGTCCAGACGGCTCGAACGGGCTAATCCGGCAACGTTGCTTTTCCCAACCGGAACCCCACGTTGGGGTTCGGGTTAGGAATGCAGCGGCGTCGGCGTTCGGGTGTTCCCGCCGCGCGCGTCGGCCAGCCCTTTAAAGAAAATCGTCCCGACCGTTCGGTTGATCGGGCCGGCCCGCCGGAAACGGCGGCAGTCGAAGGTCTACGGGGCCTTCGGCCCGAACGGAAGGGGCGCCCGCAACGCAAGCCGCCGGTCGCCCGTTCAGGAGATTTCATGGCCGCCACCGCCAGTGCTGTTGCCGCGCCGTCGCGCGAAGATTTTGCCAAGATGCTCGAAGAATCCTTCGACCACGGCAATTTGCAGGAAGGTTCCGTCATCAAGGGGACCGTCGTCGGCATCGAAAAGGACCTCGCCGTCATCGATGTCGGGCTAAAGACCGAAGGCCGCGTGCCGCTGCGGGAATTTTCCGGACCAGGGCGGCAAAACGAATTGAAAATCGGCGACACCGTCGAGGTCTACCTCGAGCGGGTCGAGAACGCGCTCGGCGAAGCCGTGCTCTCGCGCGACAAGGCGCGCCGCGAGGAAAGCTGGGGCAAGCTGGACAAGGCGTTTCAGAATAACGAGAAGGTGCAGGGCGTCATCTTCAATCAGGTCAAGGGCGGCTTCACCGTCGATCTCGACGGCGCCGTGGCGTTCCTGCCGCGCAGCCAGGTCGACATCCGGCCGATCCGCGACGTGAGCCCGCTGATGAACCAGCCGCAGCCGTTCCAAATCCTCAAAATGGATCGCCGCCGCGGCAACATCGTCGTGTCGCGCCGCACGGTGCTCGAAGAGACGCGCGCCGAGCAGCGTCAGGAGCTGGTGCAGAATCTCGAGGAAGGTCAGGTCATCGACGGCGTCGTCAAGAACATCACCGACTACGGTGCGTTCGTCGATCTCGGCGGCATCGACGGCCTGCTGCATGTCACCGATATCGCGTGGCGGCGCGTCAATCACCCGACCGAGGTGCTCAACATCGGCCAGCAGGTGAAGGTCAAGATCATCAAGATCAACCACGAGACCCACCGCATCTCGCTCGGGATGAAGCAATTGCTCGACGATCCGTGGCAGGGCATCGAGGCCAAGTACCCGGTCGGCGCCCGGTACAAGGGGCGCGTCACCAACATCACCGACTACGGCGCGTTCGTGGAGCTCGAGCCCGGCATCGAGGGGCTCATCCACGTCTCGGAAATGTCGTGGACCAAAAAGAACGTGCACCCCGGCAAGATCGTCTCGACCTCTCAGGAGGTCGAGGTGCAGATCCTCGAAGTCGATCCGGTCAA